>JAEUOX010000050.1 GCA_016790475.1 Rhodoferax sp. | reverse complement strand
CTGCCGGCCGCAGCGCCAAAGAAAAAGCCGCTGACAGTGCAGCGGCTTTTCAATCCAACCCATTTAACATGGTGCCCAGGAAGGGACTCGAACCCCCACGATGTTACTCGCTAGTACCTGAAACTAGTGCGTCTACCAATTCCGCCACCTGGGCATTTCAGGAAAGAGGAGAGTGTATCAAAAATATGAGCCAAACCAGCGGCCTGCTGGATGAAGTTGAAGGAACGATCCAGGGACATCGCGACGGGCACGGTTTTGTGACCCGCGACGATGGCGAGTCGGACATCTATCTGCCGCCCAACGAGATGCGTGCGGTGCTGCACAAGGACCGCGTCAAGGTGCGGATCGTGCGCAGCGACCGCAAGGGTCGCCCGGAGGGCCGCGTCGTCGAGATCGTCGAGCGCCCGCACCAGCCCATCATCGGGCGGCTGCTGCAGGAGGGCGGTGTCTGGCTGGTCGCGCCGGAGGACAAGCGCTACGGCCAGGACGTGCTGATCCCCAAGGGCGCCACCGGCACGGCCAAGCCGGGCCAGGTCGTCGTCGTCGAACTCGTCGAGCCACCGGCGCTCTACGGCCAGCCGGTCGGGCGGGTCAAGGAGGTGCTGGGCGAGATCGACGATCCCGGCATGGAGATCGAGATCGCGGTGCGCAAGTACAGCGTGCCCCATGAATTCTCCGAGGCCTGCATCGCGCTGGCCCGCGCGCTGCCCGACAAGGTGCGGCCGCAGGACAAGAAGCAGCGGGTCGACCTGACGGACGTGCCGCTGGTGACCATCGACGGCGAGGACGCGCGCGACTTCGATGACGCGGTGTATTGCGAGCCGGCCACGCAGGGGCGTGGCAAGGCCGCGGTCAAGGGCTGGCGGCTGCTGGTCGCGATCGCCGACGTGAGCCACTATGTGGAGACCGGCTCGGCAATCGACGTCGACGCCTACGACCGTGCCACCAGCGTGTATTTCCCGCGCCGGGTGATTCCGATGCTGCCGGAGAAGCTCTCCAACGGCCTGTGTTCGCTGAACCCCGAGGTCGAGCGGCTGTGCATGGTCTGCGACATGTTCGTCGCTGCGAGCGGCGAGGTCACCGCCTACCAGTTCTACCCGGCGGTGATGTGGAGCCATGCGCGCTTTACCTACACCGAGGTGGCCGCCATCCTGGCCAACACCCGGGGGCCGGAGGCGCTGCGGCGCAAGGAGCGCATCCAGGACCTGCTGCATCTGCACGACGCATACCGTGCGCTGCTGTCGGCGCGCAGCCGCCGCGGCGCGGTCGATTTCGAGACGGTCGAGACGCAGATCGTCTGCGACGAGAGCGGCCGCATCGAGAAGATCGTGCCCCGCACCCGCAACGATGCGCATCGGCTGATCGAGGAGGCGATGCTGGCGGCCAATGTCTGCAGCGCCGACTTCATCCTGCAGAGCAAACACCCGGGCCTGTATCGGGTCCATGAGGGTCCGACCCCGGAAAAGAAGGAGATCCTGCGCAGCTACCTGAAGGCG
>JAEUOX010000046.1 GCA_016790475.1 Rhodoferax sp. | reverse complement strand
AACCTAGAATCGGCCGATGGACCATCCATCGACCGCAGACGACGCTGCCCGGCGGGCCTACTGGACCGAACAGTTCGAAGCCGCCCATTCCTTCATGTTCAACGACATCCTGCCCTACCCGGTGCAGGAATGCGGGGAGGCGTTCGTGTCGCTGCCGGAGGCCGCGGTCGCGGCCGGCGTCGAGGTGCATTTTTCCGAGCGGCCGCACGTCCGGCAACTGGAGCGCCTGTACTACCTGCGCGAGGGGCAGATCCCCGGCTTCCTGGGCGCCGCGCGGGCGATGAATGCACGCGGCTGGATCCTGCGCGTGGAGGACGGCTACCGCACGCGGGAGATCCAGAAGTACCTCGGTCGCACGCCGCAGGTGTTCGACGGCGTATTGCGCAGCGTGATGTGGGAGCTGGGGGGCAAGGTGCCGACGCCGGAGTTCATGTTCCGGCGCTGCTCGGCGCTGGTCGCGACGGTGCCGAAGTTCGGCACGCACATGTCCGGCAGCGCGATCGACATCTCGGTGGTCTGGCGCGAGGACCCTGCCCGCGAGGTGGACCGGGGCGCCCCCTACATCGAGATGTCCGAGCGCACGCCGATGGACTCGCCCTTCGTGTCCCCGCAGGCGCGGGAGAACCGCCAGGCGATCACCGCGCTGATGGCAGAGCATGGATTCGTCGCCTACCCGTGGGAGTTCTGGCACTACTCCAGCGGCGATGCCTACGACCAGTTCCTGCGCGGTACCGGTCAGCCGGCGCGTTACGGCGCGGTCGACTGGGACCCGCACACCGGCGCCGTGCGGCCGCTGGAGGACCCGACGCTGCCGCTGAACAGCGCCGAGGAAGTGCGCGCCGAGATCGAGGCCGCGCTGCGGCGCATCGCGTGACCGCCGACGGTGTGCGCAAGGAGCCCGCCATGACCCCCGAACTCTCCCAGAAACTGGCCGCCGCGGTCGACGCGATGCCGGCCTTTCCGAAAAGCGTGCAGCGGATCCTGGAGCTCACGCGCGATGTCAACTGCTCGCCCAAGGATCTGGTGCAGGTGATCGACCATGACCCTGTCGTGATGGTCAAGATCCTCAAGGTGGTGAACTCCGCGTACTACGCGCTGCCGCGCAAGATCACGTCGATCAACCATGCGGTGGTGCACCTGGGCTTCAACTCCATCAAGAACCTGGCCCTGAGCATCGCCGCGATCGGCATGCTGCCGCCGTCCAGGGCGGCGGGTTTCGACGCCCAGCAGTACCTGCTGCATTCGCTGTCCACGGCCGGCCTGGCGCGCAAGATCGCGCTGCGGCTGGACGATGCCGACCCGATGGACTGCTTCACCGCCGGCCTGCTGCACGATTTCGGCAAGGCGGTGTTCGCGCAGTTCATGCCGGAGGAGTTCGGGCAGGCGCTGTCCCGCTGCCAGGCTTCTGGCGAATCGCTCCACCAGGTGCTGCAGCAGACCCTCGGCGTGGACCATGCGGTGGTGGGCGCGATGCTGGCCGAGAAATGGCGCTTCGCGCCGCCGCTGGTGGAGACCATCCGCAACCAGCATGGTGCGGCGCTGCGCGACACCGAGATGGTCGCCTGCGTGTTCGCGGCGAACCAGATCAGCAAGAAGCTGGCCTTCGGCTCCGGTGGCAACCCCTGCATCGAAGCGCTGACGTCGGCGATGGAGCGCCGACTGGGGGGGGATCTCGACCAGTTGGTCACCAAGCTGGGGGATTTGACCCAGGTCTTTGACGAGGCGCAGATCTTCGCCAAGCTGTGAGGGCGCTGTGCCTAAGTAGTTTCCCTAAATTTTGTGCGGAATGAGAACTTTTGCGGCGGCCGCGCGCTCTATCCTGTTGCCAGTCACTTTCCGTTACCTCTCATTCTCAAGGGAATCTTCATGAAACTCGTTGCCTCGTTGGCCCTGGTCGCTGCTGCTACTCTGGCCCTGCCCGCCCAAGCCCAATTCGCCAAGCCTGAAGACGCCATCAAGTACCGCCAGTCGGCCTTGACCATCATGGCGAACCACTTCGGTCGCGTCGGCGCCATGGCGTCCGGCCGCGCGCCGTTCGACGCCAATGCCGCCGCCGCCAACGCGGCGATTGCCGAGACGATGTCCAAGCTGCCGTGGGCCGCCTTTGTCGAAGGTTCCGGCACCGGCAACACCCGCGCCAAGCCCGAGATCTGGAGCGACAACGCCAAGTTCAAGGCTGCCGCCGAGAAGATGCAAGGCGAGATGAGCAAGCTGGCCGCCGCGGCCAAGACCGGCAATCTGGACAACATCAAGGCCGCTTTCGGCCCGGTCGGTGGCGCCTGCAAGGCCTGCCACGACGACTTCCGCAAGGATTGATCCCCTTCACAGACAACGCTGTCACACAGAAAAACTGGCCTTCGGGCCAGTTTTTTTTGGTGGATGGCCTGTGGCGTCAGCCCGCAGGGTCCTCCTGCTGCGCGGCAATCCATGGCGCGAAGCGCGCATGCCAGGCGGCGGGCAGCCACTGGCGGAACAGGTCGCCCTCCGTGGCGATCCAGTGGGCGAGCCAGCGGGCCGCCCGGCCCACCGGTACCGGCGCCAGCCCGGCGGATGGATCGCTGGGGGCCGACAGGTAGCCATAGCTGGCGGCAGCGCCGTCGGGAAGGCGCACGCTGCCCAGCGTCTCCAGGAATCGCACCGCACCCCCCGTGTGCAGCGCCAGCTGGAACACCAGCCAGAACCCGGCCTGCTGCAGCGACGGATCCAACGCCTGCGGGTTGGCCAGCAGCCGGTCCAGAAACGCGGTGCGCCGGAACAGGCAGGCGCTGCGGGGTGGCGCCACCCAGTCCTGCAGCCGGGTCGCCAGCGGCGGAATCTGCTGCATCGCCTGCTTCCACGCGCCGCTGTTGCGGTAGACATCCGCGCTGATCAGACTGCCGGCACTGCTGGTCAGCCGGACATCGCTGCAGCTGACGGCCACCAGCGGTCCGTGCTGGCGAAGAAACAGGTGCCGCTCGACGAAGGTCCGGTCCAGCCGGTCCCCGGCGGGCAGGAACACCAGGTACTCGCCCTGCGCACGGCGGTAGCCCTCGGCCAACTGCACCAGTTCGTGTGTCGCCTGGTCGGCCGGCACCAGGAACTCCACCTGCGCTGCGGACTGCAGGCTCTCGCTGGCCTGTGCGTTGGTGAAGGCGGTGCCGTCGGCGCCGGGCAGGCCGATCACCGAGACAGGGGGCTCGCGCAATCCCCGCGAAGCCGACAGCCGGCGCCCGTGGTGCTCGAGCCGGCGCAGGTAGTCCAGGGCCCGGGCGCGATGCTCCGGCGGCAGATCCAGCATGTCGACCCAGTGCTCCAGATGCCGCAACGACTTCGGCGCACGTGCGTGCGGGTTGAAACGCGGCTCATAGCGGCCATCCACCAGGCGGGCGAAATCGTTGCCGCCGTGAATGCGGTAGACGCCCAGCCGTTCGCGCAGGTAGTGCACCCGCCCGGTCTTGAGGAAGGCCGAGGGGCACAGGATGCCGTCCGCACCGCGCTGGAAGTCCCAGGTCGGCAGGGCATCCAGGCAGGCTGCCACGAGCGCGCGCGAGAACACCAGCCCGCAGGGGATGGAGAACGGAAAGTGCCGGATCGGCTGGTCCAGCGTCAGGCAGTCCGGGCACTGGTCGATGCCCACCATCGTGAACCAGGTGGCGCCGTGCACCTGGGGCGGATCCTGGCTCGTGTCGAGCACCTGCAGGTCGTGGCACAGGAACAGGTCGTCCGGTGCCTCGCCCAGCGTCCGGATGTGGTCCGCCACCCGGGCCAGCTTGGCCGGCAGGAACAGATCGTCCGAATCCAGCAGGCAGACATAGTCGCCGGTGCAGGCCTGCACGCCGGCCGCAAAGGCGGCGGTCTGCCCCCGGTTGGGCTGGCGCACGACCAGGACCTGGGGGTGACCGGCGAACGCGGCATAGACGGCGTCCGGCTGGTCGGTGGACCCATCGTCCACGACGACCACCTGGACCCTGTCGGCAGGGTAGTCCTGGGCCAGCGCGCTGCGGATCGCGTCGCCGACAAAGGCCGCGTAGTTGTAGTTGCAGATAACGACCGAGAAGTGCGGCTGGAAGCTCATCGCGGTGCCGTCAGCAGGGATTCGCAGCAGGCGGCTGCGGCGGTGATGCTGGCCTGCTGGTCGTAGCCGGTATGGGTCTGCGCGAACCGGCGGGCTGCCTCGGAAAGCGCCGCGTCGGCCAGGGCCTTGCGCAGCAGGCGCGTCAGTTGCGCGGTCGCATCGGGCGTCACGCCCACGGCGGCGCCCAGGGATGCCAGGCGCTGGGCGGTCATG
Source organism: Rhodoferax sp. (assembly GCA_016790475.1). GTDB lineage: Bacteria > Pseudomonadota > Gammaproteobacteria > Burkholderiales > Burkholderiaceae_C > CAISIP01. The sequence goes on along the minus strand of JAEUOX010000046.1, from coordinate 6,974 downwards.
ATCTGCTCCATGTGCATCGGCAGCAGCACCAGCGGCTTGCCGGCCAGCAGCATCGCCGCTGTCGTGCCGGCTCCGCCATGGCACAGCGCCAGATCGCATTGCGCCGCCATCTGCGTGATGCTCAGCGGTTCGGGCGACACCCGCATCTTCCCGTTGCTGAAACGGGTGACCGTCTGGCGCGCCGCGCCGGCCACATGGACCAGCACCTGCGCGCCGCTGGCCTGCAGCGCGCCCAACACCGCATCCAGCGCCGGATAGCCGGCCTTGAGGTAGGCGAAGATCCGCGGCGCCGGCGTATCGCCCGGCCAGTCCTGCGCCTCGCCCTGACCCAGCGTGAAGATCGGGCCCAGGTAGGGCTGCGCGGTGCGTTCGCCGTAGTGGTCCAGTTCGGCGAAGGTGCACATCAGCGTCGCGTCGCACTGCTGCAGGTCGGCCATGCCGATCAGAGGCGGCGCGTCCAGGGTCTGCAGCACCTGGTTGGCGGTCGCGAGTGCATGCTGCTCGGAGTCCTGCAATCGGACCTGGTTCTCGCGCTGCCACCACCGGAAATGCGGCACCGGGCGGCCGGCCGGCGGAATGCAGAACCCGTCGCCGAAGTTGACCCGGGGCAGCGCGAGCCCCCGGGTGGCGAGCAGCGCGGTCGGTGCATGGTCCAGCACCAGGAGCTGGGGCTGGAGCAGATCCACCAGGTTGCGCCAGGCGCGGCAGATCCCTGTCAGGGCCCGCGCGTTCAGGAAGCCGAAGCGCATCAGCATTTCCGGGTAGCTGATCGGATCCGGCAGCCGCGTGACATGGCCCAGCCACAGCGGTGCCTGGAAACAGCGGATCTGGTGCGGCGCCAGGATCGCCTCGGCGCCGAGCAGGTCCCGTACGGCGAACACGACCTCGTGGCCGCCCGCCTTCAAGGCCTGCGCGACCGGCAGCAGGCGCGCCAGGTGACCATAGTCACCCCCCAGTTCCCAAGCAAAAAGAATCCGCGCCATCGCTGTCGATGCTAACCCGCTGCGCACCCCGACGCAGAAACGACGACGGCACCCCGGGGGTGCCGTCGCCAGGGCGCCTGACCGGCCTCAGGTCGTGTCGCCCTGCTTGCGGTAGCGTCGCATGGCCGCAAGGCCCGCCAGGCCCAGCCCGACGAGGGCGACCGATCCGGGCTCCGGCACGTCATTGAAGGTGCCCTGCAGGTTGCCGCCCGGGCCAGGATCGTTGACGGGCACGCCATTGACGAAGATCGGCGCGGCGAACGGGTCGCCGGAGCGTGCGATCGCCTCCCCGAGCACCGGAACCGTGACGAACTCGCAGATGCTCCCACCGCCGTAACCGTTGTTGGTGCCGACGGACAGCAGCGTGGCCACATCGCCGTAACCGCCATAACCGCCGGTGCAATGCTCCTCGATGCGGGTGCCCTGCGTCAGGTTGCCGGAAACGGTCGCGATGATGTCGTAGTCCAGCACGAAGGACTCGCCGGCACCGATCAGGCCCATGTTGACGTTGTACAGACCCCCGCCGTCGCTGGCGCCGGTCGGGCTGGCACAGCCCATGTAGCTGCCCAGGGCGCCGAGATCGCTGGAGCTGTCGTCGCAGCTGGCGCTGCCGGAGCTGCTCTGCGTGATCGTGGTCCGGCTGCGGGCCACGGAGCTGCCGTTCTTCTTGATGTTGAGCATCAGGTCGGCATAGCCGGAACCCTGCCCGGTGATGCCGACGTCACCGCCGGCGACATGGAATGCGAAGTTGAACAGCTGGGCGGAGGACGTGGTGTTCGTGAACACCTGCGAGAAGGTCGCACGGGTCGACGCGAAGAAGTCGCCGGCACCGGAAGCGCGGGCACCGAAGTAGGTGTAGGCGCCGGTGAACCCGTAGGTGTGAAAGAAGGCGTTGTTGCCGTTCGCGTCGTTCGTGAAGAGGTACAGGTCCGCGCCGCCCGGGGTGGTGTAGATGGTGGCGGAGGGATCGGTCATGCCATCGATGACGCCAGCCGGTACCGTCCCGCCCGAGTAGGTACCGCCCAGGTGGTAGGACGCGTCCAGCGTGATGTTGCCGTAGGTGACGGGCAGCGCGTTGGCGGAAGACCAGAGGCCGCCAAGCAGGACGGCGACGGCGACGGGCACGGCGCGAAGCCGAACACTGTGGATGTTCATCGAAAGAATCTCCCTAAAAGATGAAAGCCTTTGCCCTGTGACAAGGGCGCCTCGCTCAAGCAAATTCTGCGCCTCTGGACGGCTTGCCTTGCTGTATCAAGGGGTTGCGGCAACGTAACGGCCATCGGTGACGAAGCGCTGTCAAAGCTTTCGACAGGCGGGACACGATCGGCATAGTCCGTTCGGACTACCCGTGCAGCGGCCGGCGACCCGCCGCCCGGTGACGCCTAGCCGACAGGCGCTGCCGTAGGGCTGGCGGTCCCGGATGCCGGTGCCGGCTTGCCTTCGGTCGTGCCGTCGCCCAGAAACCCGCCGGACTGCCGCCGCCACAGCGCGGCATAGTGCCCGTCGCGCGCGAGCAGTTCGGCATGCGTGCCCTGTTCGATGACGCGCCCCTGGTCCAGCACCAGCAGGCGGTCCATCTGCGCGATGGTCGACAGCCGGTGCGCGATCGCGATCACGGTCTTGCCGTCCATCAGCCCGCGCAGCTGCTCCTGGATCGCCTGTTCCACCTCGCTGTCGAGTGCGGAGGTGGCTTCGTCGAGGATCAGTATCGGTGCGTTCTTCAGCACCACCCGCGCGATCGCGACCCGCTGGCGCTGGCCGCCGGAGAGCTTCACACCGCGCTCGCCGGCATGGGCCGCATAGCCCTCGCGGCCCTTCCAGTCCCGCAGCCCCAGGATGAATGCGTGCGCATGGGCGGTCCGCGCGGCGGCCTCCACCTCGGCGTCGCTCGCTGCCGGCTGCCCGTAGCGGATGTTCGCGGCGATCGAGCGGTGCAGCAGGGAGGTGTCCTGCGTGACCATGCCGATCTGCGCGCGCACGCTGTCCTGCGTGGCTTCGGCGATGTCCTGCCCGTCGATAAGGATGCGGCCGCTCACCGGCTGGTAGAAGCGCAGCAGCAGATTGACCAGCGTGGACTTGCCGGCGCCGGAGCGGCCGACCAGGCCGATGCGCTCGCCGGGGCGCACCGTGATGTCGATGTCCTCCAGCACCGGCCGCTGCGGGTCGTAGGCAAAGCGCACCCGCTCGAAGCGGATCTCGCCCTGGCGCACCTGCAGCGCCCGGGCGCCGGGCCGGTCTGTCATGGTCAGCGGCACGGCGATCGTCTCCATGCCCTCCTGCACCACGCCGACGTTCTCGAAGATGCCGGCGACTTCCCAGGACACCCAGCCGGCGGTGCTGGCGATCTGCCAGGCCAGCGGCAACGCCATCGCAAAGGTGCCGACCTCCAGCCGGTGGTCCTGCCACAGCATCAGCCCGATGCCGGCGGTGGCGACCAGCAGCAGCGCGTTGAGCATCCAGAGCGTCCAGATGAATTGCGTGACGAGCCGCATGTGCCGGGCGATCGCCTGGTGGTGGTCGTCGATCACCTCGCGGATGTGTGCGTCCTCGTCGCTTGGTCGCGCGAAGAGCTTGACCGTCAGGATGTTCGTGTAGGTGTCCACCACCCGGGCAACGACCCGCGAACGCACCTCGGAGCTGGCCTTGGAGAGATCACGCATGCGCGGCACGAAGTGGCGCAGGAACAGCACGTAGGCCGCGAACCAGGCCACCGTGGGCAGCGCCAGCCGCGCATCGGCCTGCCACATCAGCAGGATCGTGCTCAGACCATAGACGACGATGTACCAGACCGCCCGCACGCCGGACACCGCGCTCTCGCGCAGCGCGTTGCCGGTCTGCACGACGCGGTTGGCGATGCGTCCGGCGAAGTCGTCCTGGAAGAAGGGCCAGCTCTGGCGCACCACATGCCAGTGGTTCTGCCAGCGTACCAGGCTGGTTACGCCCGGCATGACCGCGTTGAAGCGCAGCAGGCTGTCGAACAGCAGGATGGCCGGCCGCAGCACCAGCAGGAACAGCACCATCGCCATCAGGTCCGGCGCCGCCCCCTGCAGCGCCGCCGTGCGGTCGGTGGCGGTCATCAGCGCGACCAGGCGGCCGATCAGCACCGGCGTGACGGTATCGCTGAGCGCCACCAGCAGGCAGCTGAGCAGCATGCCGAGGAACAGCACACGCGCCTGCCGGATGAAATGCCAGTAGAAGGCCAGCAGCCCGGCCGGCGGCGCGCCAGTGGGCGGCGGTGCGGTGGATCGCACCCGGGACTCGAAGAAGCGGAACAGGGCCGGAAACATGCAACACTGTAGCCGAGCGCCGCACCGCATCGGCGCGCAGACCGGAGACCGCCCATGACTGCACCGACCACCCCCACGAAGGCCTTCGCATCGCAGGCCGACCTGTCCGACAAGAAGATCACGTTCGAGCAACTGAGTGCGCACTGCTGGGCCTACACCGCCGAGGGGGACCCGAACTCCGGGATCGTCATCGGCAAGCGCGCCATCCTGGTCTGCGATGCAACCGCCACGCCGGCCATGGCGCGCGAACTGATCGCGAAGATCCGCACGGTCAGCGACCGGCCGATCCAGTACGTGCTGCTGACCCACTACCACGCGGTGCGGGTGCTGGGCGCCAGCGCGTTCTTCGAGGCGGGCTGTTCCGACATCATCGCCAGCCAGGGCACGCTGGACCTGATCCGCGAACGCGGCGCCCAGGACATGCAGAGCGAGATGGAGCGCTTCCCGCGGCTTTTCCGCAACGCGGAGACGGTGCCCGGCCTGACATGGCCGACGCTGGTGATCGGCGGCGGCGACCCGACCCGCGGCGAGGTCCCGGGGCGCCTGAGCCTGGACCTGGGCGGCGTCGTGGTGGACCTGTGGCACCCGGGCCCCGGCCACACCCAGGGTGACACGATCGCCTGGGTACCGTCGGAGAAGGTGTTGTTCAGCGGCGATCTGGTCGAGTACAACGCCGGCGTCTACACCGGCGACGCGCACCTGCAGGAGTGGCCCGCCACGATCGAGGCGCTGCGCGCCCTCGGCGCCGAGGCGATCGTGCCCGGGCGGGGCGAGGCGATGAAGGGCGCTGCCAACGTCCACAAGGCGCTGGACTACACCCGCCAGTGGGTCGAGACGCTGTACCGCGGCGCCCGCGAGGCGGCGGCGGCCGGCATGGACCTGCAGCAGACGATGGCCCATGTCCGCAAGAGCATGGATCCGATCTTCGGCCAGGTCTTCATCTACGAACACTGCCTGCCCTTCGATGTCACCCGCGCCTACGACGAGGCACGCGGCATCAAGCGGCCCCGGATCTGGACGGCTGAGCGCGACAAGGAGATGTGGGCGGCGTTGCAGGCCTGATGCTGCTTTGTTCTCGCTGGTCTTTGGCTTCCCGCGGTTCAGGGACTGCGTTGGCGTTGGCGTTGGCGTTGGCGTTGGCGCGCGTCGCGGCAGGCGCAGCCCCGTGGGGGCTCATAGGCGGCTTGGTCGGGCGCTGAACGCGCCGACAACCTGCGGTGCTCGCGGCCGGGGCGCCGCCAAATCGCCCCCACCGGGCTGCGCCTGCCGCGACGCTCTGGAGTGGCGATAGAGAGTCCTGACCTTCGGCACGCCGGCTGGTCAGCGAAACCGATGCAATGGTGGCGCGCGGGAGTCTGCGACCGGCCTAGTTCGGAGCGAACGGAAATGCAGCGCCGGCGTATCGCACGGCCATCGGCAGAAGCGGTCCACGCGAAATCATCGCGCTTGTCTGAGCGGAGCGCCCGCAGGGCGCGCAGCGGGTTGCGCGATGGGGCCGCAAGACCGAGATGGTATGGACGCCTCCCACCCGCGATTGCGTTGTCGTGCAGCCCACCACCCGAAATACCGCCGACCAGGAAAGAAAACTGGGGTGGGGCCTCGCGTCCGACGGCATCGAGTGCCAAAGTGGAGGTCTTGTTCAACCACTTGAGGATGGAGGCCCCGCTATGAATGCTACTACCACCTACGCGATCGATATCGCCAAGAACGTCATGCAACTGCATTGGGTTGAGCCCAGCACCGGAGAGATCATGCGCAAGAAGCTCAGCCGCGCCAAGTTCGGGGAGTTCGTCGGTCAGCTGTTGCCTGCGCGCATCGTCATGGAGGCCTGCGGCGGAGCACACCACTGGGGCCGCTCGCTCATGGCGCTGGGCCACCAGGTCGAACTGCTGCCCGCCCGTCAGGTGCGCGCCTTCGTGCGCGGCAACAAGGATGATGCAGCCGATGCCCGTGCGATCTGGCTTGCAGCCCACCAAAGCGACATTCGTCGGGTCCCCGTCAAGTCTGTGGAGCAACAGGCCGTGCTCTCGCTGCATCGAATGCGTACCCATTGGCTCTGCGTGCGCACCGCCTCGATCAATTCGTTGCGCAGCCTGTTGTACGAGTTTGGTGTTGCGCTGCCGGTGGGCAGGCCTGCAGCGCTCAAAGCGCTGGGAGAACAGCGCGCCGCCATCGATTCGAAGTTGCCTGCCCCCATGGTCAGGTTGATTGACGCGCAACTGCTTGCGCTCAAGGAGGTCGACCACAACATCAAGGTGTTCGAACACGAGATTGCTGCGGTGCAAAAGACCAGCGATTCGGCCAAGCGGCTGCGCCAGGTCCCGGGCCTTGGGGTGTTGGGCGCTACCGCCTTGTCCGCGGTGCTTGGCGACGCCAGTGGCTGGCGCAACGGGCGCGAATTCGCCTGCTGCATGGGCCTGATGCCCAAGCACACCGGAACCGGGGGCAAAGTGCGCATGGGCGGCTTGAGCAGGCGCGGCGATCCCTATGTGCGAACACTGCTGGCCAGCGGGGCGAGATCGGTGTTGGCCAGCCCCCATCCGCCGCAGTGGGCCACTCAGATGCTCATGCGCCGTCCGTTCAATGTGGTGGTGATCGCCTTGGCCAACAAGCTGGCCCGAACTGCCTGGGCGCTGGTGGCGCACCAGCGCAGCTACAACGCGCAGTGGCACTCCACACCACCCGAGCAGTTGGCCAGCCCCGC
>JAEUOX010000041.1 GCA_016790475.1 Rhodoferax sp. | reverse complement strand
CCCGCCAGACACCCGCGCTGCGGCAGCGCACACCGGCGCCGATCAGCCGCTGGGCCTGCGAGCGGGTGCTCGCCAGCCCCCGCTGGACCAGCAGTTGGTCGATACGCATCATGGCCCACCACGCGCCGCAAGGCGCGCCAGGGATCAGTAGCGGTAGGTGTCCGGCTTGTACGGGCCGGCCTTGGACACGCCGATGTAGGCGGCCTGCTCATCCGTCAGCTCGGTCAGCTGGGCGCCGACCTTCTTCAGGTGCAGGCGGGCGACCTTTTCGTCCAGGTGCTTCGGCAGCACATAGACCTTGCCGACCTTGTACTGCTTGGGCTTGGTGAACAGCTCGATCTGGGCGATCGTCTGGTTCGCGAAGCTGGAGGACATCACGAAGCTCGGGTGGCCGGTGCCGCAGCCCAGGTTCACCAGGCGGCCCTTGGCCAGCAGGATGATGCGCTTGGCCGGGGCCTTGCCCTTGGCCGGGAAGATGACATGGTCCACCTGGGGCTTGATCTCTTCCCACTTGCACTTGGCCAGCGAGGCGACATCGATCTCGTTGTCGAAATGGCCGATGTTGCAGACGATGGCCTGGTCCTTCATGGCGGCCATGTGCTTGTAGGTGATCACGTTGCGGTTGCCGGTGGCGGTGACGAAGATGTCGGCCTTGTCGGCGGCATATTCCATCGTGACGACCTTGTAGCCTTCCATCGCAGCCTGCAGCGCGTTGATCGGGTCGACTTCGGTCACCCAGACCTGGGCGCTCAGCGCGCGCAGCGCCTGGGCGGAGCCCTTGCCCACGTCACCATAACCGGCGACCACGGCGACCTTGCCGGCGATCATGACGTCGGTGGCGCGCTTGATCGCGTCCACCAGCGACTCGCGGCAGCCATACAGGTTGTCGAACTTGGACTTCGTCACCGAATCGTTGACGTTGATGGCGCGCAGGTGCAGCGTGCCCTTGGCGGACATCTCGGCCAGGCGGTGCACGCCGGTGGTCGTCTCTTCGGTCACGCCGATGATGTTCTTCAGGCGGCGGCTGTACCAGGTGGCGTCCTGCTTGAGCTTGGCCTTGATCGCATTGAACAGGCAGACCTCTTCCTCGCTGGACGGCTTGGCCAGCACCTTCAGATCCTTCTCGGCGCGGGCACCCAGGTGCATCAGCAGCGTGGCGTCGCCGCCATCGTCCAGGATCATGTTCGGGCCTTCGGTCTTGGAGCCCTTGGGGCCGAACTCGAAGATGCGGTGGGTGTAATCCCAGTAGTCGGCCAGGCTCTCGCCCTTGTAGGCGAACACCGGCGTGCCGGCGGCCACCAGTGCGGCGGCGGCGTGGTCCTGCGTGGAGAAGATGTTGCAGGAGGCCCAGCGGACCTGGGCGCCCAGCGCCTGCAGCGTCTCGACCAGCACGCCGGTCTGGATGGTCATGTGCAGCGAGCCGGTGATACGCGCGCCCTTCAGCGGCTGCGACTTGGCGTATTCCTCGCGGATGGCCATCAGGCCGGGCATCTCGGTTTCGGCGATCGTCAGCTCCTTGCGGCCCCAGGCGGCCAGGCTCAGATCGGCGATTTCATAGTCTTGGTTCTTGATCGGTGTCAGGACGGCGCTCATGCTTCACTCCAGTGGTTGAATGGTGGACATTCCACGGGTGGGGCGGGTGGGAACCTTGGGGGTGGCTCACCCGACAGACCTGTGGGTGAGCGCCGTTGGTGCAGCGGGTGCGGCCTGTGCCGCCTGCCCGTGCTGTCCGAGCCTCATCCACACGGTGTGGACTGCAACGCTCCTCGGAAGGCGATAATTCTACCTTTCGCCGAATCGGCCTGTCCATGGGGCGGTGCCGATGACCACGCAAAGCCGCTCCGGCCGGCATTTCTTCACACGCTTTCGATGTCCTATTCAGCCGAAACACGGCGCCGCCGCACCTTCGCCATCATCTCGCACCCCGATGCGGGCAAGACCACGCTGACCGAAAAGCTGCTGCTGTTCTCGGGGGCCATCCAGATCGCCGGCTCGGTCAAGGCCCGCAAGGCCAGCCGCCATGCCACCAGCGACTGGATGGAGATCGAGAAGCAGCGCGGCATCTCGGTGGCCAGCTCGGTCATGCAGATGGTCTACCGGGACCACGTCATCAACCTGCTCGACACCCCGGGCCACAAGGATTTCTCCGAGGACACCTACCGGGTGCTGACGGCGGTGGATTCCGCACTGATGGTCATTGACGCTGCCAACGGTGTCGAGGCCCAGACCCGCCGACTGATCGAGGTCTGCCGGCAGCGCAACACGCCGATCATCACGTTCGTCAACAAGATGGACCGGGAAGTGCGCGAGCCGCTGGACATCCTGGACGAGATCGAGCGCGAGCTGGGCATGCCCTGCGTGCCGATGACCTGGCCGGTCGGCCAGGGCAAGACCTTCGGCGGCATCATCCACCTGGAGAACCAGGCCATGACGGTGTTCGAGGCCGGCAGCGAACGCCGCCCGCAGGATTTCCGGACGATCCCGCTGGCGGACCAGGCCGAGCTGCAGCAGCGCTTCGGCCATGAGTTCACGACCGCCATCGAAAGCATGGAGCTGGCCACCGGCGCGTCGCCCGCCTGGGACCATGCCGCGTTCCTGGCCGGCCGGCAGACGCCGGTCTTCTTCGGCTCCGGCGTCAACAATTTCGGCGTCATGGAAGTGCTGGACGCGCTGGTCAACCTGGCCCCCGCGCCGCAGCCCCGCACCAGCTCGCTGGTGGTCAACAAGCAGCCGGTGGTACGCGAGGTGCTGCCGGACGACGAGGCCTTTGCCGGCGTCGTGTTCAAGGTGCAGGCCAACATGGACCCGTCGCACCGCGACCGCATCGCCTTCGTGCGCATGTGCTCCGGCAAGTACACGCCGGGCATGAAGCTGCGGGTCCAGCGCACCGGCAAGGAACTGCGCCCGACCAGCGTGGTCACCTTCATGAGCCAGCGGCGCGAGGCGGTGAACGAGGCCTATGCCGGCGACATCGTCGGCTTCACGACGCACGGCGGCGTGCAGCTGGGCGACACCATCACCGACGGCAGCGTGCAGCTGCAGTTCACCGGGTTGCCGTTCTTCGCGCCGGAGCTGTTCATGACGGTGATCCTGAAGAACCCGCTGCGCACGAAGCAGCTGCAGCAGGGCCTGGCCCAGCTCGGCGAGGAAGGCGCAATCCAGGTGTTCCGCCCCAACGTCGGCGGGCCGATGCTGCTCGGTGCGGTGGGCCAGCTGCAGTTCGAGGTGGTGCAGCACCGGCTCAAGGGCGAGTACGACGCGGATGTGCGGCTCGAATCCTGCCAGTATGTCGGCGCCCGCTGGATCACGGCCGACACACCGCAGGAGCTGCGGGCCTTCACCGACGCCTACCCGATGCGCATGGCGCTGGACGCTGCCGACACGCTGGCCTACCTGACGACCTCGCCCTACGACGTGCGGCTGGCGCAGGAGCGCTTCCCGAAGATCCATTTCCACCCGCTGCGGGAGCACGCCGGGCTGGCGCTGCAGCAGGCCGGCTGAGCCCGAAGCAGCATGCGGGCGCTCGACGACTGGCCGCTGGCGGACCGGCGGCAGCTGATCGGTGTGTTCACCGACATCGACGACACGCTGACGACCGAGGGCGCGATCACGCCCGACGCGCTGAAGGCCCTGCAGCAGCTGCGCGACGCCGGCCTGCCGGTGGTGGCCATCACGGGCCGCCCGGTCGGGTGGAGCGAGCCGATGGCCCGCCACTGGCCGGTGAACGCGATCGTGGCCGAGAACGGCGCGGTGGCGCTCGTGCCCCAGCCCGATGGTCTGCAGCGCCTGTACCTGCAGGATGCCGACACCCGCGCCCGCAACCGGGCGCGCATGGACGCCGTCAGCGCGCGCCTGCTGCGCGAGGTGCCCGGGGCGCGGCTGGCACAGGATTCGCCCGGCCGCGAGACCGACATCGCGATCGACCACAGCGAGTTCACCCACCTGCCGCAGGCCGCGATCGACCAGGTGGTGCAGCTCATGCGCAGCGAGGGCATGGCCGCCACGGTCAGCAGCATCCACATCAACGGCTGGTTCGGCACGCACGACAAGCGGGTCGGCGCCCGGTGGATCGTGCAGCAGCTGTGGGGCCGCGCGCTTGACAATGAGTTGGCGCGCTGGGCCTATGTCGGCGACTCCACGAACGACCAGCGGATGTTCGAGGTGTTCCCGAACGCGGTGGGCGTGGCCAACATCGCGCGCTTCCTGCCGCAGCTGACGCACCGGCCGCAGTACGTGACCCGGCAGCCGCGCGGCGCCGGCTTCGCCGAGGTGGCGCAGGCCGTGCTGGCGGCGCGTGTGCCGGGTGCGGCCGGATGAAGCCGCAGCAGCTGCGGCTGGGCCTGTTCGCGATCTTCGCGTCGACCTTCCTGGAGCTGGTCGGCTATTTCATGCTGATGCCACTGCTGTTGCTGCGGCTCAAGGGCGCGGAAATCTCGACCACGGTGGCCGGCCTGTTCGCCGCCACCGGCTGGGCCGGCATCTTCCTGTTCACGCCGTTCGCGTCCTGGGTGACGCAGCAGCTGGGCCGGCGGCCGACCTTGTGGCTGTCGGCGGCGGTGCCGGCGGCGGCGGCACTGGGCTTCGCGTTCACGTCGAACCTGGTTGTCTGGTTTGTGCTGCAGCTTCTCAGCGGTGCGGCGTCCGGGCTGCGCTGGGTGCTGTCCGAGGCGATCGTCGCGGAGTTCTCGCCACCAGGCCAGCGCGGTCGTTATGTCGGCCTGTTCGAGACCATGGTGGGTGCCACCTTCGTCGTGGGGCCGGCGCTGCTGGCGTGGGTCGGGCCGGGGCAGCCGGCGGCGGTCTGGCTGGTGCTGGCGCTGATGGTGCTGGGCCTGGCCGTCAGCCTGCTGATCCCGCAGGTGCCGGCGGCGGAGGACGCGCCGCATGCGCGGGTCGGCGTGGCGGGGGTGTGGATGGCGCTGGTGCGCCACCCGATCATCATGCTGGCCGGCTTCCTGGGCGGCTTCTTCGAGAGCGGCATCACGTCGATCCTGCCGCTGTACGGCCTGGCACTGGGGCTGGGTGCCGGCGGCGCGGCGCTGCTGGTGTCGGCCAGCGGCCTGGGCAGCGCCCTGATGATGCTGCCGGTCGGCATGGTGGCCGACCGCTGGCACGGCGGTGCCGAGGGACGCCGGCGCATGATGGTGCTTCTGGCGGCACTGACGCTGGCGGCCACCTGCGTGCTGCCCTTCGTCGCGACGATCCCCTGGCTCGCCTGGCCGATCGTGTTCCTGTGGGGCGGCGCCGGCGGCAGCCTCTACACGCTGGCGATGATCGACATCGGCTCGCGGGAGCAGGGCATCACGCTGGTCAACAGCACGGCAGTGCTGGTGCTGACCTACACGTTTGGCGGCATGGCGGCGTCGGGCAGCTCCGGGGCGCTGCTGGAATGGTCGCCGCTGCTCGGGTTCCCGCTGCTGCTGGCGGTGGTGGCCGCCCTGGGCTGGTTCGCGCTGGCGCGGGCCGGTTCGCGCGCAGGCGACAAGGCCGGTTGACCCGGCAGCCCGCGGCACGGCGCTTCAGCCCGCCTTCTGGGCGAAGCCTTCAAGCACGTTCACAGCATTGACGGCGAGCGCGTCGACGGCATACCCACCTTCGAACACGAACACCGTCGGCAGGCCGGCGCGGGCCAGGTCCTCGCCCACCTGGGGGTAGTCGGTGCTGGCCAGCCGGAAGCCGGAGATCGGATCCCCCTCGAAGGTGTCCAGGCCCAGCGACACCACCAGCGCGTCGGCATCGAAGGCGGCGATGCGCTGCAACGCCAACTGCAGGGCCTCGCGCCACCGGACGTAGCCGGTGCCCCGCGGCAGGGGGAGGTTCAGATTGAAGCCCTCGCCCGGCCCGGTGCCGAGTTCGTCCAGGTAGCCGAGGAAGAACGGGTACTCGGTATGCGGGTCGCCGTGGATGCTGGCGAAGAACACGTCGGAGCGGTCATAGAAGATCGCCTGCGTGCCGTTGCCATGGTGGTAATCGATGTCCAGCACCGCGACCCGTGCGCATCCGTGGCGGCGCAGCGCGTCGGCCGCCAGTGCCGCGTTGTTCAGGAAGCAGTAGCCGCCGAAGAAGTCGGCACCGGCATGGTGGCCCGGCGGGCGGCTCAGCGCAAAGGCGGCGCGGTCGCCAGTGGCCACCGTGTCGGCCGCTGCCAGCGCGCACCAGGCGCCCTGGCAGGCGGCCTGCCAGGTGCCGGCGGTCAGCGGCGAGCCGGAGTCGAAGGCATGGCGCCCGAGCCGGGCGGCGAAGTTGCCGGGTAGCACGTCGCTGCGCAGGCCCTGGTTGGGCCACACCGAGGGCAGTGCGTCGCGGCCGGCGTTGGCAGGATCCATCGCCACCCATTCCGCCCAGGCACCGGCCAGGAACTGCAGATAGGCCGGGCTGTGCACCGCGGCCAGCGCCTGCGGGTCGCGCGGCGGGGCCTCCAGCACAGGCCCCAGGGCCTGCTTCCGCACGCGGGCCAGCACCTGGTCCAGCCGGGCCGGCACCTCGAAGCACGGCACCATCTGGCCGCGGAACATCTCCTGGCGCCCCTGGTGGACATGGTGGAGGTGGTTGTGGAAGGTCTTCATCCTGGGTCGATCGGCGATACGGGAGCGCCATTTCATCACAGCCCTCCGGCGGGACCTGCTTGTTATGGTCGCCCGATGCGCAGACAGGGCCGCCTCCGGACCATCGCGAGCATCGTGCTCGCGTGGTACGTGCTGCTCCTGGGTGCGTCGGTGGCCTCTGCGACGGCCGGCGTGGGCAGTGCCTTCAAGATGGTCTGCAGTGCCGACGGCGACATCCCCGACGGCGACATCCGCTGGGTGCCGACCGGCCAGGACGATGGCCAGCCCCGGATGCATGCGGGCGGCGATTGCCCCCTGTGTGCCGCCGGCGTCGCGCCGCCACCCGTCGTGCGCACGCCCGGATGCTGGTCGGGGAGGAGCAGCGTGGCCTGCTGCCCGGATCCGCGCTGGTCGGCGCGGCGATGCTATCGCTGGCCTCGGTGCTGAGCAAGACGATCTCCCCGGGTGCCTTGATCCCGATCGGCATCGTCACGGCGCTGATCGGCGTCCCCTTCTTCGTCGGGCTGGTGCTGCGCTGCCGCAGGGGGTACTGGTGAAGCTGCAGGTCCAGGATCTCTGCGTGCGCTACGGCGAGCGCAGCGCGGTGCAGGGCGTGAGCCTGCAGTGCACGCCGGGCCGGGTCACCGGCATCATCGGGCCGAACGGCTCGGGCAAGTCCTCGCTGGTCAAGGCCATCGCGGGCATGGTGCCGTGCAGCGGCACACTGCACTTCGACGATGCGCCG
>JAEUOX010000508.1 GCA_016790475.1 Rhodoferax sp. | reverse complement strand
CCGGTGCTGCGCGACGTGCTGCTGCGCCTGCTGGTGATCGTCGTGATGGTGCGGCTGTCGCTGACGCTGGGCCGACTGCTGTTCGCGCCCGGCGCGCCGCGCTTCCGGCCACTGGCGATGGACACGCCGGCGGCCTGGTTCTGGCACCGGCGGCTGGTGGTGAACCTGTCCTGGTTCGCGGTCGTCTACGGATTTGTCGAGTGGCTGCGCGCCTCCGGGGTCGAGCCCGGGGTGTGGCGGCTGGTGGCCTACGCGATGTCGCTGGTGCAGCTGGCGCTGGTCATGGAGATGGTCTGGCGGCGGCCCGGCGTGCGCGACGAGCAGTACAAGCTGGTGGGCTGGTCCCTGTCGGTGGCTTTCGTCGTGCTGCTGCTGCTGCGCATCGTCGGTGCGTTCCCGCTGTTCTGGCTGGGCGCGCTGCTGCTGGGCGTGTTCGGCCTGATGCGGCTGATCTCGGCGATCGCGCTGCATCTGCAGCGGCCCATCGATGCACCGCTGGATGCGCCGGTCGTGCCCAGCATCGCGGCGGTGGCGGCGGTGCGCGGCGTGCGCGTGCTGTTGCTGATCGTCGCGGTTCTGCTGCTGGCCCGCAATGTCGGCATCGATCTGGTGCAGCTGCTGACCGGTGACACCGCCGGCATCCGGATCCTGCGCGGCGTGTTCAGCGTGACGGTGATCGCGCTGGTGGCGGATCTGGTCTGGTTCGTGCTGAAGGCGATGATCGAGCGCCGGCTGGCGGAGGCGCAGGGCAGCGGCCCGGGCGGCGCGGACCCGGGGCAGACCACCCGCATCCGCACCGTGCTGCCGATCCTGCGCAACGTGGTCTTCGTGACGCTGGCGGTCACCGCGGTGCTGATGGCGCTGTCGGCGCTGGGCGTGGACATCGCGCCGATGGTGGCCGGCGCCGGTGTCGTCGGCATCGCGGTCGGCTTCGGCGCACAGACGCTGGTCAAGGACATCGTCAGTGGCGTGTTCTTCCTGTTCGACGACGCGTTCCGGGTCGGCGAGTACATCCAGAGCGGCAGCTACAAGGGCACGGTCGAGTCCTTCAGCCTGCGCTCGGTGCGGCTGCGCCACCACCGCGGCCCGGTCTACACCGTGCCCTTCGGCGAGCTCGGTGCGGTGCAGAACATGAGCCGCGACTGGGTCATCGACAAGCTCTCGATCGGCATCACCTACGACAGCGACCTGGAGAAGGCGCGCAAGCTGATCAAGAAGATCGGCCAGGAGCTGGCGGCCGACCCGGAAATGGGCCCCAACATCCTGGAGCCGCTGAAGATGCAGGGCGTCGAGCAGTTCGGCGACTTCGCGATCCAGATCCGGATGAAGATGATGACGCGCCCCGGCGAGCAGTTCGTCGTGCGGCGCAAGGCCTATGCGGCGATCAAGACCGCGTTCGACGCGAACGGCATCAAGTTCGCGTTCCCGACGGTGCAGGTAGCCGGCAACGCCGAGCCGGCGGTGGTGGCGGCCGCGCAGAACATGCTGGACGCGGGCAAGGCACCTGCGTGATACTGGCGGCAGCCCGCAGACTCCGACGACTGTGCACGCTGCCACCATCGCTTCTCACCGGTTCGGCTACTCCGAGCCCGCGTTGCTGCCGCTGCGCTCGGATCCGCAGGGTTGGGTGCAGGCGCAGTGGGCCGCGCCGCGGCCCTTCGATGCCGCGGGCCTGCCCACGGGACCGCAAGCCTATGCGCTGGGCCTGGACGTGCTGCAGAAGACGCTGCGGGCCACCGACGCACAGGGCGACAAGGCGCTGGAGCCGGCCCGGCGCCAGCTGCGCCAGACCAACCTCGACGGGCTGCAGCGACGCTGGCAGCACATCGTGGCCACCGACACGCCGGTGGCCGAGCGCTGGGTGCAGTTCTGGGCGAACCATTTCTGCGTGGCCGCGACGCGCGCCACCGTGGCGGCGCTGGTCTGGCCGCATGAACACGAGGCGGTGCGCCCGCATGCCTTCGGCCGCTTCGTCGATCTGCTGCGTGCTGCCACGCTGCACCCGGCCATGCTGCTGTACCTGGACAACGCGCAATCGGTCGGCCCGGCCTCGCGCGCCGGCCAGCGCCGGGACCGCGGCCTGAACGAGAACCTGGCGCGCGAACTGCTGGAGCTGCACACGCTGGGTGTGCGAGGCGGCTACACGCAGGCGGACGTCACGCAGACAGCCCGTCTGCTGACCGGCTGGACCGTCCGCAACGACGGCACCGGCACCGCCTTCGTCCCCTTTCTGCACGAGCCCGGCCGCAAGCAGGTGCTGGGCCGCAGTTACCCGGAGGGGCCGGAGGCGATCGACCTGCTGCTGCGCGACCTGGCGATGCATCCGTCCTGTGCGGCCCATCTGGCGACCAAGCTGGTGCGCCATTTCGTCACGGACGAGCCGCCGGCCGCGCTGGTCGAGGCGGTCGCCGCGCGGTTCCGCGCGACGGACGGCGACCTGCGCGCGACGGCTCAGGCGCTGTTCGGCCATCCGCTGACCTGGTCGCCCGACAACCCTCCGAAGTACAAGCGCCCGGAGGAGCTGGTGATTTCTGCACACCGGGCCGGTCGACTGCCGGTGCTGGCGGTCGAGCCGCTGGCCGGCGCGGTGCAGGCGATGGGGCAGCCGCCGGCCCGGGCCCCGTCCCCGCAGGGCTGGCCGGACCGCACCGACGACTGGCTCTCGCCCGATGCCGTGTACAAGCGCGTGCAGTGGGCCGAGCGCTTTGCCGCGACGCTGGGCCGCCAGCTCGACGCCCGCACGCTGGCGCGCGAGGGCTTCGGCGAGGACCTGGGCGACAACACCCGCCAGCAGATCGAACGCGCCGCCAGTGGCGTGCAGGCCCTCGCGCTGTGGCTGGTGAGCCCGGAGTTCCAGAGGAGGTGATGCGGTGCTGAAGAATCCCGTGCCCGACGGCCGCCGCGGCGCCCTGCGCTGGCTGGGCGGCGGCGCGCTGGCCGGCCTGCTGCCGGCCCGGCTCACGCTGGCCGCGCCGGCGCCCGCGGCCTCGCCGGATGGTCCGCGGCTGGTGGTCGTGATGCTGCGCGGCGCGCTGGATGGTCTGGCGGCCGTGCCTGCACTGGGCGATCCGGCCTGGGCCAGCCTGCACCGGCCCGCCGAGCCTGCCGCTGCCACGGCCGGTGCGCCGGCCGCGGCCTGGCTCCCGTTGAACGATCTCTTCGCGATGCATCCCGCGCTGGTGCAACTGCACCGCTGGTATGCCGAGGGCCAGTTGCTGGTACTGCATGCGGTCGGCAGCGCGTACCGGGAGCGCTCGCACTTCGACGCCCAGCAGATGCTGGAGAGCGGCGGTGAGCGGCCGTTCCTGCTGTCCACCGGCTGGCTCGGGCGCGCGCTGCAGGCCAGCCCGCAGGGCGGTGTGGCGCTGACCAGCGCGATGCCGCTGGCGCTGCGTGGCGCCGAGGCGGCCAGCACCTGGACCGCCACGCGCAGCACCGGCCAGCGCGACGACCTGCTGGCGCGGGTCGCGGAGCTGTACCGGGACGATCCCGCGCTGCGT
>JAEUOX010000485.1 GCA_016790475.1 Rhodoferax sp. | reverse complement strand
CGGGTTCACGCTGGCGACGGGCTTCGAGAACCTGGTGCTCACCGGAAGCGCCGTCAGCGGCACCGGCAACAGCGCCGACAACCAGCTGACCGGCAACAGCGCCAACAACATCCTCACCGGCGCCGGCGGCAACGACACGCTGGACGGCGGTGCGGGCCAGGATACGCTTGTCGGCGGCAGCGGCAACGACACCTACGTGGTCGACAACTTGCTGGATGTGGTGGTCGATACCGGCGGCTACGACGTGCTGATCAGCCAGATCGACGACTATGTGTTCGCTGGTGTGTTCGACGAACTGCGGCTGGCCGGCACTGCGCTCCTTGCCACCGGCAACGCCACGGCCAACCTGATCGTCGGAACCGCGGGCAACAACCGCCTGGACGGTGGTGCAGGTGCCGACACGCTCGTCGGTGGCCTGGGGGACGATCTGTACATCGTCGATCACGAGGGGGATGTGCCGCAGGAGCAGCCCGGCGAAGGCACGGACGAAGTCCGCAGCAGCCTCACCTGGGTACTGGCCGCCCCGCTCGAGCACCTGACGCTGACCGGCGTGGATGGCATCCACGGCACCGGCAACACCGCCAACAACCGCATCACCGGCAACAGCGCCGGCAACATCCTCGACGGCAGCCTGGGCGCCGACACGCTGGAAGGCCTGGGCGGCAACGACGTCTACTGGGTGGACAACGCCGCCGACGTCGTGATCGAGGTGGCCGGCGGCGGCAGCAACGACACGGTGCGCACCGTAGGGGTCAGCTTCTCGCTGGCGTCCACGGACGTCGAGTCGATGCTGATGGAAAGCAACCTCGTCCCGGAGAACTCGTTTGCCGGCCTGGGCAACGGGCTGGACAACACGATCAACGCCGCGAGCACCGGGCGCGTGACGCTGCACGGTGGCGGCGGGCACGACGCGCTGCAGGTCGCGGCGCTGCTGGATGGCAGCGAACTCTGGGGAGAGGACGGGAACGACAGCCTGCAGGGCAGCACGATGGCCGACAGCCTGGATGGCGGCCAGGGCACGGACAGTCTGCGCGGTGGCGACGGAAACGATACGCTGGCGGGCGGCACCGGCAACGACACCCTGTCCGGCGACGGCGGCAACGACCAGCTCGACGGCGGCGGCGACGACGACCTGCTGCTGCTGCAGCACAGCTATTCCTTCGCCGACGCGCGCTTCGGGCGGGCGACCGTGTCGGGCGGCACCGGCGCGGACCAGTTCCTCTACCGCACGCTGCCGGGGCAGTACCTGCAGAACTTCACGATGCCCGGCGCGGGCTTCTCGTCGGTGGCGGCGACGGACCGCATCACCGACTTCCAGCCGGGCCAGGGCGATGTGCTGGTCACCGGCATCACCAACGGCCAGGGCGGCGAGTTCAACACCCGGGCGGTGGTGTGGTACGGCGCGGCGGACAGCGCGTTCCAGGCGAGCCTGGGCCAGAGCCTGTCGCTGGCGGGCGACGATGCGGGCAACCTGCGCTTCCTGGGGTTCTGGACGGTCTTCGACAGCGCGAACAACCGCACCGTGCTGTACATGGACACCGACCGGGACGGCGTGGTGTCCGGGCCGGACCTGCGCATCGAATTCGACGGCTCCGTCGCGCTGGGTCCGGACAGTTTCAGCGCCGGCACCTTTGTGGTACAGACCGGGACCGGCGGCGCCGACACCGACACCCGCATCCCGATCGGTGCGGGGGACGACAACGCCTTCGGCCTGGGTGGCAACGACACGCTGGACGGCCTGGCCGGCAACGACAGCGTGTCGGGGGACCGCGGCAATGACGTGCTGGCAGGCAACACCGGCGAGGACCGCGTGTTCGGTGGCGCGGGCCAGGACAGCCTGAGTGGCGGTGCCGACAATGACAGTCTGTACGGCGGCACCGGCAACGACACCCTGCTCGGTGGTGACGGCGACGACGAACTCTGGGCCGACGGCTTTCAGGACGGGACCACCTACCAGCAGCTGTATGTGTCCGATGCCACCGACAGCAGCAACCAGTTGTATGGTGGTGGCGGCAACGATTTCCTGCTGGGCAGCCCCGGCACGGACACGCTGCAGGGCGATCTGGGCGACGACTCGCTGTTCGCCGGGGACGGCGACGACGTCCTGGACGGCGGCGAAGGCCAGGATTCGCTGCAGGGCGGTGGCTGGCGCGACACGCTGACCGGTGGCGACGGGAATGACACGCTGGTGGTGGGCGAGGAAGGCAGCACGCGCGGCAGCCAGCCGGACCTGCTGGATGGTGGGGCGGGTGACGACCAACTGGTGTTCAACGCCTTCGGCTCCGCGCGGGCGACCGGTGGCAGCGGCGCGGACCAGTTCAACTTCTTCAGCACCTTCCAGACGGCCGCCAGCCAAACGTACTCGCCCGTCTCGGCGCCGGACCGCATCATGGACTTCAACGCGGCCGAGGGGGACCGGATCGGCCTGGGGTTCAGCGACGGCCTCTCCACCAGTGGCGGCGGCCCGGTGGTGTGGCGCGGAGCCGCCGCCGCGGGGTTCACCGCCACGATCGGCCAGAGCGTGGCGCTGGCCGGCACCACGATCGGCATCCCCTACTACCTGGATCTGTGGATGGTGCCGCTTCCCGCATCCGGGCTGACGCTGGTCTACCTGGACCGCAACAACGACGGCCTGGTAGACGCGAACGACCTGCGCATCGAGCTGCAGGGCAGCGTCCCGCTGACGGCCGCGAGTTTTGCCAGCGGCTCGACCTCCACGGCCGGCACGCCGCAGGCGGACTCGTCCGCACAACTGCCCGGCAGCGCCGGGGCCGACGCGCTCTATGGCTTGCAGGGTGACGACACGCTCAGTGGCCTGGGCGGCGACGACCGGATCTTCGGCAACCAGGGCAACGACTGGCTCGACGGCGGTGCGGACCAGGATCGGCTGTACGGCGGCAGCGGCAACGACTACCTGCTGGGTGGTACCGGCAACGACTACCTGCTGGGCGGCACCGGCAGCGACACGCTGGAAGGCGGCGAAGGCCACGACTACCTGTACGCGGCGACGGTCGACAACACCGATTTCGATGGCGTGGTGGATGCCGCCGGCAGCAGCAACCGCATGCTGGGCGGCGGGGGCAACGACCTGATCGTCGGCGACGAGGGCAACGACCTGCTGGCCGGTGGCCCGGGCGAGGACACGCTGATGGGTCAGGGCGGCAGCGACACGGCCGGGTACGAGGATGCGGCCGAGCCGGTGACGGTGGACCTGAACGTGGCAGGCACCCAGTTCGTCAGCGCCGGCCAGTGGCTGGACATCCTGATCAGCATCGAGAACCTGCTGGGCAGTGCCTTCAATGACACCCTCACGGGCAACGGA
>JAEUOX010000054.1 GCA_016790475.1 Rhodoferax sp. | reverse complement strand
GGGCGCGGCGGGCGGCGACGGCCTGGGACAGCACGTCCAGCAGTTCCAGCGAATGCTCCCAGCCGAGGCAGGCGTCGGTGATGCTGCGGCCGTACTCCAACTGGCTGGCGTCGTCCTTGCCCGGCGTGAACTTCTGGGCGCCGGCCTGCAGATGGCTCTCGACCATGACGCCGAAGATGCTGGTCGAGCCACCGGCGATCTGGCCGGCGACGTCGCGCGCGACCGTGAGCTGCTTCTCGTGCTGCTTGCTGCTGTTGGCATGGCTGAAGTCGACCATCAGCGTCGGCGGCAGCTTGGCGGCAGCGAGCTCCTTGCACGCGGCGGCCACGCTCTGCGCGTCGTAGTTGGGGGTCTTGCCGCCGCGCAGGATCACATGGCACTGGCTGTTGCCGTTGGTCTGCACGATCGCGACCTGCCCGCTCTTGTGCACCGACAGGAAATGGTGACCGCCGGCGGCCGCCTGGATCGCGTCGGTGGCGATCTTGATGTTGCCGTCGGTGCCGTTCTTGAAGCCGATCGGCGCCGACAGGCCGGAGGCCAGCTCGCGGTGCACCTGGCTCTCGGTCGTGCGGGCGCCGATCGCACCCCAGGAGATCAGGTCCCCCAGGTACTGCGGCGAGATCACGTCCAGGAACTCGCTGGCGGCCGGCAGGCCGAGCCGGTTGATCTCGATCAGCAGTTGCCGCGCGATGCGCAGGCCCTCATCGATCCGGAAGGTCTCGTCCAGGTAGGGGTCGTTGATCAGGCCCTTCCAGCCGACGGTGGTACGCGGCTTCTCGAAATAGACCCGCATCACGATCTCCAGCGTGTCGCGGTACTTGTCGCGCTGCTCGCGCAGCCGGCGCGCGTACTCGATGGCCGCCGCCGGGTCGTGGATCGAGCAGGGCCCGATCACGACCAGCAGGCGCCGGTCGCGGCCGGCCATGATGTCCTGGATCCGGTGGCGGGTGGCGCTGATCAGGCGCTCCACCGGTGTGCCGCTGATCGGGAAGAAGCGGATGAGGTGGTCGGGCGGGGGCAGCACGTTGATGGCCTTGATGCGTTCGTCGTCGGTCTGGCTGGTGCGGTCGGTCATCGAGTTGTCGCGACGCCAGTCGGTGGCCTGGATCGGGGTGCTGCTGTTCATCGTGGGTTCCTGTCAAAAAACGGGGGCCAAAAAAAACCGCCGGACTTGCCGGCGGTTTGGTGGAAATCTGAGTCGACCCTGGAGGTGCGTCTAGTTTTCTCTTCCGCCAGCGGCGCATGAGAACCAAAAGCTTCCAAAGAAAAATCGCACGGACTTCATGGCTTTGACTTTAGCATGAAAAATCCGGCGGTCTGCGTCAGGCCGTGCCGCCCACCGTGAGCCCGTCGATGCGCAGCGTCGGCTGGCCCACGCCGACCGGCACGCTCTGGCCGTCCTTGCCGCAGGTGCCCACGCCGCTGTCGAGTTGCATGTCGTTGCCGATCATCGTGACGCGGGTCAGCGCATCCGGCCCGTTGCCGACGATCGTCGCGCCCTTCACCGGGTACAGGATCCGGCCCTTCTCGACCCAGTAGGCCTCGCTGGCGGAGAACACGAACTTGCCAGACGTGATGTCGACCTGCCCACCGCCGAAGTTCGTCGCGTACAGGCCGCGGTCGATGCTGGCCACGATCTCCTGCGGGGTCTTGTCGCCGGCCAGCATGTAGGTGTTGGTCATGCGCGGCATCGGCACATGGGCATAACTCTCGCGCCGGCCGTTGCCGGTGGGGGCCACGCCCATCAGCCGGGCATTCATTGCGTCCTGGATGTAGCCCTGCAGGATGCCGTCCTCGATCAGCACGTTGCGCTGGCTGGTGTTGCCCTCGTCGTCGACATTCAGCGAACCGCGCCGGTCGCTGAGCGTGCCGTCGTCCAGCACCGTGACGCCCTTGGCCGCGACCCGCTGGCCGACCCGGCCGCTGAATGCGCTGGAGCCCTTGCGGTTGAAGTCGCCCTCCAGGCCGTGGCCGATCGCCTCATGCAGCAGGATGCCGGGCCAGCCCGGCCCGAGCACGACCGTCATCTCGCCGGCCGGGGCCGGTCGGGATTCCAGGTTGGTCAGCGCGGCCTTGACCGCTTCGTCCACATAGCGGGCCACCATCGCATCGTCGAAATAGGCCAGCCCGAAGCGGCCGCCGCCGCCGGCATGCCCCATCTCACGGCGGCCCTTCTGCTCGGCGATCACCGTGACGCTGAGGCGTACCAGCGGGCGCACGTCGGCAGCCAGCGTGCCGTCGGCACGCGCGACCAGCACCACGTCGTATTCACTGGCCAGGCTGGCCATAACCTGGGCGATCCGCGGGTCCCTCCCGCGGGCGAGCTTTTCGACACGGCCCAGCAGCGCGACCTTGGCGGTGCTGTCCAGTGTCGAGATCGGGTCGAGCTGCGGGTACAGCGTGCGGGTGCCGGCCACCTTGCGGCCGGGGCGGCGGGCCCGCGCGCCGGTGGCGGCGCTGGAGATCGCGCGCACGGTGCGCGCGGCGTCCAGCAGCGATGCATAGGAGATGTCGTCGGAGTAGGCGAAGGCGGTCTTCTCGCCGCTGACGGCGCGCACGCCGACGCCCTGGTCGATGCTGAAGGAGCCGGTCTTGACGATGCCTTCCTCCAGGCTCCAGCCTTCGCTGCGGGTGTACTGGAAGTACAGGTCCGCCTCGTCCACCCGGTGGGCCTGGATCTCGCCCAGCGCGCGCGCCAGGTGGGTTTCATCCAGCCCGAAGGGGCTCAGCAGCAGGTTCCTGGCGGTGGCCAGGCGCTCGATGGTCGGTTCGCGAGAGATCATGCGGCATTCTAGGCCGCAGGGTATTCACCGTTGCTGCAGAAGCCATTGCAGCAGCGCGCCATCGTCCAGGTCGGCCAGGCCCCCGGCGCAGGCCGCCGCGAAGGCGTCGCGCGTGGCTGCGCCCAAGGGGCCGGTGAAGCCGGCCTGCGCGCCGGCCTGCACCGCCATCCGGGTGTCCTTGGCCAGCAGCGCCATGTGGGCGCGCGGTGCGGTGTCGCCGTCGATAGCGCGGCGCATGCGCTCGGTGCCGATCCAGCTCTGGCCGCTGGAGGCGCCGATGACGTCCAGTGTGCGGTGCAGGTCCAGCCCCAGGTGGCGCGCCAGCGCCAGCACCTCGGCGGCGCCGACCAGGTTGATGCCGGCGGCCAGGTTGTTGACCAGCTTGGTGCGTGCGCCGTCGCCCGGCCGCTCGCTGATCCGGAACAGCCTGGAGGACAGCGTGCGCAGCAGCGTCTCCTGCCGGGCGAACACGGCGTCGGCGCAGGCCACCATCAGGCTCATGCTGCCGTCCGCGGCGCGGGCCGGTCCGCCGGACATCGGCGCGTCGATGCAGAACACCCCCTGCGGGTGCAGCCGGGCGGCGATCTCCTCGACATCCTGCGGCGCGATCGTCGGACACAGCAGCACGGTGTGGCCCAGCGGCACGGTGGCTGCCAGCGCCCCGGCGCCAAACAGCACGTCGCGCGTCTGCGCGGCATCGACGACGCAGACGATCGTCGCGCGGGCCTGCGCGGTGGCGGCGGCCGCCGTCGGGTGGGCCACGGCGCCGGCGGGGGTCAGCGCATTGCACTTCTCCACGACCAGATCGGTCACATGCACCGGCCAGCCCTGCGACAGCAGGCGCCGCGCCATGCCCGCGCCCATGTTGCCGACGCCGACGATCGCGACCGGGTAGGGCGCCCCGGTATCGCTCATGATTGCACCAGCCGCTTGGCCTTGGAGATCGACATCAGCATGCCCAGCGCCAGGCCGAGCGTCACCATCGCGGTGCCGCCATAGCTGATGAAGGGCAGCGGCACACCGACCACCGGCAGGATGCCGCTGACCATGCCCATGTTCACGAAGGCGTAGGAGAAGAAGATCATCGCCAGCGCGCCGGCCAGCAGGCGCGCGAACACCGTCGGCGCCTCCAGCGCGATCGTCAGCGCGCGCAGCACCAGGAACAGGAAGGTGGCGATCAGCGCCAGGTTGCCCAGCAGGCCGAATTCCTCGCCGAACGCGGCGAAGATGAAATCGGTGGTCCGCTCCGGGATGAACTCCAGGTGCGTCTGCGTGCCCTGCATGAAGCCCTTGCCCCAGACGCCCCCCGAGCCGATCGCGATCATGCCCTGGATGATGTGGAAGCCCTTGCCCAGCGGATCCTTGGCCGGATCCAGCAGCGTGCAGATGCGCTGCTGCTGGTAATCCCGCAGCACCGACCAGCGCACGCCCTCGGCGCACAGCTGCGGCTCGAACAGCACCAGCAGCACGATGCCCACCACCGCCAGCAGCACCGGCGGCAGCACCAGCCGCCAGCTCAGCCCGGCGAAGAAGATCACCGACAGGCCGGCCGCCAGTACCAGCAGCGCGGTGCCCAGATCCGGCTGCTTCATGATCAGGCCGACCGGCACGGCCAGCAGCACGCCAGCCACCGCGAAATCCAGCGGGCGCAGCTGGCCTTCGCGCTTCTGGAACCACCAGGCCAGCATCAGCGGCATCGCGATCTTGAGGATCTCGCTGGGCTGGATCACGACGCCGACATTCAGCCAGCGCGTCGCGCCCTTCTTCGTGATGCCGAACAGCGCCACCGCGATCAGCAGCGCGACGCCGGCGGCGTACAGCGGGATGGCCAGGCGCATCAGGCGCTGGGGCGGCACCTGCGCCGTCAGGAACAGGATGCCGCCGGCGATCAGCATGTTGCGCCCATGGTCCGCAAAGCGGGTGCCGTGGTCGAAGCCGGAGGAATACATCGTCAGCAGCCCGGCGCCGGCCAGCACCAGCACCAGCACGAACAGCGGGAGGTCGAAGCCGGTGAACCAGGGCAGCAAGCGCGCGCGCAGGGTGGGTTTTTCGAAGACGACCGCCATGGCCGGATTATCCCCGCCCGACCTGCCCGCCCGGCCGGCGGCCGCACCGAATGCTGGGACAATCCGGCGCATGTTTGTATTGTTTGATGAAGCCGGCAAGTTCCTGGCCGGGCGCGTGCTGTCGGAAACCGAGTCCTCGGCGCAGGTCGAGCTCGACAGCGGCAAGCGGGTGAAGGTCAAGGCGGCCAACCTGCTGCTGCGCTTCGAGAAGCCGGCCCCGGCGGAGTTCCTGCGGGTGGCCCAGCAGCGCTGTGCCGAGATCGAGCTCGACATCGCCTGGGAGTTCGCGCCGGAGGAGGATTTCGGCTTTGCCGACCTGGCGCGCGACTATTTCAGCGCCGCCGCGACGCTGGAGCAGCAGGCCGGCATGCTGTTCCGCCTGTTCGAGTCGCCGCATTATTTCCGCCGCGCCGGCAAGGGCCGCTTCCGCAAGGCGGGCGCGGACGTGATCGCCCAGGCGCTGGCCGCGATCGAGAAGAAGAAGCGCATCCAGCAGCAGATCGACGCCTGGGTGGCCGCGCTGTCCGCCGGGCAGTGCCCCGAACCGGTGCGCGAGCAGCTCTACAAGATCCTGTTCCGGCCCGACAAGAACGCGCCGGAGTACAAGGCGGTCGTCGAGGCCTCGCGGGCGACGCACCGCGCGCCGCTGGACCTGCTGCAGCGCGCCGGCGCGATCGATTCGCCGTACCAGTTCCATTGGCGGCGTTTCCTGTTCGACAACTTTCCGAAGGGCATCGGCTTTCCGGCGCTGGAGGCACCGCCGATCCAGGAAGCGCTGCCCCGCGCCACGGTGCAGGCCTTCTCGATCGACGACTCCGCCACGACCGAGATTGACGATGCGCTGAGCGTGCAGGGGCTGGGCAGCGGCACCGTCGTGGTGGGCATCCACATCGCGGCGCCGGCGCTGGCGTTGACGCCGGGCAGCCCGATCGACCAGCTGGGGCGCGCGCGGTTGTCCACCGTCTACATGCCGGGCTTCAAGATCACGATGCTGCCCGACAGCGTCGTGCAGGCCTACACGCTGCAGGAGGGCCGCGACTGCCCGGCCGTCTCGCTGTACCTGACGCTGGACGAGGCCACGCTGGAGCTGCGCGACAGCGCCACCCGGCTGGAGCAGGTGCCGATCGTCGCCAACCTGCGGCACGACCAGCTCGATGGGGTCGTCACCGTGCCCTGGCTGGAGGACCCGACCCACGCACCCGGCGACGTGCCCGCAGGCGCCAGCGCGGTGCTGGACCCGGAAGGCCGGGCCGCGCTGTCCTTCCTGTACCGGCTGGCCTGCCACCGCAAAGCCGGGCGCGAGCGGGTCCGTGGCAAGCCGGAGACCTTCAACCGGCCGGACTACAACTTCCGGCTGGTCGGCAACGACGGTGCCCAGCCCGACGGCACCGAACAGGTGCAGATCTCGGTGCGCCAGCGCGGCGCGCCGCTGGACCTGATCGTGGCCGAGGCGATGATCCTGGCCAACAGCCACTGGGGCGCCTGGATGGCCGAGATGGGGGTGCCGGCGATCTACCGCAGCCAGGCCAGCCTGGCGCCCGGCATCAAGGTGCGCATGGGCACCAAGGCGCTGCCGCATGCCGGCATCGGCGTGCCCTGCTACGCCTGGAGCACCTCGCCGCTGCGCCGCTACACCGACATGGTCAACCAGTGGCAGATCATTGCGTGCGCGCGCCATGGCAAGACGGCCGCGCTGGTGGCGCCGTTCAAGCCGAAGGACGCCGAGCTGTTCTCGATCATCTCCGCCTTCGACGCCGCCTACACCGCCTACAACGGCTACCAGAGTGCGATGGAGCGCTTCTGGACGCTGCAGTACCTGCGGCAGAACGGCATCACCGAGCTGGTCTGCAGCCTGTTCCGCGAGAACCTGGTGCGCGCCGAGACGCTGCCCTTGGTCCTGCCGGTCGTGGGTGCGCAGGATCTGCCGCGCGGCGCCCGGGTGCGCGTGCGGCTGGGCGCGATCGACCCGATCACGCTGGACATCACCGGCACCGTCGTCGAGCGGCTGGACCAGGCCGCCGATGCAGGCTCTGCCGCCGAGGTGGCGGAGGACGACGACGATGCGGTGGCCGGCCCGATCGCGATTGCCGTGGACATGGCCGACGCCGCCCCGGAAGAAGACCCTGCGGGAGATAATCCGCCCTCGTGAAGCTGCGTTCCCTCAGCACCCTCCAGTTGGCTCTCGGCGCGTCCGTGGCCGTCCATGCGGCGCTGCTGACGGTGCGCTTCGTCGACCCGGAACGCTTCAAGCGGGTGTTCGAGGACACGCCGCTGGAGGTCATCCTGGTCAACGCCCGCACCAACGAGAAGCCGGACAAGGCCCGCGCGATTGCCCAGGCCAGCCTGGCCGGCGGGGGCGACCTGGACAAGGGCCGCGCGACCACGCCGCTGGCGCCGTCCACCGTGGCCGAGAGCGGCGAAACCATCGAGGAGCAGGCCCGCAGCACCGTCGAGGCGCTGCAGGAGCAGCAGATGGTGCTGCTGGCCCAGGTGCGCCAGCAGATCGCCGCGCTGCCGCCGCCGGAGCCGCGGCGCACCGGCCTGACGGCGGAGCAGCTGGCACGCGAGGAGAAGCGCCGCCAGCTCGTGAAGCTGCTGGCCGAGATCGAGCGGCGCATCAACGAGCAGAACGCCCGCCCGAAGAAGCGCTATGTGAGCCCCGCGACCCGCGAGGAGGTCTATGCGGTCTACTACGACAACTTGCGCCGGCTGATCGAGGACAAGGGCACCGAGAACTTCCCCACGGCCAACGGCAAGAAGCTCTACGGCGAGCTCACGATGGTGGTCACCGTCAACTTCGATGGCCGGGTGCTGGCCACCGAGATCGTCGACACCTCCGGCAACAGCACGCTGGACCGCCGCGCCGAGATGATCGCCCGCCTGGCCGGGCCGTTCGGCCCGTTCAGCGACGCGATGCGCCTGAAGGCCGACCAGATCCTGGTCGTGTCGCGCTTCAAGTTCACGCGCGACGAGACGCTCGAAACCCGCCTGACGTCCAAGTAGCCGATGCGTGCCCTCCTGCGCTGGCTGGCCCTGTGTGCGTGCGCCTTCATCGCGCTGCAGCTGTTCTTCGTGCTGCGGATCGCCGCGATGGCGGTGCTGGACCCGCAGTCCACCGCGTTCGAGCGCTCCGAGGCCTGGCGCGTGCTGACGACCAGGGGCGCGCTGCCGTGGCGCCAGCAATGGGTGCCCTACGAGCGGATCTCCGACCACCTGAAGCGCGCCGTGATCGCGTCCGAGGACGACGGTTATGTCCAGCATGACGGCGTCGACTGGGATGCGCTGGAGAAGGCCTGGCAGAAGAACACCCGCGCCGAGGAGCAGGCCGCTCGGCGGGCCGCCACCGGGCGTGCCGGCATGGCACCTGCGCCGAAGGTGGTCGGTGGCTCGACGATCACGCAGCAGCTGGCCAAGAACCTGTTCCTGTCCGGCGAGCGCACGCTGCTGCGCAAGGGACAGGAGCTGGTGCTGACACTGCTGCTGGAGGCGCTGCTGGACAAGCGCCGCATCCTGGAGATCTACCTGAACCATGTCGAGTGGGGCGAGGGCGTGTTCGGCGCGCAGGCCGCCGCCGAACGCTACTTCCGCAAGAGCGCGGCGCAGTTGAGCCCGTCCGAGGCCGCCCGGCTGGCGGTCATGCTGCCGCGCCCGAAGTACTTCGAGAAGCTGCCGCAGTCGGCCTACGTGGCCGGCCGCGCCGGCACGATCCTGGCCCGCATGGGCGACGCGCGCCTGCCCTGAGCGCACTGGTCCGTGGCGCGGGGTGCGTCTGTATGATCCGCGCATGCTGGCCAAGTTGATGGGTTGGTTCCTGCTGGGCTTGATCCGCGTGCTGACCGGCGCGCAGGCCCGCTGGATCGGCTGCCCGCCCAAGGCCGAACAGCGGATCTACTTCGCGAACCACCAGAGCCATGCGGATCTGGTGCTGATCTGGGCCGCGCTGCCACGCGACCTGCGCAGCCTGGTGCGCCCGATCGCCGCGCGCGACTACTGGACCAAGACCCGCTTCCGGGAATGGATCACCACCCGGGTGTTCAACGCGATCTATGTCGCGCGGGACCGCAGCAGCACCGAGGACCCGCTGGAGCCGCTCGTCGATGCGCTGGCGCGCGGCGACTCGATCATCCTGTTTCCCGAGGGCACGCGCGGCCATGCCGAGGAGCCGCAACCCTTCAAGGCCGGCCTGTACAACCTGGCGCTGCGTTTCCCGCAGGTGGTGCTGGTGCCGACGTGGATCCACAACGTGCAGCGCGTGATGCCCAAGGGCGAGGTTGTGCCGGTGCCGGTGCTGTGCTCGGTCAGCTTCGGGCAGCCGATGCAGCTGCAGGACGGCGAGGAGCGGCGCGCGTTCCTGGACCGCGCTCGCAACGCGGTGCTGGCCCTGCGCGAGGTCTGAGGCCGCGGCGATGAACCAGTACCTCAAGGCCCTGAGCGCGACCGAGCAGGTCGGGGCGATGTTCCTGATCGTGTTCGGCTGCCTGACGATCGCCGGCATCACGATCTTCCTGCTGTCGATCCGGGAGCATGCCGCCACGCCGCAGGGCGAAGCCCGCCGGGTGCTGCTGGCGCGCGCCGACGGCGTGCTGCGCAGCAGCTGGGTCATGGCCATCGTGTTCTGGATCGGCTGGCTGTCCGGCGATGCCACCGCCACGGTGCTGTTCGGGCTGGTGTCCTTCTTCGCGCTGCGCGAGTTCCTGACACTGTCGCCGACGCGCCGCAGCGACCACCGCAGCCTGGTGCTGGCCTTCTTCGTGATCCTTCCGCTGCAGTACCTGCTGGTCGGGCTGCGGCGCTTCGAGCTGTTCAGCGTCTTCATCCCGGTCTATGTGTTCCTGGCGATCCCGGTGGTGAGCGCGCTGGCGAACGACCCGCAGCGCTTCCTGGAGCGCAATGCGAAGCTGCAGTGGGGCATCATGGTCTGCATCTACGGCATGAGCCATGTGCCGGCGCTGCTGCTGCTGGAGTTCCCGCGCTGGGCGGACCGCAACGCCTTCCTGGTGATCTTCCTGGTGCTGGTGGTGCAGACCTGCATGGTGGTGCAGTTCTTCGCGGCCCGCCGG
>JAEUOX010000384.1 GCA_016790475.1 Rhodoferax sp. | reverse complement strand
GGAGTGTCAGCCATGGTGGGTCAAGCGTCCTTGCGTGCGGGGGATTTCTGCAGCGCCTCGGTCAGCTGCTGCGGGCGGATCGGTTTGGTCACGTAATCATCCATGCCCGCAGCCAGGCACATCTCGCGGTCGCCCTGCATCGCGTTGGCCGTCATCGCGATGATGCGCGGGCGTTCGCCGGCCGGCCAGCGGGCGGTGATCTGGCGCGAGGCCTCCAGGCCGTCCATCTCCGGCATCTGCACGTCCATCAGCACCACATCGTAGGCCTGGCGCGCCACCGCCTCCACGGCCTCGATGCCATTGCTGGCCAGATCGGCCCGGTAGCCCATCTGCTGCAGCAGCCGCAGCGCGAGCTTCTGGTTCACGACGTTGTCCTCGGCCAGCAGGATGCGCAGCGGGTGGCTGCGGGCCATCTCCTCGCGGGCCGCGCCCGCCGCCGGCGCGGTCGACGTGGCAGCCGGCTCAGGCGCGGCAAACAGCGCCGCCAGCGTGTCGAACAGCTGGCTCTGGCGCAGCGGCTTGTTCAGGTAGGCGGCAAACAGCGTGCCCAGGTCGCCCGCCTCGCGCCGCCCCAGGGACGTGAACAGCACCAGAGGCAGCGCCGGGCGCAGCGCCCGGGTGTGCTCGGCCAGTGCCATGCCGTCCATTTCCGGCATGTGCATGTCATAGACGGCCACGTCGAAAACCTCGCCGGCCTGCAGCCAGCGCAAGGCCTCGCCGGCGGATGCGGTGTCGCGCACCTGCATGCCCCACTTGGCTGTCTGCAATGCCAGGATGCGCCGGTTGGTGGCGTTGTCGTCCACCACCAGCACGCGCCGGCCGGCCAGCGCCGGCTGCTGACCCAGCAGCTCGCGGCGGCGCGCCTGCGGCGAGTCCGCCCGCGGCGCGACGATCGTGAAGCTGAACGTGGTGCCCTGACCCAGCCCGGCGCTGCGTGCCTGCATGGTGCCGCCCATCAGCTCGGCCAGCCGCTTGCTGATGGCCAGGCCCAGGCCGGTGCCGCCGTACTTGCGGGTGGTGCTGCTGTCCGCCTGGCTGAAGCTCTGGAACAGCCGGCCCATGCCCGCCTCGGACAGGCCGATGCCGGTGTCGCGGATCTCGAACTGCAGCTCCACGCCCTCGGCGACATCACGCGCGCTCACGGTCAGCACCACTTCGCCGGCCTCGGTGAACTTGACCGCGTTGGACAGCAGGTTCAGCAGGATCTGGCGCAGCCGTGTCACGTCGCCGTTCACCGCATCGGGCACCTCGCCCTCGAACTGGTAGGCGATGTCCAGCCGCTTCTCCGCGGCACGGGTGCTGACCAGGTCCAGCGCCGACTCGACGCATTCGCGCACGTCGAACGGGTGCGCCTCGATGTCCATGCGGCCGGCCTCGATCTTCGAGAAGTCGAGAATGTCGTTGATGATGGTCAGCAGCGCATCGCCGCTGTCGCGAATGGTGCCGGCAAAGTCGCGCTGCTCGGCGTTCAGCGGTGTATCCAGCAGCAGGCCGCTCATGCCGATCACCGCGTTCATGGGCGTGCGGATCTCGTGGCTCATGGTGGCCAGGAAGGCGCTCTTGGCCTCGTTGGCCTGTTCGGCAGCGGCACGGGCCTCCTGCGTCTCGCGGAACATGCGCGCGTTCTGGATGGCTATGACGGCCTGGTCGGCGAAGGTCTCCAGCAGCGAGATCTCGCTGGCGTTGAAGCCGGTGGCCGGCTGGCGCAGCACGTACAGGAAGCCGACAGGCTGCCCCTCCCAGCTCATCGGCGCCAGCAGCTGCGAATACGGGCCGATGTTCAGCTGCTCCGCCACCGAGCGCACCGCCCACGGCACCTCGGGTGCCAGCGTGTTGACGAAGTGCAGCACCTTGCCGGCCAGGATGCCGGCGATGTAGTGCTTGGCCGACACCCGGTTGCCGTCGCCGAAGATCTTCTGCAGCCCCGCCTGGGCCGAGCCGTGGTTGGCGCCCAGCCGCACGAAGCCGTCGGGCGTGATCAGTACCAGGCCCTGCTGCCAGCTGTCGAACAGCTTCTTGCAGCTCTGCAGGATCTTGTCGAACACCGGCGCGGTGTCGGCCACCGAGCTGCTGATCACCTCCAGCACCTCGGAGGTGGCGGTCTGACGCTCCAGCGCCTCCTTGGTCTCGTTGAACAGGCGTGCGTTCTGGATCGCGATCACCGCCTGGTCGGCGAAGGTCCTGATGAGCTTGACCTCGCGCTCGGTGAACGGCGCCGGCGGGATCCGCGTGACCTGCAGCGCGCCGATGCCCTGGCCCTCCCACATCATGGGCGCGACCATCAGCGAATAGTTGACACCGACGCGCGAGGCGGATTCGCGCAGGCCCTTGGGCACGTTGGCGCCAAACTGCACATCCGCGAACTGAACCACCGCCTTCTTGTGGATGGCGTAACCCTGGATCGATTTTTCCACCGGCCGCGGAAACTCGCCCTGCACGCGGCTCGCCACCGGCACCAGGCTGCCGTCGGCTTCGACGATGCCCTCGCGGTTCTGGGCCAGGTGCATCATCCCGTCGTCCCCAATCAGCGCGATCGCGACATGGCCGCTGGAGAACAGCCGCTGGCAGGACAGCAGGATCTTGTCGAACACCGGCGCCGTATCAGCCACCGAGCTGCTGATCACCTGCAGCACCTCGGCGGTGGCGGTCTGCTGCTCCAGCGCTTCGCGGGTCTCGTTGAACAGGCGCACATTCTCGATCGCGATCACCGCCTGGTCGGCGAAGGTCTGCAGCAGCTGGACGTCCTTGGCGGCGAACGGTCCCGGTTGGGCACGGGTGACACTGATCATGCCGACTGTCTGGCCTTCGCGCACCAGCGGCACGAACATCATGGCGCGGTAGCCGCGCAGCCGCGCCACGTCGCGCACGCCCAGGGATTCGCCGGCCAGGCCCTCGGTATCCTCGATCTGCAGCACGGCACCGTCGCGCACCTGCATCATGACGGGATAGTCGGCCAGTGCACGCGGAAACATGGCCTCCAGCGCGGCATCCGCCGCCGGGCTCGTGCGGGTGAAGGCCATCAGGTGGAGCCTGTCGGCGATGAAGCGGAACACCGCCGTCGAGAAGCCGCCCACCAGCCGGTTCGAACTGGCCGCGATGGCCTCGAACACCGGCTGCACGTCGGTCGGCGACGCAGCGATCACCTTGAGCACGTCGGCCGTGGCCGTCTGCCGCTCCAGCGCCTCGCGGGTCTCGTTGAACAGGCGCACGTTCTCGATCGCGATCACCGCCTGGTCGGCGAAGGACTGGGCCAGCGCGATGTCGGCCGGGCTGAAGGCCATGGCCGCTTCCCGCAGGAAGACCAGCACGCCCAACGCCTCCTGGTCCTCACCACGCAGCAGCGGCACCATCAGCGAGGCGTTGCAGCCATGCACCCGGCGGATCTCCTGCTCCTGCGGCGGCAGGTCGATCGCGCCCCAGTCGGGAAGGTGCAGCGGCTGGCCCGACAACACGGCCCGCGCCGGAAAGTTGTGCGTACCGTCCAGCGGCAGCTGGAACGTGCTGCCCTTGCCGACGCCGCCGGAGGTCGCCACCGTGCCGCCACGCAGCAGATCGCCGTCGCGGCGGAACAGGCTGGTGCGGTAGCAGCCCAGCAGCTCCCGCGCCACGCTGATGATCACCTCGACCACCGGCGCCACGTCGGTCGGCGACTTGCTGATGGCGCGCAGGATGTCGGCGCTGGCCGTCTGGCGCGCCAGGGCGTCCTGGGTCTCGTTGAACAGGCGCGCGTTCTGGATCGCGATCACCGCCTGGTCCGCGAAGGTCTTCAGCAGCGTGAACTCCTTGTCGGAGAAGGGCGCGGGCGGGAAGCGGGCCACATGGATGGTGCCGATGCCCTGGCCTTCCCACAGCATCGGGGCGATCAGCATCGCAAAGTTGCCGACGTCGCGCCCCATCTGCCGCATGGCCTCCGGCACCCGGGGGCCGTGCACGATGTCGGGGTAGTGCACCACCTCGCGCCTGCGGATCGGGTAGGCCTGGTACGACTGCGCCAGCGGGCGCGGAAAACCGCGATCCAGGAAGCTGCGGGCCTCCTGCGCGGACATGCTGCCGGCGACGCCATCGACCGTCGCGATCGCCTCGTGGCGCACCAGTCCGTCCTCCCCCACCAGCGAGATGATCGCATTGCCACTGGCGAACAGCCGCTGGCAGGCCTGCACGATGGCCTGGAACACCGGCGCGCTGTCGGCCACCGAGTTGCTGATGACGCTGAGCACCTCGGCCGAGGCACGCTGCTGTTCCAGTGCCTCGCGGGTCTCGTTGAACAGGCGCGAGTTCTCGATCGCGATCACCGCCTGGTCCGCGAAGGTACGCAACAGCTGTGCGTGGTGTTCCGCCCACATGCCGGGCTCCACCCGCGTCACGCCGATCATCCCGATGACCGCGCCCTCGCGCACCAGGGGGGTGAACAGCATCGAACGGTAGCCTCGCTGCCGGGCCAGCTCCCGCATCATCTCCGGCACACCGGCATCCGCCTCGGTGTCCTCGATGCGCGCGGTCTGGCCCTCGCGCACCATCGCAAAGGCCGGAAAGTCGGCGATCGGCCGCGGAAAGGTCGCCTGCAGCGTGGCGTCAGCCTCGGCATTCGTCTCGGTGAAGGCCACCAGATGCAGCACCCCGTCGATGATCCGGAACACCGTGGTCGAGAAACCGCCGAGCAGGCGCCGCGAGCTGCTGGCGATCGCGTCGAACACCGGCTGCACGTCGGCGGGCGAGGCGGCAATCACCTTGAGCACCTCGGCGGTCGCGGTCTGGCGCTCCAGCGCCTCGCGGGTCTCGTCGAACAGGCGCACGTTCTCGGTCGCGATCACGGCCTGGTCGACAAAGGCCTCCGCAAGCCGTATCTGGGACTCGCTGTACGGGCCCGGCGTGGAACGCGCCAACGCCAGCACGCCGACACACTCGCCGTCGCGCAGCAGCGGCACGTACAGGGCGGCGCGCAGCCCGAACAGCTGGCGGATCTGCTGCTCGTGCGGCGGCAGCGCGATGGCGTCCCAGTCGGGGAGCTGCAGCATCGCGCGTGACTGGATGCACCGCGAGGGGAAGTTCAGCGTGGGGTCGATCGGAATGTGGCTGGGGCCCATGTCGTCCAGCAGCCCCTGCGGGCCGGCACCGGCTGCGGGCGAATAGTTGGTGCCGTCCACCCGCAACAGGATGCACATCTCGCAGTTCAGCAGGCGCAGGGCTGCCAGCACGATCGCCTCGTAGACCGGCCGCACATCGGCCGGGGAGGCACTCATGACCTTCAGCACGTCGCTGGTGGCAGTCTGCCGGTCCAGCGCCTCCTTGGTTTCGTTGAACAGGTGCGTATTGCCGATGGCGATCATCGCCTGATCGCTGAACGACTGGGCGAGCGCAATCTGCTTGTCGCTGAAGGCCAGCGCGCGAACGCGCACCAGCGCCAGCAGCCCGATGCAGGCACCCTCCCGCAGCAAGGGCACCATCAGACCCGAACGGACACCGCTGCAGTCCCGGATGTGGCTTTCGTGCGCCGGCAGGTCCTCGATGGCATTCCAGTCGGGCAGGTGCAGCACCGATCTCGACAGGATGGCACGGGACGGAAAGTTCAGGGCCGGGTCCAGCGGCAGCCGGGTGCCTTCCACCGACGCCGCCACGCCCGCAGCCTGTGTGGCCGCGGCGGCTGCCCAGAAATGCCGGGCATCACACAGCAGGATGACGGCGCGGTCGCAGTCCAGCAGGTGCACCGCCGTGCTGACGATCGCGTCGAACACCGGCCTCACCTCGGTCGGCGACTGGCTGATCACGTGCAGGATGTCCGCGCTGGCCTTCTGCTGCTCCAATGCCGCGCGGGTTTCGTTGATGAGCCGCGTGTTCTCGACCGCAATCACCGCCTGTTCGGCGAAGGTCTGCAGCAGTGCCACCTCGCGCTCGTCGCTCTGACCCGGATCGGCCCAGGCGATCACGAGTGCACCGATCGGCTTGCCGTCACGCAGCATGGGTGCGCCGAGCATGCGCCGCCACTGGCCGTTGCGGCTTGTCTGCGCGTCGTAGCCCTTGTCGGCAAATGTGTCGGTGATCGTCTGCACCTGGCCCGACAGGATCACGCGGCCGCTCATCTGCGTCGGGTCGGGCGGGCCGGGGTACAGGCGCCGCGCGTTCTCCAGCGCGGCGGGCGGCCAGCCTTCGGTGGCCATCAGGTGCACCTGCCCGCCGTCATACCGGAATACCGCACCGATCACCGCGCCGAACAGGCGGTCCGCCGCCTGCAGGATGGTCTGGAACACCGGCGTGACGTCGGCCGGTGATTCGCTGATGACCCGTAGGACGTCGCCAACGGCCGTCTGGTAGGCCAGCGCGTCGCCCAGCGCGGCCTGGGCGGCGTCGGCACGAGCGGTCTGGGCGGCGAGTTGCTCGCGCAGGGTGGCGAGCTCGCGCGTCATGGCGTGGAGCGAGTCGATGTCAGCGTTCTTCATCGTCCACACTTCCTTGGATCAAGACCATTCATTGAAGCGCCGTGCCAAGGCCAACGGGCGGAGCACCAGCGCCCGGATCTGCGCCATTCGCAAAGCTGCGGTGGACTCTGGCAAAGGGCTCGATTCAGAGCTGGAAAAAGCGGGTAAGGAAGCAGGAGGCGTGACACGTCCCACTGACCGCGATAGACGGACTGTAGACCCAGCCGATTTGTGATAGCCCCTCTTGCAGACCCGCAATGCTCTTGCGGAAGCCTTATGAAGCGGCCTGCAGCAAGTGTTGGTCATGATCGGGCAAGGAATTCTGCAGCGCGCAAGACAGGCATGCCGCACCACGGATGCAACACGAGCAAGTCGTCGTCACTGCTGATGAGAACGTCTGCCCGGCACACCCGGGCGAGCGCCAGAAACTTGTTGTCCTGCGTGTCGCGGCAAGCTGGCTGCACTGCGCTCTCATCTTCCGGGCTCACGGGAAAGAAACGCATGTGCTGACGCAGGATGGCCACAAAGGTCATGCGGGTCGAGCGATCCATGAACCTGTCCAGCCGGGGCCTTTGCATAACCTCGTTCAACTCCATCCATGTCTGCGGTGAAGCGCAGACGTCACTGGTGGCAACCGCATGCAGCAAAGCCCGGTGGGGTGGCGAGCCGACCTTGAGCGCAGCCCCAACCAACGTGCTGGTGTCGAAAACCACACGCCGATGGATGTTCATCGAAGCGCATGCACCAAGCGGTTGATTTCTTCCTCCGACAGTTCCGCTGCCGTCGGTGTGCTGACGGCAGCGGCATCAGTGCTCCAGGCCTCCAGCGCTTCCACGGCCTTCGAGCGACGCGCCCGTACGTCCAGCAGTGCCTGCATGTCCTGGGGAGACACGATGAATGCTGCCGTGCGGCCGTGCCGGGTAATCGTGACAGGCTCCCGCAACGCGGTATCGAGCAACTGCCCAAATCGGTTTTGAGCCTCGACAGAGGTGACTGAGATCACGATAGTACTCCGGAAGAATGGAAATTATGTACAGTTTAGCCAAATTAGCTACTTTTGAGAATCACCAGCGCCGAAACTGACGGACACCCTATCAAGTAGCTGCCACAGCGGGTGGCACCCGGTCATCTGCGCGCCCACGCCTCATTTCCACCCTTCTATGCCCGCAATTGCGGCCAGCCATTCCCAGGTGCGGGACTCCCGCAGTGCTTCTCAACACCCTCGCATGTGGAGGTAGCCATCGTCTTCTCCTTGGTGCTCCATGAAACCTATGGGAGTTCCGCTACGTGCAATACAAGGGCTGACCCTCACGCGCCCCGGCCATTGTTCACCTGCATCAGCGCCTGGACCAGCGCATCCACCCGGATCGGCTTCGTCACATAGTCGTCCATGCCCGCCGCCAGGCATTCCTCGCGGTCGCCCTGCATCGCGTTGGCCGTCATCGCGATGATGCGCGGGCGCTGCGCCGCCTCGGGCCAGCGCGCGACGATGCGCCGGCTGGCCTCCAGGCAGTCCATCTCGGGCATCTGCACGTCCATCAGCACCACATCGTACGGCTGGCGCACCACGCTCTCGATGGCCTCGATGCCGTTGCTGGCCACGTCGGCCCGGTAGCCCATCTGCTGCAGCAGCCGCAGCGCGAGTTTCTGGTTGACCACGTTGTCCTCGGCGAGCAGGATGCGCAGCGGGTGGCGTTCGGCCATCTGCGCATCCACGCCCGGTTTGGCGGCGGTGGGCGCGGCCTTGGGCGCCTCGTCGTGCGCCAGCAGCGACACCAGGGTGTCGAACAACTGGCTCTGGCGCAGCGGCTTGGCCAGCGTGGCCTGGAACAGGCTGTCCGTCGCCTCCTTGCGTCCGTGCGAGCTGAACAGCACCAGCGGCAGCACGTGGCCCGCCGCGCGGATCGCCCGGGCCAGCATCGCCCCGTCCATGCCCGGCATGTGCATGTCGATGATCGCCAGGTCGAAGGGCTGCTGGCGCAGCATGGGCTCGGCCTGCGCCGGGAACTCGGTGTCCTGCACCACCATGCCCCACCTGGCCGTCTGCAGTGCCAGGATGCGCCGGTTGGTGGCGTTGTCGTCCACCACCAGGATGCGTTTTCCTTTCAGGGCCGGCTGTTCCCCCAGGAACTCGCGGCGGGTGCCCACCGGCAAGGTGGTGGGCGTGTTGCGGATCGTGAAGTGGAAGGCACTGCCCTGCCCGGGCCCGGCGCTCTCGGCCCACATCGTGCCGCCCATCAGCTCGGCCAGCAGCTTGCTGATGGCCAGGCCCAGGCCGGTGCCGCCGTACTTGCGCGTGGTGCCGCTGTCGGCCTGGCTGAATTTCTGGAACAGGCGCGACAGACCGGCTTCGCTCAGGCCGATGCCGGTGTCGCGCACGGTGAAGTGCACCAGGCTGCCCTCCCCGGTCTGTTCGTCGCCCTCGGCGCGCACCGTCAGCACCACCTCGCCCCGATCGGTGAACTTCACCGCGTTGGACAGCAGGTTCAGCAGTACCTGGCGCAGCCGGGTGACATCGCCCAGGAGCGCGGCGGGCACCTCGCCGTCGAACTGGTACGCGATGTCCAGGTGTTTCTCGGCCGCGCGCGGGCCGATCAGGTCCAGCGCGGACTCGACGCATTCCCGCAGGTCGAAGGGATGGGCCTCGATGTCCATGCGACCGGCCTCGATCTTGGAGAAATCGAGGATGTCGTTGATGATGGTCAGCAGCGCGTCGCCCGAGTCGCGGATGGTGCTGGCGAAATCGCGCTGGTCGACGGTCAGCGGCGTATCCAGCAGCAGGCCGCTCATGCCGATCACCGCGTTCATCGGCGTGCGGATCTCGTGGCTCATCGTGGCCAGGAAGGCGCTCTTGGCTTCGTTGGCCGCCTCGGCGGCGGCGCGGGCGGACTGGCTTTCGCGGTACAGGCTGGCATTGCGGATCGCGATCGCCGCCTGGTCGGCGAAGGACTTCAACAGCTGGCCTTCGTCCTCGGTAAAGGGCGCCAGGTCGGCGTGGAAGGCGGCGATCGTGCCGTAGACGGTATCGCCGGCCACCATCGCGGCGGACAGCATCGACGCGTTCGTGCCCAGCTTGCGTGTGGCCTCGCGCAGGCTCTCGGGTACGCCGGGGCCGTTCAGCAGGTCCGGGAAATACGTGGCCTTGCCGTCCAGCAGCCCGGCGGAGCGCGGCGCCGGCCGGGGGAACACCGTCTTCAGCCGCTCGCGCAGCGGGCCGCTGCCGGCGCGCCAGTGGATCATCCCGTCGTCCCCCAGCGAGCCGATCGCCAGATCCGCCCCGGGCAGCAGCCGCTGCATGCTGGTGCAGATCGCCTCGAACACCGGCTGCGCATCCGCCAGCGAGCTGCTGACGACCCGCAGCACCTCGGCGCTGGCGGTCTGACGCTCCAGGGCTTCATTGGTCTCGTTGATCAGCCGGGCGTTGCGCATCGCGAGCTGCGCGTGCGCCGTGAAGGACTGCACCAGGGACACCTGGCTGGGGGTGAACGGGCGGACCGTGCGCCGCACCAGCGTGAACACGCCGATCACGCGGGACTGCTCGTCCCGCAGCGGGAATCCGAGATAGCTGCGGATCAGGCCCAGCTCGACGCTGGCCACGAAGAAGGGCACGCGCTGCCGGTAGACGTCCGTGTCCTGGATGTCGGGCACGTTGAGGTAAGGGGTCTTCTTCCAGTCCCGCCCGAGCAGATAGGCCAGCGGCACATGGCCCTGCACTGCGGCTGCGTCCAGATAGGGTTGCGGCATGCCACGCTGGCCGCCGCTGTAGCGGGCGGTCTCGCCCTCGGCCAGCCACAGCCCGCCGGCATCCGCCGCACACAGGCGCGAGGCGCGCTCGATCAGGGCCTCGAACACCGGCGCCAGCTGGCCCGGCGAGGCATTGATGACCTCCAGCACCTCGGCGGTGGCGGTCTGGCGCTCCAGCGCCTCCTGCGTTTCCTTGAACTGCCGGGTGTTCTGGATCGCGATCACCGCCTGCTCGGCGAAGGTCTTGAGCAGGGCGATCTCCTGCGGCTTGAAACCCGGGAGCGGCTGCCCCTTGGACGGGAAGCGCGTGACGTGGAGCGCACCCAGCCCCCGACCATTCCAGATCAGGGGAACGACTGCGGCGGAATAATTGACGCCCAGGTCCCGGGCGATCTTTCGCATGCCCCAGGGCGCCCGGTCGTCATTCAGGACATCGGTGAACTCCAGCACCTCCCCGGCCTGGATGCCAGGTACTGCATCGACTTGGCGTACGGCACCGGGTAATAGGCCCCCACGACGCGGCTGGACGCCTCGGTCTCGCCCACATGGGCCTCGAGGTGCACCAGGCCATCCTCGCGCAGGACGGCGACCCCGGCATCGGTGACCTGGAACAAGGCGCGGCA
The DNA here is from genome assembly GCA_016790475.1 of Rhodoferax sp. Classification (GTDB taxonomy): domain Bacteria; phylum Pseudomonadota; class Gammaproteobacteria; order Burkholderiales; family Burkholderiaceae_C; genus CAISIP01. The sequence continues at coordinate 10,821 of JAEUOX010000384.1, read as the reverse complement.
CTTGTGCACAATCGCCTCGAACACCGGCCGCGCGTCAGACACCGAGGCACTGATCACGCTGAGCACGGCGGCGGTCGCCGTCTGACGCTCCAGGGCCTCCCGCAAGTCCGCGGTCCGGGCGGCAACCTGCGCCTCCAGGCTGCCGGCATGGCGCAGATTGGCCAGCGCGACGGCGGCCTGGCCGCACAGCATGGTCAGCAGATCGCGGTCGGTATCACCGAAGCGGCCGAACGCGCCTTCGATGTCGGCGTACAGGTAACCCAGCAGCTCCCCCTGGGCGACCAGCGGCGCCACCAGGCAGGAACGCTGGTGCTCGGCGGCAACGCCCTCCGGGCCGTGGCGCAGGCGGGGTTCGCGGCTGTCGGCAGCCTCATCGAGCCAGGGGGTCACGGCCGCCATCAGGGCGCCAACCTCCTCGCCACCGGGCATCAGCGCGCCGGCCACCGTCCGCCGCGCGCCCTGCTGCAGCACGAGCAGCACGTGCTCGGCGCCACTGAGCTCGGTGACTTCATCGATCAGGAACTCCAGCAGCGCTGCCTCGCTGCGCAACGCGTTCAGCCGCAGGCCGGAGTCCACCAGGCGCCTGAACGGGTCCGCCAGGCTGCTGGGCAGGCGCAGGTGTTCGAGCCGCTGATCCTCGGCGATACCGCGCCGCTGCGCCTCGGCCAGCCAGGCCGGCACCAGCGCCCGGTGTACCGGCAACTTGTTCAGGAAGCTGCGGCGCAGACCCTCGTCGGGTACGTTGCGCACCGACACCAGCATCCGTGCGTGCGCCTGCTGCAGCGCCGCCCAGGCCGCTTCATGGCGACCCAGCGCGGCCAGCGCCCGGCTGTGCCACCACCAGATGTCCTGACTCTGGCCAAATCCGGTGCGGGCGAAGCCGCGCTGCTGCAGGCAGGCGATGCCGCGGCGCGTCGCGCGCAGTGCCGCGGCAGCGTCACCCCGCTGCAGCAGCAGGCGCGCCAGCGGAATCTGCACGTACAGCTCGAAGCCCGGGTTGTCCGTGCGCACCTGGCGCAGGAAGCGCCGCAACTGCCGGATGGCGCCGTCGATGTCGCCCCCGGCAGCCGTCAGCTCGGCGCCGAACAGCGCCCGGTCGTTGCGGGTGACCGGTTCGTCCAGCGCGTCGACAAGGGCGTCGTAGACGGCCCAGCGCTTGCGGGCGCCGGCGAGGTCCCCCAGGTCGAGCTGCCACTTCAGTACCGCGCCCATTTCCAGCACCTGGTTGAGCGTCGCGCCGCAGCGCTCGGATACCGCCATGCACAACGCGCCCAGGCGGCAGGCATGGCGCCACAGCCCCAGCTCGGCGAAGGTCAGCGACAGGTTGCCCAGCACCGCCATGCGCCCGTACAGATGGCCCGCCCGCTCGAAGGCCTGGCCGGCCTGGCGCAGCACCTCCAGGCGTTCCTGGATGTCGCTGCAGCTGAAGCTGAGCACGTTCAGCGCATTGGCCAGGCCGTAGCTGTCCCCGGCCTGCCGGCACAGGGCGACCGCCCGCTGCGCTGCCTGCCGCGAGTCGGCGTTGCGTGAGAGGCGGGTGCAGGTGAAGGCCAGCAGCCAGTGCGCACGGCCTTCGCCGCCGGCATCCCCCAGCGCCTGGTACAGGTCGGCGGCGCGACGGGCGCTGGCCAGCGCCTCGTCATGGGCAGCGGCGCGCAGCTGGGCTTCCGCCAGGCACAGCACCGCGGCAGCCCGTTGCACCGGGTCGCTGCCGGCTTCGGCCAGCGCCATCGCCTCCTCGGCGACGCCCAGCGCGCGCCGGTTCTGGCTCAGGCGCATCAGCACCAGGGCCTGGCGCATCAGCGCAGGGATCTGCAGCGCGGGCGCATCGCCGGCCAGCGCCCGCATGGCCTCGGCGTCAAGCAACGCGTCGGCGAAGCGGCCTTCGGCGATCAGTGCCTCGGCGCGCCGGTCCAGCAGCCCGAACCGCTCGCCGGGGGCCACCGCCGGGTGGGCCAGCGCCGCGGTTGCCGCGTCGATCACCGCCGCCTGTCGGCCAGGGAGGAGGGCATCCAGACTGTCGCTCGGCGCAGGATCTGCCACAGGCGTGGGCCTTTCGGGAGGGGGATCGTAGGCGCAGTGTAGCGGCAGCTTTCCGGGCAAGGCAGCCCGGCTTGCGCGGTTCCCGGGCCGGCGCGCACAATGGCGGCCTTTCACGACCACAAGCGCCCTGCGCACGAGGAACCACGATGGGACAGATGATCAGCTTCCAGCGGCCGGACGGCCAGCATGTCGACGGCTACCTGGCCGAACCCGCCAGCGGCGCCTCCGCGCCCGGCGTCGTCGTGATCCAGGAATGGTGGGGCCTCAATGACCAGATCAAGGGCGTCGCCGACCGCCTGGCCGCAGCCGGCTACCGTGCGCTCGTGCCCGACCTGTACCGCGGCAAGGTCGCCCTGGCCGCCAACGAGGCCGAGCACCTGATGAACGACCTGAACTTCGGCGACGCCGCCGGGCAGGACGTCCGGGGTGCGGTGCAGCACCTGAAGGCGACCGGCAGCGCCAAGGTGGGCGTGTCGGGTTACTGCATGGGCGGCGCGCTGACGCTGCTGGCCGCGGTGTTCGTGCCGGAGGTGGACGCCGCGGTGCCCTACTACGGCTACCCGCCGCTGGAGTACATCGACGCCGGCAAGATCACCGCGCCGCTGCTGGGCCACTGGGCCACCGAGGACGTGCCCTTCCCGATCGCCGGTGTCGGTGAACTGGAGAAGAAGCTGGCCGCCGCCGGCGTGCGCCATGAATTCCACCGCTACGCGGCCAAGCACGCCTTCGCCAACGAGACAGCGGACTCCAAGGGTCTGGACTTCCTGAAGTACGACCCGGCCTGCGCCCAGCAGGCCTGGGACCGCAGCCTGGCCTTCTTCGGTGCGCACCTGCGCTGAACGCCCCGCCATGCTCAAGGGCCTGCACCACAACGCCTACCGCTGCCGCGACGCGGAGGAGACGCGCCGCTTCTACGAGGATTTCCTCGGGCTGCCGCTGACCAATGCCTTCGTGATCAGGGAAACGAAAAGCGGGCGGCCGACCCGCACGCTGCACACCTTCTACGCGATGGACGACGGCTCCGCGCTGGCCTTCTTCGAGGCGCCGGACCGGCCCTTCGAGTTCAAGGAGCAGCACGACTTCGACCTGCACATTGCGCTGGAGGTCAGCCAGGACGACCTGCACCGGATGCTCGCCAAGGGCCGGGCCGCCGGCATCGAGACGCGCGGCGTGGCCGACCACGGCTTCATCGACTCGATCTACTTCCGCGATCCGAACGGCTATGTGATCGAGCTCACCGCGAAGCGGCCGGACCATGACGCGCAGGTGGAGGCGGCAGCGCGCCAGGCCCACGGGGTTCTGCGCGACTGGCAGGCCGCCAAGACGGCGTCGGCCTGAACCGGCCGCCCGTCAGGCAGGCGCGAGGCCGGCCTTGCGCAGGCTGTCCAGCAACATCTGCATCTGCTCCGGCCGGTGCAGCGGCCGGTAGTCACCGCGGAACAGGCTCGGGATGAAATCCGGCGACACCGCCTGCAGCCGACCCAGGTGCTTGCGCAGCAGCGGCACGTCGCCGACCTCGGCCGCGAACGCGATCATCAGCACCCGGCGGATCGGGTGCGTCGCCTGGGCCTGGATCGCCAGATCGGCCCAGTCGTGGAGCGCCTGCCAGTCCTGCTCCAGGAAGGCGCACAGCGCGCGTGCCAGATGCGCGGTGCTGACCCAGCGGTCCTTCGGGCTCATGCGCACCGCCTGCGTCGCCAGCACCTTGGACTCGGCGGTGCGGCCCTCGGCGGCCTCGATGAAGGATAGGAAGAACAGCACCGTGGCGTCGTTCGGGTTCAGCGCCATGGCCTGGCGCAGGTCGGCGGCCGCCTCGGCGGATTCACCGGCCATCTCCTGCGCGATGCCGCGCTGGAAGTAGGAGCGGCTGTCGTTCGGCGCCAGTGCCAGCAGCATGTCGGCCGCATGGCGCGAGATGGCCAGTTCGGCGCTGCGCTCCGGCGCCCAGGCCATGAACACGCGCCAGGCATGCGTGTTGCTCAGCACATGCCAGGCCAGTGCGCAGTTGCGGTCCAGCGCGATCGCCTGCGCCGCCAGCTCGATCGCGTGCAGCGAGCCGTCGGGCACGCCGCCGAACATCGTGTCCTGCATCGCCTTGGCGGCACGCCAGGCGATGTCGTCCGTCTCGGAGTAGCGGCGCTGGCCGCGCTCGGAGATGCGCATCTCCTCCGCCTCGATCTCCGGCACCATCGTGCTGACCACCTGCCGCGTGATGCGTTCCTGCAGCTCGAACACGTCGCTCAGCACGTCCTCGTAGCGCTCGGCCCAGACATGGTGGCCGGACTGCGCGTCAATCAGCTGCGCCGAGATGCGCACCCGGTTGCCAGCGCGCCGCACGCTGCCTTCCAGCAGGAAATGCACGCCCAGCTCCCGCCCCACGCGGGTGGCATCGACATGCTTGCCCTTGTAGGTAAAGGAGGTGTTGCGCGCGATCACGAACAGTCGGCGAAAACGCGAGAGCTCGGTGATGATCTCCTCGACCAGGCCGTCGGCCAGGTAGTCCTGCTCCGGGTCGCTGCCCATCACGGTGAAAGGCAGCACGACGATCGACGGCCGGGGCGGCAGGCGCAGCCCCGGTGGCGGCGGGGCCTCGGCATCGCGCTGCAGCGGCAGCATCGAGGACATCGGCGCGAGCGACGACGACCCGAAGGAGGTCGCGCCCCCGGGGTGGACCCGCCAGGCCCGCACCGGATCGGCGATGTTGCGCACCTGCTGTTCGCCCAGATCCTCGAAGCCGGCCCCGTGCTGGCGCCCCTTGACGGCGGTGCGGATCGACTCGGAGACAGCGATGCCCCCCGGGTCGGCAAGGGTCTGCAGCCGGGCCGCGATGTTGACGCCGTCGCCATACACGGTGCCATCGGGCTTCTCGATGACGTCACCCAGGTGCACGCCGATGCGAAAGCGCATGCAGCGCTCCTCCGGCACGTCCGCCACGAGCTCGGCCAGTTCCTCCTGCACCTCCAGCGCCGCGGCGACCGCGCCACCGGCCGTCTCGAAGACGGCCAGCACCGAATCACCGGCCATGTCGATGATACGGCCCTGGTGCTCGGCCACCAGGCGCCGGAAAACCGCGCGCGCAGCATCCAGCGCGGCGACCGTGCCCTGGTCGTCGGCTGTCATCAGCCGGGCGAAGCCGGCCGCGTCGGCCGCCAGAATGGCCGACAGGCGGTGTTTGAGTCCGGGCGGGTTCACTGCTCCAACGCGGGTGCCTGTAGATATAGGAATCGGACCTGCGGGCAGTCTAGCGCAAGGTGCCCGACACTGCCACCGTCGAATGGGCCGACAATCCGGGTCCACCCCGGCTCCCCCTGCATGTCCAGCCCTCCCGCCATCCCCCGTCGCGCCCTGGTCCTACTGGTGGTGCTGACCCTGGTCTGGGGCACGAACTGGCCGCTGTTCCCCCATGCGGTGCGTGAAGTCTCGGTCTGGACCTTCCGCAGCATCGCGATGACCGTCTCCGGCCTGCTGCTGATGGCCCTGGCGCACCTCCGCGGGGAGCCGCTGGTGCTGCCGCGCCGCCATTGGCGCACCGTGTTGCTGGGCACCTTCTTCTACCTGGTGCTGTGGAACCTGACCAGCACCTATGCCGCCGTGCTGATCCCGTCCGGGCAGGCGGCAGTGCTCGGCTTCACGATGCCGCTGTGGTCGGCGCTGATCGGCTGGGCCGTGCTGGGCGAGCGGCTGTCGGCCCGCATGGTGCTGGCGCTGCTGCTGGGGGGCGCCGGCGTGACGCTGCTGATGGTGGACAGCTTCCAGGCCTACGCCCGCGCGCCGCTCGGGCTGGCGGTCGGGCTGCTATCGGCCGTCGGCTGGGCGATCGGCACGCTGATCCTGCAACGCGGCCGGGTCCAGGTGCCGGTGCTGGTGCTGACCGCCTGGCAGCTGCTGATCGGCGCGGTGCCGATGACCGCCGGCGCGCTGCTGTTCGGCGACGGCCAGCTCTTCATGCCCAGCTGGCAGACGGTGGCCATCATCGCCTGGATCACGCTGGTGCCGATGTGCATCGGCAACTTCTGCTGGTTCGCGATCGTCGGGCTGCTGCCGGGCCCGATCGCCGGCCTGTCCTCGGTGATGGTGCCGGTCGTGGCGATGATTTCCGGTGCCATCGTCAACGGCGAGCCGCTGACGGCGCTGCATGGCACCGCGATGGCCGCCTGCGCCAGTGCCCTGCTGCTGGCGCTCGGCCGCAAAAAAAGTTAAAACAACGCCCATGCACTTCATCGTCCACGGCGCTGGCGCCATCGGCTGCTATGTCGGTGGGCGCCTGGCTGCGGGCGGCCGCCAGGTGACGCTGGTGGGGCGCCACGGGGTGATCAGCGACGTGCGCCGCCTGGGCCTGCAGATCAGCGACCTGGACGGCTTCCAGGCGCATCTGGTGCCTAGCGCGCTGGGCCTATGCAGCTCGCTGGCCCAGGTGCGCGTGACCGGCGACTGCGTGGTGCTGCTGTGCGTCAAGGGCCGCGCCACCGAGTCGGCGGCGCTGGAGCTGGCCGCCTGCTGCCCGCCGGGCACGCTGGTGGTGTCGCTGCAGAACGGCGTGGACAACGCCGCGCGCATCGCCGCGATCGCCCCGCGCATGAAGGTCATCGCCGGCATGGTCGCCTGCAATGTCGTGCAGCCCACGCCCTGGCACACCCACCGGGCCACCAGCGGCGGCATCACGCTGGCGCGCCACCCGGTCACCCGCGAGATGGCGCTGCTGATGGATGCCTGCGGTCTGCCGACCGAACTTGCCGACGACATGCGCCCGGTGCAGTGGGGCAAACTGCTGCTGAACCTCAACAACCCGGTCAACGCGCTGTCCGACCTGCCACTGCGTGCCCAGCTGCTGGACCGCGACTACCGCCGGGTGCTGGCCGACCTGCAGGAGGAGGCGCTGGCGGTGATGCGCCAGGCCGGCATCCGCCCGGCCCAGATCGCCGCGGTGCCGCCGCACCTGCTGCCGCGATTGCTGCGGCTGCCGACCTGGCTGTTCCGGCTGGTCGCACAGCGCATGCTGCGCATCGACCCGCTGGCGCGCTCCTCGATGTGGGACGACGTGCAGCAGGGCCGCATCACCGAGATCAACGACCTGTGCGGCGCCGTCGTGCGTCTGGCCCGCCAGCAGGGGATGGAGGCGCCGCGCAATGCGGCGATGTGCAAGCTGATCATGGCGCACCACAAGGGCGTGCGCATCAGCGGGCCGGCGCTGCGCAGTGCCGCGATGCAATAGACTGCTTCGCTCCTCCCCTGCCCCTGCGACCATGGCCAAACCCCCGAACTACCTGAACCCCGATCTTCCCGCCGGCCTGCGCATCGTCGAGATGCCGGTGGTGGACGCGACCGCCGAGACGCTGCGCGGTTACGGCCGCCTGGTCGACGACCCGAAGGACTGCCAGGTCGAGATCGTGCGCTGGCCGCACGCCGGCTGGCGCACCGTCGACGAGGACACCGGCGACGAAGCCGGCACCACCGAGGGCGTGTTCGTCAGCGACTGGCAGGGCGACATCCTGTACGGGCGCAACGACGCGGTCAGCGGCCACTACATCCTGGCCTACGCGCAGCCGCCGGAGCAGGCCCGCAACGACCATGACGACCCGCCGCAGCGCATGATGCTGTGGCATGCCAACTACCATCCGGACGGCGGGCAGCTGTTCTTCCCGCTGGAATCCCGTCCCTTCCTGGTGCCGCTGGCGCTGCCGGGCGACGACATCCGGCCGGAGCATTTCATCTGCTTCCGCTTCAGCGGGCTGCAGGGGCTCTACATCCACCCGAACATCTGGCACGAGGGTGTGTTCGGCATCTCCGGCACCCAGCGTTTCTACGACCGCCAGGGCGCGGTGCATGCCCGCATCTCGGTGGATTTCGCGCGGGAGTTCGGCTGCCTGGTGTCGGCGCCGATCCGCGCCTGATCGCGCCGCCCGCCGTTAGAGCAGCGGGCGCAGTTCGCGGGCGGCCTGCTGCAGCGGCGGCAGCCACTGCGCCAGCGTCCGGGCCGCGTCCGGGCAGGCGCCCGGCAACACCACATTGAGGGCGGCCAGCGCCTGGCCCTGCTGGTTGCGCAGCGGCACGGCCACCGCATGCACGCCCAACTCATGCTCTTCGCTGGCGAGGCAATGGTCCTCCCGCCGCGCCCGCTCCAGCACCTGGCGCAATTGCGCCACGCGGGTGATGGTGTGGGCCGTCAACCGGGGCAGTTCCCGGCCGCGCAGCCAGTCGCGGCACTGCGCCGCGCCCAGGCAGGCCAGCAGCATCCGGCCGGTCGACGTGGCATGGGCCGGCAGCCGCGCCCCCAGGTGCAGGCCGTAGGCCAGCATCCGCGTCGCGGTGCCGGGCGCCCCGTCGAAGCCGTGCCCGCTGTTGGCGACGATGACCACCTCGTCGCCATCCAGCACCACCGCGGAGAAGGAGGCCCGCGTCTGCAATGCCAGGCGGCTCAGCGTGGGCTGCAGCACGCGCGGCAGGCGGGCCGAGGACAGGTAGCTGCCACTGAAGCGAAGGACCCGGGGCGAGAGCCAGAAATAGTTGCCGTCGCTCTCCAGATAGCCCAGATGGGCCAGTGTCAGCAGGTGCCGCCGCGCGGCCGCGCGGCTCAGACCCGCGCGCTGGGCCGCCAGCGTGACGTTGAGGCGCTGGCGCTCTGTGTCGAAACTCTCCAGCACGGCCATGCCCTTGGCCATGCCGGCGATCAGGTCGGCGGGGGCGATCGGCGGGAGGGTCTGCATCTGGCGGCATTGCGGATGGAGTTTTGTGCGAATATCGCACAGACGATCGGATGATCGCACAGCGGCTGCGCACCGCAGCTGCGCGGCGCGGCACGGCCCCCTAAGCTTGACGCGTGTCAACAACGCCAAGGAGACCGCCCATGCGAACCCAGGTTGCCATCATCGGCGCAGGCCCGTCCGGCCTGCTGCTCGGTCAGTTGCTGTCGCGCGCCGGCATCGCGAACGTGGTCATCGAGCGCCAGAGCGCCGAGTATGTGCTGGGCCGCATCCGCGCCGGCGTGCTGGAGCAGGTCTGCGTGGACCTGCTGGACGAGGCTGGCGTTGGCGCACGCATGCACCGCGAGGGGCTGGTGCATGGCGGCTTCGAGATGCTGTTCCGCGGCCGGCGCCACCGGATCGACATGCATGGCCTGACGGGCGGCAAGAATGTGATGGTCTACGGCCAGACCGAGGTCACCCGGGACCTGATGGACGCGCGCAGCGCCGCCGGATCCCCGACGGTGTACAGCGCGGCCAACGTGGCGGTGCACGACTTCGACACCGCCCAGCCTTACGTGACCTACGACACCGACGGCCCGCAGGGGCGGCAGTCGCACCGGCTGGACTGCGACATCATCGCCGGCTGTGACGGCTACCACGGTGTCTGCCGCGCCAGCGTGCCGCGCAGCGCGATCACCGAGTACGAGAAGGTCTACCCGTTCGGCTGGCTGGGCATCCTGGCCGACGTGCCGCCGGTGTCGCACGAGCTAATCTATGCCAATACCGAGCGCGGCTTCGCACTGTGCTCGATGCGCAGCCCGACACGCAGCCGCTACTACGTGCAATGCGCACTGACGGACTCGGTCGACGCCTGGTCGGACGAGGCCTTCTGGAAAGAGCTGCGCAGCCGGCTGGACCCGCAGGCGCGCGAGCAGCTGGTGACCGGCCCGTCGATCGAGAAGAGCATCGCGCCGCTGCGCAGCTTCGTGGCAGAACCCATGCGTTTCGGCCGGCTGTTCCTGGCCGGCGACGCCGCCCACATCGTGCCGCCGACCGGCGCCAAGGGGCTGAACCTGGCGGCGACCGACGTCAAGTACTTGTCCTCGGCACTGATCGAGTTCTTCCAAGAGCACAGCAGCGCGGGCATCGACCACTATTCGGAGCGCTGTCTGCGGCGGGTCTGGAAGGCGGAGCGCTTCTCCTGGTGGTTCACGTCGCTGATGCACCGGTTTCCGGATACGGCCGGCTTCGGGCAGAAGGTGCAGGAGGCGGAGCTGGACTACCTGGTGCACTCCGAGGCGGCTTCGCGGTCCCTGGCGGAGAACTATGTGGGCCTGCCGCTGAACTTTGGGGAGTGAACGGGGGTCGTGCTCTTGCTTCGTCTTGGGCGTGGTCTGCAGGTCTTGCGTCGCCCTCGGCGTGGTTGTTTGCTCTTGCGTCGCCCAAGGCGTGTGGGTTTGTCGTTGCGTCGCCCAAGGCGTGCGGGGGCCCGGTGCGGCGCTTCGGTGGGGCGGTCGGCGCTGAACGCGCCGACTACCCGTCGGTGCTCGTGCTTGCGGCCCCATCGCGCAACTCGCTGCGCGCCCTGCGGGCGCTCCGCTCGGACAAGCGCGATGAAAATGTTTACGAACGCGCTCCGCGCTGGGCCGCAAGCCCTGCGCCCTCGGCGCCCCACAGGCGCGCCGCACCGGGCCCCCACACGCCTTGGGCGACGAGCCTCTGGTCGGCGGAGGGTTTCGCGTGGACCGATTCTGCCGATGGCCATGCGATACGCCGGCGCTGCATTTCCGTTCGCTCCGAACCAGGCCGGTCGCCGACTCCCGCGCGCCACCATTGCATCGGCTTCACTGACCAACCGGCGTGCCGAAGGTCAGGACTCTCTATCGCCACTCCAGAGCGTCGTGGCAGGCGCAGCCCGGTGGGGGCGATTTGGCGGCTTGCCGAGGAGCGCAGTGGCCGGGGCGGTGCGCGCAGCGCACTTCGTCAACATTCTCATCGCCACTGTTTGAGCGGAGCGCCCAACGGGCGCGCAGCGAGTTTGGCGATGCGCCCCGGCCGCGAGCACCGCAGGTTGTCGGCGCGTTCAGCGCCCGAC
>JAEUOX010000383.1 GCA_016790475.1 Rhodoferax sp. | reverse complement strand
GGCCACGTTGCAGATCGTCAGCGTCTGCGTCATGCCCAGGCTCTGCGCATGGCGCAATGCCGCCAGCGTGTCGGCCGTCTCGCCGGACTGCGTGATCGTGACGACCAGGCTGCGCGGGTTCGGCACCGAGTCGCGGTAGCGATACTCGCTGGCCACCTCCACCTGCGTCGGGATGCCGGCGACGCTCTCCAGCCAGTACTTGGCCGTGCAGCCGCTGTAATAACTGGTGCCGCAGGCCAGGATCAGTACGGAATCGATGTCCTTGAAGACATCCGCCGCGCGGTGGCTGGCACCGTCGAACAGGTCGGCCACGATGCCCTCCACGCCCTCCAGCGTGTCGCCGATCGCCCGCGGCTGCTCGAAGATCTCCTTCTGCATGTAGTGGCGGTAGGGGCCCAGCTCGGCCGCGCCGCTGTGCGCCTGCACCGTCTTGACCGGGCGCTGCGCCACCGGCACCGCCTTGTGCGCCTTGTCCACCAGCCAGTATTTGCCCAGCTGCAGGTCGACCAGGTCGCCCTCGTCCAGGTAGACGATCTGGTCCGTCACGCCGGCCAGCGCCATCGCGTCGCTGGCCAGGAAGTGCTCGCGCCCGTCCTGGCCGATGCCCAGGATCAGCGGCGATCCGGCCCGCGCGCCGATCAGGCGCTGGGGTTCGTCCTTGCAAAACACCGCGATCGCGTAGGCGCCGTGCAGCTGCGCGGTGGCGGCCTTGACCGCCTCGAAGATGTCGCCGTCGTACAGGCTGTCGACCAGGTGCGCGATCACCTCGGTGTCGGTCTGGCTCTGGAACACATAGCCCTTGGCCTGCAGCGCGGCACGCAGAGCGTCATGGTTCTCGATGATGCCGTTGTGCACCAGCGCGACGCGCCCAGGGCGGTCGTAGGCGTCGGCGCCCGGGCCATGGCTGAAGTGCGGGTGTGCGTTGTGCACTGCTGGCGCGCCGTGCGTCGCCCAGCGGGTGTGGGCGATGCCGGTCAGGCCCTCCAATCGGCCCCCGCCGACCTGCTCCGCCAGCTCGGCCACGCGCGAGGTGCTGCGGGCGCGCTGCAGGCCGCCGGTGTGCACCGCCACGCCGCAGGAGTCATACCCCCGGTACTCCAGCCGCTGCAGGCCCTGCACCAGGATCGGAACGATGTTGCGGGTCGAGACAGAACCAACAATGCCACACATGCGGGGACCTCCAGGTTGTTTGTGGGCGCATGGTAATCCCGGCATAGAGAAATATGTTGCCGAATTATTCACGTTTTTGTCGCACAGTTTCATCCAGACATTGATTCATCGATTGATTTCATTCAAGATAGAAAAATGGAATCTTTGGAACTCGATGACGTCGATCTGCGGCTGCTCGATCTGCTGCAGACCGACGCCAGCCTGAGCAACCAGGAGCTCGCGCAGCGCGCCCTCACCTCGCCGCCCACCTGTCTGCGGCGCGTCAAGCGGCTGCGCGATGCCGGCCTGATCGAGGCGCAGGTGGCCCTGCTGTCGGTCGACCGGCTCGCGCCGGTGCTGGGCCACGGGCTGACGGCCATCGTCGAGATCACGCTGGACCGCCAGGGCGCCGAGTGGCTGGAGGCCTTCGAGGCCCGTGTCACGCAGGACGCCGCCGTGCAGCAGTGCTACCGGGTGTCACCCGGGCCGGATTTCGTGCTGGTGGTGCATGCGCGCGACATGCCGGACTACCTGGCGCTGGTGCAGCGGCTGTTCACGAGCGAAGCAAACGTGCGCAACGTGAAGGCCTTCTTCAGCGTCAAGCGCAGCAAGTTCGGCGCGCGGGTACCTATGCCCCAGCGCCCGCCGCCAGCGGCAGCTCCAGGCTGACGGTGCAGCCGGCATCCGGCCGGCCCTCGGCATGGATGCGCCCGCCATGGCGCTCGACCACCGCACGGGCCAGTGCCAGGCCCATGCCGAGCCCCTCGAATTGGCGCGCGCTGTGCAGGCGCTGGAAGGCCTTGAAGAGGCGGTCCGCGAAGCGCGGGTCGAAGCCCGCGCCGTTGTCCTGGATCTGCAGTGCACACCAGCCCGCGCGCACCGGCTGCCAGCCGATCCGGATCACGGCCGGGTCGCGCGCCCGGCTGAACTTCAGCGCGTTGTCCAGCAGCAGCTGAAGCAGCCGCCCCAGCAGCGCGATGTCGCCGTGCAGCCGGGGCAGGTCCGTGGCGACCACCCAGTCGACGCGGCGCCCCGCGGCCTGCGGCTCCAGCCCGCGCAGGGTTTCGACGATCAGCAGCTGCAGATCCACGTCGCCCTGCTGCAGTTCCTGGCGACCCAGGCGAGAGAGCTCCAGCAGCCCGTCCATCTGCCGCCCCATCTGGGCGGCCGCATCGCTGGCGGTCTGCAGGTGCGACAGGATGGCCGGGTCCACCGGCTGGGGCAGGTCCTCGCGCAGGATCTTCAGGTAGGAGACCACATGGCGCAGCGGCGCGCGCAGGTCATGCGACACCGAATAGGTGAAGTCCTCCAGCGCCTGGCGCGCCTGCACCAGCTGCCGCTGCAGGGCTTCCACCGAGGACGCGTCGGGTGAGCCTGCGCTCACTGCCTTTTCTTCGGGCGTGTCCATCCGGGGATCGTCGCCTGCCGGCCGCGTGCGACGCTCAGCGCGCCGGCTGGGGTGTCCTTGGTGATCGTCGAGCCGCCGCCGACGGTGCCGCCGGCGCCCAGCGTGACCGGCGCGATCAGCACGCAGTTGCTGCCGACATGCACATCGGCCTCGATCACGGTGCGGTGCTTGTTGGCGCCATCGTAGTTGGCCGTGATGCTGCCGGCGCCGTAGTTGACCCGCTCGCCGACGCTGGCGTCGCCCAGGTAGGCCAGGTGGTTGGCCTTGGCGCCACGCGCCAGCGTGGAGTTCTTGACCTCGACGAAGTTGCCGATGTGCACCTCCGGCCCGAGCGCAGCGCCGGGGCGCAACCGAGCGAACGGGCCGACCAGCGCGCCCTCGCCCACCGTGACGCCGGCCTTCTCGCCGTCGATATGGGTGAACGGGTGGATCACCGCGCCGGCCGCGATCGTTGCGTTCGCGATCACGCAGTTCGCGCCGATCGACACGTCATTGCCCAGCACCACCTTCCCGTCGAACACGCAGTTGACGTCGATCGCCACGTCCTCGCCGCAGTGCAGGCTGCCCCGCACGTCCAGCCGGGCCGGGTCCGCGATGCGCACGCCCTGCTCCATCAGCCGGTTCGCCAGCCGGCGCTGGTAAGCCCGCTCCAGCTCGGCCAGCTGCAGCGGGCTGTTGACGCCGGCCACCTGCACCTCGTCGGTGATGCGGTGGGCGCGCACCGGAACGCCGTCGGCCACCGCGAACTTGACGACATCGGTCAGGTAGTACTCCTTCTGCGCGTTGTGGTTATCCAGCCGCGCCAGCCAGCCCTTGAGCAGCCGCGCCGGAACCGCCATGATGCCGCTGTAGATCTCGCGCACGGCGCGCTGCTCGGGCGTGGCGTCCTTGTGCTCGACGATGCGCAGCACCTGCGCGTCGTCGCCGGCGCCGGCCCGCAGCACCCGGCCGTAGCCGGTCGGGTCGGGCAGATCCAGCGTCAGCAGCGCCAGGCTGTCGCCAGCGCACACGTCCACCAGCGCGCGCAGCGTTTCGACCTGGGTCAGCGGCACGTCGCCGCTGAGCACCACCACCAGGCCGTCGTCGCGCAGCACCGGCACCGCCTGCTGCACCGCATGCCCGGTGCCGAGCTGGGGCTCCTGGCGCACCACCTGCAGCGGCAGGCCGCGGTTGCCGCCGCTGGCTGCCCCGCAGGCCGCCTCGACCGCCTCGGCGCCGTGGCCGGTGATCAGCACGCCGCTGCGGGCACCCAGCGCGGCGGCCGTGTCCAGCACATGGTGCACCAGGGCACGGCCGGCCAATCGGTGCAATACTTTGGGCAGCTTGCTTTTCATGCGGGTGCCCTTGCCCGCTGCCATGATGACCACGTCGATCGCGTCCGTGCCTGCTGCTGCCATGTGCTTGTCCCGTCCGGTGCTGGTTGCCTGGAGGCGGATTATCGGCCTGCTGGCGGTGCTGCTGGCAGCCGTCCTGCTGCAGGGCTGCAGCGCGGTGAAGCTGGCCTACAACAACGCTCCGGAACTCGCCTACTGGTGGATCGACGGTTATGCCGATCTGGACGATGCCCAGTCCCTGAAGGTGCGCGAGGAGCTGGCCCGTCTTCAGCAGTGGCACCGGGCCAACGAACTGCCGCGCATCGCCGAGCTGCTGCAGCGCACGCGCCAGGTCGCGCTGGCCGATGCCACGCCAGAGCAGGTCTGCACGCTGTTCGCGGAGGTCCGCAAGCGCTTCGATGCGGTCGTGGCCCAGGCGGAGGCGCCCACCGTCGCGGTGGCGATGACGATGCGCCCGGCGCAGCTGGCGCACCTGGAGGCCCGCTTCGCGAAGGGCAATACGGAATGGCGCCAGGAGTGGATGGCCGGCACGGCGGCGGAGCGGGCGGCCCGGCGCCTCAAGAGCGCCGTCGAACGCAGCGAACAGTTCTACGGCACGCTGGAGGAGCGCCAGCTGGCCGTGCTGCGCAATGCGATCGCCCAGTCGAGCTTCGACCCGGCCCTGAGCTACGCCGAACGCCAGCGGCGTCAGCGCGACGTGCTGCAGGCGCTGCGCGAGGGCACCACCACACCGCCACCCGGCGTGGCGCAGGCGACGCAGCTGTTCCGCGCCACGGTCGATCGCTCGATCACGTCGCCCGACGCGGCCTACCGGGCCTACGCGGAGCGCGCGATTGCCGAGAGCTGCCGCACCTTTGCCCAGCTGCACAACAGCACGACCCCGGAGCAGCGCGAGCGCGCCGTCCGCCGGCTGGCCGCGTACGAGCGCGACGCCCGGGAGCTGGCCACCCGGCCCTGAGGCCGCCGCTGCCGACGATGCCCACCCCGCTCGACCGCTTCACCGCCGACCCGCAGCACAGCGAAGGCGTGCGCGCACTGGCGGCCCGCGGCGATGTGCGGCGCTATCGCAAGGGCAGCATCCTGATCCAGGAGGGGGACACCGGGGACACGATGTACATCCTGCTGGACGGCCGCGTGAAGGTCTACTGCACCGAGGAAGGCGGCCGCGAGATCATGTTCGGCCTGTTCGGTGCCGGCGAGTACTTCGGCGAGATGGCACTGGACGGCGGTCCGCGCTCGGCCAGCGTGGCCACGCTGGAGGACTGCGTGTGTTCGGTCGTCACACGCGCAGGGTTGCTGGCCTTCATCTCCGAGCGGCCGGAGTTCGCGCTGGAACTGCTGGCCCAGGTGATCCGGCGCCTGCGGCTGGCTACCCGGGATGCGCGCAACCTGGCCTTCATCGATGTCTACGGGCGACTGAGTCAGTGCCTGCAGGATCTGGCCGAGCCCCGCCCCGACGGCACGCGCCGCATCCCCGCCCGGCTGACGCACCAGGACCTGGCCAGCCGCGTCGGCTGCAGCCGCGAGATGGTGAGCCGCATCCTGAAGGACCTGGAAAGCGGCGGCCATGTGCGCCTGGAGGACCGGCACATCGTGCTCGTCGGGCGGCTGCCGCGGCGCTGGTAGGCTGGCGCCGCGCCTGCACGCGATGTGCATGCGTCACAAAATCCGGCGGCAGCTTGCACTGGCCGCAACGCGGAGCGGCTTCTACGCTTGGTGACACGCACTGATCGACGGCTGGCAGGTGCCAGGCGGGTGCGAGCACCAGGAGACCGACCCCACCATGAGCACCCCCACCCTGCGGACCGAAGAGCGTCCGTACGCGTCACCTTACGCCGCCCCGCTGGCCTGGCGCAGCAGCAACAACAGCCGCGGCGCCGATACCCCCGAAGCCGAGTTGCTGCGCCTGACCCTGAACCAGGTGGACTACGGCCTGGTGGTGCTGGACGCCGACTCCGCCATGCTGCAGTTCGCCAACGGGCCCGGCCACGCGGCGCTGAACGACGCGAGCGACACTGCCGGCAGCCGGCGCCACGACACCGGGCTGTGCCTGGTCCAAGGGCGGGTGGCCACCGTGCGACCCGGCCACCAGGACCAGCTGCGCAGCACGCTGGCGCGCACCCGTGCCGGTCTGCGCGGCCTGCTGACACTGGGCAAGGACGCGCAGACCTCCGCCGTGGCCGTGCTTCCGCTGATGCTCGCCCGGGCCGAGACAGACCGGCCGGGACAGGCTGCGGCAGCGGCCAGCCCGCAGTACGCGCTGCTGGTGTTTGCCAAGCAGACGCTGTGCGACGACTCCACCGTGGCCCTGTTCGCCCGCGAGCGCGGCCTGACCGGCGCGGAAGCCCAGGTACTGACCCAGGTCTGCCGCGGACTGCGTCCGGCCCAGGTCGCCGCGGAGCACGGTGTGCGCATCTCCACCGTCCGCACGCAGCTGCGCAGCATCCGGATGAAGACGCAGTGCCAGACCATCCGCGAGCTGGTGCAGAAGGTGTCTGTACTTCCGCCTACGGCGCGGCAGCTGTCGTTTGCTGCGGTTAGGTGATCTTGTTTGCTGGTGCGTCGCCGCTCGGCGTGTTCGTTTGCTGGTGCGTCGCCCAAGGCGTGTGGGGACCCGGTGCGCCAATGCGACGGCGATTCGCAGCAGCAGGCGTTGCACCCAGGCTTCTGCAAAGCGGCCCGGCTGGCGCGCCCAAGGTCAGGACTTTCTATCGCTACTTCAGAGCGTCGCGGCAGGCGCAGCCCGGTGGGGGCGATTTGGCGGCGCGCCGAGGAGCGCAGCGGCCGGGGCGGTGCGCGCAGCGCACTTCGTCAACATTCTCATCGCCACTGTTTGAGCGGAGCGCCCAACGGGCGCGCAGCGAGTTTGGCGATGCGCCCCGGCCGCGAGCACCGCAGGTTGTCGGCGCGTTCAGCGCCCGAC
>JAEUOX010000369.1 GCA_016790475.1 Rhodoferax sp. | reverse complement strand
TGGTCTACATCGAGGAGCGGCTCAGCGACGCGGAGATGATCCGCTTCCAGCACATGATCTTCGGCCAGGACAAGCCGATCCTGGAGAGCCAGCGCCCGCGCCGCCTGCCGCTGCGCGGCCCGCTGGAAGCGCACATGCGCTGCGACCTCACGTCGGTGCAGTACCGGCGCTGGCTCGCGGCGCGCGGCATGCGCTTCGGCGTGCATCCGGAGGGCGACAGATGACCCAGACGCGCACTGACGCGCTCCGTCTGCACGACTACGAGCTGTCGGGCAACTGCTACAAGGTGCGCCTGCTGCTGCACTGGCTCGGGCTGGACTACGTCCGCATCCCGGTGGACTTCCACCCGGGGCGGGCCCACCGCAGTGCCGACTTCCGCACACGGGTCAACCCGCGCGGCCAGCTGCCGGTGCTGCAGGACGGGGAGCTGACGCTGCCCGATGCGCAGGCGATCCTGGTCTATCTGGCGAGCCGCTACGACCCGCAGGGGCGCTGGTACCCGGACGACCCGGCCACGCGCGGACGCATCACGCTGTGGCTCGCCACCGCCGACGACCTGACCCGCACGGTATCGGCTGCGCGGCTGCATCTGGCCTTCGGCTACCCGGCGGACCTGCCAGCCTGCCAGCAGGGCGGCCGCGCGGTGCTTCGCCTGCTGGACGACCAACTGGCCGAGAACGCCTGCCGCGGGCTGCCCTGGCTCGCGGCAGACCATCCGACGATCGCCGACATCGCCTGCTTTCCGTACGCGGCGCTGGCCGGTGAAGCCGGCATCGAGCTGCTGGCGTTCCCGGCGCTGCAGGCCTGGATCAGCGCGCTGCGGCACCAGCCCGGATTCCTGGCGATGCCGGGCATCCTCGACCCGGCGCTGTAGCGCCCCACCCTGGAGAGCCACGATGCAGATCCTGATCACCGGAGGCGCCGGCTTTGTCGGCAGCACGCTGGCCCGCACGCTGCTGGCGCGCGGGCAGCTGGCCGGGCGCCCGCTGCGGCGGCTCGTGCTGGCCGACCAGGTGGCGCCGGCGCCGGACCTGTGCACGGACCCGCGGGTGCAGGCGCGCACCGGGCCCTTGCTGGACCAATGTGCGGCGCTGCGCGACGAGCCCTTCGACGGGGTATTCCATCTGGCCTCGGCGGTGTCCGGCGAATGCGAGCTGGATTTCGACCTGGGCCTGCGCTCCAACCTGGACAGCACCCGCGCGCTGCTGGACGCACTGCGCGCCCGCACGCTGGCCGGCCACACGCCGGCCCGGCTGGTGTTTTCCAGCTCGGTAGCGGTGTACGGGCCGGACGGCGACCGCCCGCTGCCGCCCCTGGTGGCCGACGACACACTGCCGGCGCCGCAGACCTCCTACGGCGTGCAGAAGCTGGTCTGCGAGCACCTGATCGCCGACTACACCCGCAAGGGTTTCATCGACGGCCGCTCCGCCCGGCTGATGACCGTCACGGTGCGGCCCGGCCGGCCCAACGGAGCTGCATCCTCGTTCTTCTCCGGCATCATCCGCGAGCCGCTGGCCGGCCTGCCGGCGCTGTGCCCGGTCGACGCCCAGGTGTCGCACCCGATGGCCTCGCCGGCCGGCACGGTGGCGGGACTCATCGCGGTGTACGAGGCCACCCCGGAGGCGCTGGGCGGCCGCCTGGCGCTGAACCTGCCGGCGCTGAACGTGCGGGTCGCGGACATGCTGGACGCGCTGGAGGCGGTGGCCGGACCGCAGGTGCGGGCGCTGGTGCGCTTCGAGAAGGACCCACGCATCGCCGACATCGTGGCCCGGTGGCCGCAGGGCGCCACCGCCGCGCGCGCCGCGGCGCTGGGGCTGCGGCCGGAGCCGGACTTCGCGACGATCATCCGCCAGTACATCGCCGATTGCGCGGCGCGCCCGGACGCGGCGCAGACGCTGCACGCACTGCCGCGCTGAGCGACGGCGTCAGCGGCGGAAGTGGCCCGAGCTGTCGATGATCGCCAGGTCGGCAAACTCCAGGCCGCCCCGGCTGGCCGGCCCGTAGCTCACCCGCAGTCCGCCGCCCAGGTCCCAGTCCCGCAGCGACTCCAGCGCGGCCACCAGGCTCGTGCGGGTCGGGCGGCCGATGCAGCGGCGCAGGCCCTCCACCAGCACCTTGGCTGCCGCCACGCCCTCCAGGTGGGCGGCGCGCGGCTCGGCGCCGGGGTGCGCCCGCGCCAGCTGCAGCACCTCCTGCACGAAGGGATGCTTGCGCGCCTGCTCGCTGGGGAACAGCTGGGTCACGATGACGCCGTTCGCGGCGTCACCGAGCGCCGAGACAAAGGCCTCGGACGCGTTGTTGGACAGGGTGGCCACCTGCGCGATCGAGCCGGCCTCGCGCAGCCGGCGCACGCCTTCCGCCACGAAAGCCGGTGCGCCGATCCACAACACGCCACGCGCATCCGCCCGCGCGATGCGGGCCGCCAGCATGGCATGGTTGGGCCGCGCCGGATCGGCCTTGAGCACCAGCAGCGGCGGCACCCGCGCATGCACGAAGGCCTTGTCCGCCCCCAGCAGCGCATCCCGGCCGAACGCGTCGTCTGCATAGACCACCGCCAGCCGCCGGTCGGCCGTGGTGGCCAGGTGCTCGATGGCCTGGCGCGCCTCGCGCTGGCAGCTGCCGCGCACGTTGAACACTAGCCAGTTCGGCGGCCAGCGCAATGCCGCCGCGGGCATTGACGGCGTCGAAATACCAGCGCGCGGCCTCGGTCCGGTCCCGGTCCGCGGCGGACTGCGGGCCGCTGAGCCCGGCCGTCTGCCCGATCAGGATCTGGGCCTGCACCGCCAGGCTGCACAGGCACAGCAGCAGCCATCCGCTGAGGCGGAGCAGTCGCAGGCGCATGGGTCAGGCGTCCTGAGCCTGCGTACTGGCATGCCAGCGCGCGCACCAGGCCACGAAGGCCTCGCTGGGCAGCGGCTTGCTCATGAAGTAGCCCTGAGCCTCGTCGCAGTGCAGCGCATGCAGCTTGTCCCAGATGAGCTGGTTCTCGACGCCTTCCGCGACGACGGTGAGCCCCAGGTTGTGCGCCAGGTCGATCGTGGAGCGCACGATCTTGGCGTCGTCCTCGTCCTTCTCCATGTTCATGACGAAGGACTTGTCGATCTTGAGCTCGTCCACCGGCAGGCGCTTCAGGTAAGCCAGCGAGGAGTAGCCGGTGCCGAAGTCGTCGATCGACAGCTTGAAGCCACGTTCGGACAGGCGGTTCAGCGTGGACTCCGCACGCTGCGGGTCGTCCATGATCGCGCTCTCGGTGATCTCCAGGCAGAACGCGCTGGCCTGCAGGCCGTGGCGCGTCAGGATCGCGTCCAGCCGGGCGGGAAACTCCAGGTCCAGCAGGTCGCGCGTGGACAGGTTCACCGCAATGCGCACCGGCCCGGCGTCGGACTGCAGCGCAGACCACTGGCGCGCGGCCTCCTCGATCATCCACAGCGTCAGGTGGCGCACGAAGCCGGTCTGTTCCGCGAACGGGATGAACTCCAGCGGCGGCACCAGCCCGCGCTGCGGGTGCTGCCAGCGCACCAGCGCCTCGGCCGCCACGACCCGGCGGCTGGCCAACGCCAGCTTGGGCTGCAGGAACAGCCGCAGCTCGCCATGGTCCACCGCATGGCGCAGCTCCGACAGCAGCGACAGCGTCTGGGTGCTGCCGGAGTCCAGCGAGACGTCGTACAACTGGATCACCGTCGTGCGGCTCTTGGCGGCATACATCGCCACCTCGGCGTGCGAAAGCAGCGCGTCGGCGTCGGGGGCATGTGCCGGCCAGCAGGCGATGCCGAAGCTCGCGCTCAGGTCCACCGTCTGGTCCTCGAAGGTGATCGGCGACTCGAAGGACTTGGCGATGCGCTGCGCCACCGCCAGTGCATTCGTGGCGTCGCTGTTGACGAGCAGCACCGCGAACTCGTCGCCACCGAGCCGCGCGACCATGTCGTCGGTGCGCAGGTTCTGCTCGGTGAGCCGCTTGGCGACCGCCTTGAGCAGCAGGTCGCCGTAGGCATAACCCAGCACGTCGTTGACATGCTTGAAGCGGTCGATGTCCAGCATCAGCACCGCCAGATTGCCACGGCCCATCTCGCTGACGGCACCCTCGCTGTCGATCTCCCGCTGCACCGCCTCGCGGAAGCGCGCCCGGTTCGGCAGGCCGGTCAGGCGGTCCCAGTAGGCCAGGCGGCGGATCTCGGATTGCTGCGCGCCGATGTTGATGCGCATGGTGTCGAAGGCCTGCGCCAGCCCGCCGATCTCGTCATGGCGCTGGGTATGCTCCATCGCGACGTCGTACTGCCCGCGGCTCAGCCGCTGCGTGGCCAGGACCAGCGCGCGCAGCGGCGTCGTGACCCGGCGGGCCGCGATGATGCTGCCGATGCCGAACAGCACCACGCCCATCGCGGTGATCCAGGCCAGCGCGACCTGGGCCTGCCGGAAAGGCGCCACCACCTCGTTCAGCGAGCGGAACAGCAGCGTGCGCACGCTGCCGTTCATGCCGGTGTCGAGCTTGACGTTGCGGGCGATCAGGCGGTCGTCGCCCATCGGCAGCTCGGTCACGTCGCCGGTGATCGCCTGCAATGCCTGCAGCGCGTCGGGCGTCAGCGTGGCCACCGCGATGCGGCTCGGTGCGCCTGTGGGCTGCACCACCAGGGCCAGGTGCATGTCCGACAGGGCACGCATGTCGGCCACGAGCCGCTCGCTGACCGGGAAGCCCATCAGCACCCAGCCGACGATCAGCGGCGCCTTCATCGGCACCATGACGAACTGGTAGGGCTGGCCGGCCACCAGTGCGATCTGGCCGCCCAGCGCCTGGCGCGTCAACGGCGCAACCAGCTGCGTCAGCAGCGGCGCGAGCGTCGCCTCGTCCTGCCCCTCGCCGACGGCGCGCAGGCTCAGGTCGGTGTCGAACAGGGCGGTGATCGTGGCGCCGATGCGCTCGCCGTTGTTCTCCAGCGCGGAGCGGATCGTGTCCACATCGCCGGAGTTGACGGCCGCCCGGAAGCCGAAGTCGGCCGCCAGCACCGCCGCACCCTGGGCGAGCTTCTGCGCATTCTGGTCCAGCAGTCGGCGCCAGACGCGCTCGCCGACCGCCAGCTCCTGGGCGACCTGCCCGCGCGCACTTTGTTCGATGCTGATGCGCACCACGCTGAACACCGCCGCCTGGACCAGCAACAACAGCAGCAGCGACAGCGCGACGATCCGGGAGGACAGGCCCCAGTGGTCGGGCCGCCAGCCCCGGGTCACGGCACCACCCCGGCGAGGCGCGCACTGGTGCTCACGTCGGCGGCGCCGACCGCCAGCGGCTGGTCTGTCGCCGGCGCCCCGACCGGCAGTCCGGGGTGCCACACGCGCAGCCGGTAGTTGCCCGCCGGCACCTGGGTCAGCGTGATCGTGCCGTTGGCACCGCTGCGGCCAAAGTACGGGGTGTCGACGACGACCACCCAGGCGGCCATGTTGTCATGGATGTTGCAACCCAGCACCGCGATGCCGGTGCGGTCGAACACCACCGGGTTGGCGTCGGTGCCGGTGTAGAGCTTGAGTTCGAAGGTCTTGGCGGGCGAGAAGGAGTAGACGTGATGCCGCACCGTGTCACGGTTCGGGAAGCTGACCGAGGTGCCCACGGGCACCACCAGCACCCGCGGCGTGAACTGCTTGTTGACTTGCGCCATCTCCGAGCCGATGGCGGGCCGCACCGCCTGGCGCGCCTCGCGCGACTCCAGGAACACCACCGCTTCCGCCAGCGGCTTGCCGGCCGCATCGCTGACCTGCACCTGCACCGTGGCGGCGGCAGCCGTCTGCCACACAAGTGCTAGAAGGCAGGCCCGGAATCCCACGTGTGCCCTAGCCCATCAAGGTTCGACCGCCATGCCCAGCAGCGGAGCCCCGTCGCCGACCGTGCCGATCAGCCGGGCCTGCCCGGTGGCGAGATCCACCAGGTGCAGCTGCGTGCGCGGCTGCGCCGCCGTGCGCACCGCCGCGAACGCCGCGCCGGAGACGTCGGCGATGTCGAAGCTGGCATCCGTGAGCGGCCCCAGACCGAGCGGGCCGATCGTCGTCAGCACGCCGGTATTCGGCGAGACCACCGGCGTCGCGCCCTCGGCCGAGCCCTGCATCACCAGCAGACCCAGACGCAGGTCGATCGCGAAATTGGTGGTGATCTTCTCGTCCTTCTTGTTGTAGGTGTAGCCGGCTGCGGCAATCGCGGGAGGCTGCCCGGCGTTGCGGTCGGCCGCGGCATAGGCCAGCGGCGCATCGCCCTGCACGCCGTCCTGCGCCGGGTTGCCGTCGACGGCCGCGCCGGTGTCGGGATGCAGGCGCAGGTTTTGCCCGGTGTTGCTGACGACGCGGATGCGGTCGGCCGCCGGGTTGAAGTCGAACCCGAACAGCGTTCCCGTCAGCGGCACCACCGAGGGCGCCGGGCCGACCGGCTTCAGCGCACCGGAGCCGGTGTCGAGCGTGTACAGGCGACCGCTGCGGCTCAGCGCGTACAGCACGCCGCGCGCGACACGGTAGTCGATGCCCACCAGCTGCTCCCCGGCCGGCAAACCGGTGACGGGACGGCGCGACAGCACCCGCTGCGGCTGGCCGGCATTGACCTGGATCAGGTCCATCGTGGCGGTGACCGCAAACAGGATCTCCTTGCGCGGCGGGCCCTGGGTTTCGGGCAGACTGCCGCAGCCGGCCAGCAGCAGCGAGAGCACGGCGCCTGCGGCAGCCAGGAGGGGTCGACGGGTCGCGTGGAGCATGGGCAGGGGGGCTGGAGATCGAGAAAACCGGATTTAACCACGAGCCTCCGGTCCTGCACCCTGCAGGGGCGTTCTACACTGTGCCGCTGGCCACCCGCCCGCCTTGCCGACGCCGTCCCGGCGCCGCTGCGTTGCGGCTGGCCCCATCCGCACAGAAGGATCCGCATGCTGCTCGACGAAGAGGAATGCCAGCTGGTGCTGGTGGACTACCAGACCCGCCTGCTGCCCGCCCTGCACGAGGGGCCGGCGACGCTTGCGCAGGCCGTGCGTCTGGCCCGCATGGCCGCGCTGCTGGAGGTGCCGGTCTTCGCGACCGAGCAGAACCCCGAGCGTCTGGGCCCGACCGCGCCGGAGCTGGCCGGGGTACTGGCCGGCAGTGCCGCCGTCACACTGCCCAAGATGGCGTTCAGCGCCTGCGGGGACGGCCTGGCGGAGCGCCTGCGGCCGCCCCAGCGCCCCAGTGGCGGCGGCAATGCCCGCAGCCTGCCGCGGCACCTGCAGAAGGCCGTGCCCGCGCCGGCACAGCCCGCCCGCAGCAGCATCGTGATCGCCGGCTGGGAGGCCCATGTGTGCCTGCTGCAGACCGCGCTCGAACTGCTGGAGCTGGAATTCGCGGTGTGGGTCGTCACCGATGCCTGCAGTTCGCGCACCGAGCGCAACCGCGATGCCGCGTTCGACCGGCTGGCCGGCTGCGGCGCCGAGCTCGTGACGACCGAGATGGTGTGCTTCGAATGGCTGCGCAGTGCGGAGCACCCGCTGTTCAAGCCGATGCAGGCATTGATCAAGTAAGCCCGGAGCGCGCTCCCCTGGACGGCCTGCCCGACACCTCCCCGCAGACGTACCGCCGCTGGGCCTGGCCGGGCCTGTGCGCGGTGCTTGCGCTGCTGAGCGGCTCGGTGTGGCTGGCGGGGCGCAGCGGCGACTGGGCCTGGCAGCCGATCGGCTGGCCGGGGCAGGCCGGCCTGTTGTGGAGCGCACCGCTGGCGCCGGAATCCGGCGTGCAATGGGTGGCCGGCGCCCTGGCGCTGCTGGTGCTGGCGGTACTGGGGCAGGTCCTTGACGCCGGCCCGCGCGCGGCCTTGGCCGCCCTGCTGGCCTGGCCGCTGGGCACGGCCGGGCTGGGCCTGTGGCCAGCCATCACGAGCCACGCCGGCATGTCGGGCCAGCTGTGCGGCCTGTGGGCCGTGCTGGGCGTACATGCGGTGGCCCGGGCGGCGGTGCGCCCCTGGGGCCTGGCGATGCTGGCGATGCTGGCGGCCAAGCTGCTGACGGACCAGGCCTGGTGGCACCCGGTCGGCTACGACCCGGCCTGGGGCGACAACCTGCACTATGCGGCCCACCTCAGCGGGGCACTCGCCGGGCTGGCCAGCGCCTGGGCGGTGCAGGCCGCAGCGTCACGAAACGGTCACCGATGAGCGGCATCCTCGGGTCTTTCCAACGACCCGATGCCTGCCATGACACCTGACACGCGCCCCGACCGTGACGCCTTCAACCTGGAAGATTCCAACCGCACGCAGAACCCCCACTTCGACAGCGTGCTCGCCGCGCGGCTGAGCCGGCGCGGCTTGCTTCGCGCGGGTGCCGGTGTGGCCGCCACCGGCCTGCTGGGTGCCACCAACCTCACCGGCTGCGCGACACAGGGCGCGGCACCCGCCGCAGGCGCCCTGGCCACGCGCCTGGGCTTCGAGGCCGTACCGAAGAGCCTGGCCGACACCGTGATCGTCCCGCCGGGCTACCGCGTCGATGTCGTCTATGCGCTGGGCGATCCGCTCGCACCTGGCGTACCGGCGTTCCGCAACGACGGCACCGACACCGACTTCGACCGGCGCGCCGGCGACCACCACGACGGCATGGAATGGTTCGGCCTGGACGCCGCCGGCAAGCCGGCCACGGGCGGCGCGACGCGCGGCCTGATCGCGATGAACCACGAGGCCACGACCGACGAGAAGCTGTCCTCCTTCTTCCTGCACGCGGACGGCGGCGGCTCGACACTGCCGCGCCGCGCGGCGGAGGTCGACAAGGAGCTGCTGGTGCACGGCCTGTCGGTGGTCGAGGTCGGCGTCGAGGGCGGGCGCTGGACCTACCGCCAGATCTCGCCATGGAACCGCCGCGTCACGACACTGTCGGACGCGGTGATCCACGGTCCGGCCCGCGGCAGCGAGCACCTGGTCACCCGCTTCAGCCCGGATGGCACCCGAGCGCGCGGCACGCTGAACAACTGCGGCAGCGGCAAGACGCCCTGGGGCACCTACGCCAGCGGCGAGGAGAACTGGTTCGGCTACTTTTCCCGCGATGCGCGCGACAACGAGCGGCGCGGGCGCAACGACAAGTCCGTCGTTGCGCTGAACCGCTACGGGCGCCCGGCTGGTGCGCCGAGCCGCCATGGCTGGGAGAGCGCCGGCACCGACGACCGCTATGCGCGCTGGAACAACGGCGCAACCGGCGCCGACGCCCGCAACGACTACCGCAACGAGATGAACACCTTCGGCTACATCGTCGAGATCGACCCCTACGACCCGACGAAGCCGGTGCACAAGCGCACGGCCCTGGGCCGCCTGGGCCATGAGAACGTGACTTTCGCGCGCCCGGTGCCGGGCCAGCCCATCGTGGCCTACATGGGCGACGACGCACGCAACGAGTACATCTACAAGTTCGTGTCCCAAGCCCGCTGGGACGCCCGCGACGCACAGGCGACCGACCGCCTGGCGGTGGGCGACAAGTACCTGGACCAGGGCACGCTGTTCGTCGCGAAGTTCCGCGAGGACGGCACCGGCGAATGGATCGAGCTGTCGATGCGCAACCCGATCGTCGCGGCCAACCCGGACTTCGAGTTCCGCTCGGATGCGGAAGTCGCGATCTTCACCCGGCTGGCGGCGGACGCGGTCGGCGCGACGAAGATGGACCGGCCGGAATGGGCAGGCGTGAACCCGCGCAACGGCGAGGTCTACATCACGCTGACGAACAACAGCAACCGTACCGTCGACGGCGACACCGGCGCGGATGCGGCGAACCCGCGCGTCTACCAGGACATGAAGGGCAGCCGGGCCAGCAACGGCAACGTGAACGGGCACATCGTGCGCCTGGCCCAACGCCAGCCGACCGACGCCGCCTTCCGATGGGACATCTACCTGATGGCCGCCGAAGCCGGCGCAGATGCCGGGCGCGTGAACCTGTCGGGCCTCACGGATGCGAACGACCTGTCCTCGCCGGACGGGCTGGTGTTCAGCCCGTCCACCGGAATCTGCTGGATCGAGACGGACGACGGCGCCTACACCGATGTCACCAACTGCATGCTGCTGGCCGCGCTGCCGGGGCAGGTCGGCGACGGTGGACGGCGCACGCTGTCCTACCGGCGCGGCGATGGCAGCGAGAAGCGGGTGGACACGCATCTCGGCCGGCCGCAGACGGAAGCCACGCTCAAGCGCTTCCTGGTCGGCCCCAGGGGCGCGGAGATCACCGGCTGGTGCGAGAGCCCGGATGGCCGGACGATGTTCGTCAACATCCAGCACCCCGGCGAGAACACGAAGATGGCGGACGTGCGCGACCCGGCCAAATATGAGAGCCAGTGGCCTGCCAACGCCGGCTACGGCGCCGGCCAGCGGCCGCGCTCGGCAACGATCGCGATTACCCGCATCGACGGCGGGCGCATCGGCACCTGAACGCCCTCGTGGGACCGTGCCGCTACCATCGCGGCATGGACTGGTTTCAGAAGCTGCCGGGATTCCAGCGCACGCCCTACGGCATCGAGTGGCGCATCCTGCGCCGGATGCCCACCGTCGCGCTGGCCGGCACGGTGCTGCCGGCGCTGATGGCCCTGGCGGCGCGCTGGCTGATCGGTGGCGCCACCGCCGCCGAGGTGGCGCGCAACCTGCAGCGCTTCGACTACATGATGATCGGGCTGGTGATCTTCCTGTGGACACTGGTCGTCACCGTGGTGATCGGCTGCGTGATCGTGTGGCTGATGAAGGGCCCGGCCTATGTGGCCGACGGCCTGCCGGTGTCGCACAGCGACGCGCCCCGCCCCTGAGCGGCTGCGGCGCAGGCGCCACAGGGCGCCGGCGGGCCGCACGCAATCGCGCTTTTCGTGAACTATTGACGCCCCGCCCCCGGGCGCCGCGCCTAGACTGGCGGCATGCCCGGTTCGCCGGCCCCCTGTGTCCGCACACGCCCTGTTCGCACCATGCCGTATCGCTCCCCTGCCCTGACCGCCCTCGCTACCGCCCTGCTGCTCGCCGGCAGCCAGGCCCAGGCGGTGGTCGCCGCCATCCCCGACGCCACGCTCTACCAGGACGAAGCCAGCTTCACCGGCGACAACCCGGGGCTGGGGTTCCAGAGCTTTGAATCGGTGGCCGGTCGTGTGCGTGGCAGCGGCAGCGTCACGGTGGGCGGCCTCAGCGTCACGCCGTTGGGCGGCGCGCTGCTCGGCGTGCAGACCGGCCCGGACTCCCCGGAGACCGGATTCGGCAGCGCGGCCACGCATGGCAGCCACTACCTGTTCTCCTACCAGCCCAACGTCGCCACCGGCACGCTGCAGTTCAACTTCACGACGCCCACCAGCGCCTTCGGCCTGAACCTGGTCGACGTCGGCGAAACCACCGGCGAGATCCTGCTGCAGACGAACAACGGCGGTCAGTCCCTCGTGGCCCGCTCCTTCGGCAGCGGGAACCTGCTGGGCAGCGGATCGGTGCTGTTCGTCGGGCTGTCGCAGGACATCCCCTTCACCAGCATCACGCTGACGGTGACCGGCGTCGACGACGCCTTCGGTGTCGACAAGGTCTATGTGCAGAGCGTGCCGGAGCCCGGCGAATGGGCACTGATGCTCGCCGGCCTGCTGCCGGTGGCCGCGCTGGCCCGCCGACGCCGGGCGCGCACCACGGCCTGACCACCCCACCCCCATGCGCGGCCGGCCGACCGGCCCGCGCGTGACGCACAATAGGCGGGCACTCACGCCGCGCCTGTTGCGGCCGCCGCTCTCCGATGACCAAGCCGCTGGACACCCGCTACGCCCTCCATGGAGACATCCATATCGCCTACCAGGTGGTGGGTTCCGGGCCGATCGACCTGGTGATGCTGCCGGGCCTGATCTCCCACCTGGAGCTGCAATGGGAGCAGGATCCACGCTACCGTAGCTGGGTGCGCCGCCTGGCCTCCTTCTCCCGCCTGATCCTGCTCGACGCGCGCGGCACCGGCCTGTCCGACCGGGATGTCGGCGATGCCACGCTCGACGAGCGGGTGGACGACCTGACGGCCGTCCTCGACGCGGTGGGCTCGACCCGCTGCGCGCTGATCGGCTTCTCGGTGGCCGGTGCGCTGGCCATCCGGATGGCCACGCGGCATCCGCAGCGGGTGTCGTCGCTGGTGCTGTGCAATGCGTTCGCCAGCACTGCGCTGCAGGGTGCCGACGTTCCCCCGGCCGGGCTGGCGCAGATCCAGCGCCTGGTCGACACCGCCTGGGGCGAGGGCCGCACGCTGGAGATCTTCGGGCCCTCGCTGTGGGGCCATGCGGTCGCGCTGTCGCGCATGGCGCGGCTGGAGCGCGCCGGCCTGAGCCCGCGGGCCGCCCGCACCCACCTGGCGCGCATCAGCGCCACCGACGTGCGCGCCGAAGCCCGGGACCTGCGGCTGCCGACGCTGGTGCTGCACCGCACGCAGGACACCGCGGTACCGGTGGAGCTCGGCCGCTGGCTCGGCTTTCACATCCCGGGCGCGCGTTATGTCGAGCAATCCGACGGGGACCACCTGATCTGGTACGGCAACCAGAACGCGGCGCTCGACGAGATCCAGCAGTTCCTGACCGGCTCGCTGCCTGACGAGGACATCGACCGCTTCCTGGCCACGGTGGTGTTCACCGACATCGTCGACTCGACCGACCACCTGGCCCGCCGCGGCGACCGGGCCTGGGTCGAGACCCTGGCGCGCCACCATGACATCGTGCGCCGCCTGCTGGCCCAGTGCCACGGGCAGGAGCAGGACACCGCCGGCGACGGCTTCTTCGCGACCTTCGGCCTGCCGGCACGGGCGGTCCGCTGCGCCTTGGCGATCCGCGACGCGGTGCAGCCGCTGGGCATCCAGGTGCGGGTCGGCGTGCACACCGGCGAATGCCTGCGCCGCGGCGACACGGTGGTGGGCATCTCGGTCCACACCGCGGCGCGCATCATGGCGCTGGCCCAGGCCGGCGAGGTGCTGGTCTCCCGCACCGTGACCGATCTGGTGGCCGGCTCCGGCCTGCAGTTCCAGGACCGTGGCTCCCATGCACTGAAGAGCGTACCGGGGGAATGGCGACTCTTCCGGGCCGGCGACTGAGCTCCGCCGGCCCCGGGGTGGCGGCCTAGAATCCGGAGCCAACCATGAGGACACCCATGCCCACCGACACCGCCCCCGAACTGCTGACCGAACTGCGCGGCTCCGTGCTGTGGCTCACGATCCAGCGCGAGGACAAGCGCAATGCCGTGACACCCGCGGTGCTGTCGGCGATCAGCGATGCGCTGACCCGGGCCAACCGCGACCGCGGGGTGCGGGCCGTCGTGCTGACCGGCGCCGGCACGCGCGCCTTTTGCGCCGGCGCCGACCTGCAGACCGGCACCTCGTTCAAGTTCGACTACTCTGAGCCGCATGTGAGCTTCGCGAACCTGTTCCGGCAGGCCAAGCAGTCCACCGTGCCGCTGATCGCCCGCGTGAACGGCGCCTGCATGGCCGGCGGCATGGGCCTGATGGCGATGTGCGACATGGTCGTCAGCAGCCCGCAGGCCGTGTTCGGCCTGCCGGAGGTCAAGGTCGGGCTGTTCCCGGCGCAGGTGCTCAGCGTGCTGGGCAACCTGCTGCCACGCCGCGTGCTGGCCGAGATGTGTCTGACCGGCGAGCCGATCACCGCGGCGCAGGCGCTGGAGCTCCATCTGGTGAACCAGGTCAGCGAGGACCTGGACGCCGGCGTGCAGGCCCTGCTGGACCGCATGCTGGACAAGTCGCCGGCCGCGATCCGCCGCGGCCTCTACACGATGAAGAAGATCGAGGCGATGGCCTTCGAGGAGTCGATGTCCTTCACCGAGAGCCAGATCGGCCTGTTCGCGCTGACGGAGGACGCCGCCGAAGGGCAGCGCGCCTTCCGCGAGAAGCGCAAACCGGTCTGGACCGGACGCTGAAGACGGAGCCGGTGCCGATGGCCGACCGCCCGTCGCAGCGCAGTGCCGTCGTGCGCATCGGCGGCGCGTCCGGCTTCTGGGGCGACAGTTCCGTCGGCGCCCCGCAGCTGGTGGCCAGCGGGCAGATCGACTACCTGGTCTTCGACTACCTGGCCGAGCTGACGATGTCGATCCTGGCCGGCGCCCGGCTGAAGAAGCCGGAGCTGGGCTACGCGACCGACTTCGTCACCGTCGCGATGCGTTCGGTGCTGCGCGATGTCGTGGCGCGCGGGATCCGCGTCGTCAGCAATGCCGGCGGCGTCAACCCGCAGGGCTGCGCCGATGCGCTGGCCGCGCTGGCTGCCGAGCAGGGCGTGGCGCTGCGCATCGCGGTCGTGCAAGGGGACGACGTGCTGCCGCTGATCGACGGCCTGCGCAGCGCCGAGCCGGCGGTGCGCGAGCTGCAGAGCGGCGCGCCGCTGCCGCGGCAGGTGCTCACCGCCAATGCCTATCTGGGCGCCCTGCCGGTGCGGGCGGCGCTGGACGCCGGCGCGCAGGTGGTGATCACCGGCCGCTGCGTCGACTCCGCGGTGACGCTGGGCGTGCTGATGCACCATTTCGGCTGGGAGGCCGGTGACCATGACCTGCTGGCCGCCGGCAGCCTGGCCGGCCACATCATCGAGTGTGGCTGCCAGGCCACCGGCGGCCTGCACACCGACTGGCAGGAGGTGCCGGACTGGGCCCACATCGGCTACCCGATCGTCGAATGCCGGGCCGACGGCAGCTTCGTCTGCACCAAGCCGGAGGGCAGCGGCGGTCTGGTCGTGCCGGCGGTGATCGCCGAGCAGATGCTCTACGAGATCGGCGACCCGGCAGCCTATGTGCTGCCCGACGTGGTCTGCGACTTTCGCGGCGTCACGCTGCACCAGCAGGGCCCGCACCGGGTCGCCGTGCAGGGTGCGCGGGGCCGCGCTCCGACGGCCACCTACAAGGTCTGCGCAACCTACCTGGACGGCTTCCGGACTGCGGCCCAGCTGACGATCGTCGGTTTCGACGCGGTGGCCAAGGCGCAGCGTACCGGCGAGGCCATCCTGGAGCGCACCTGCGAGCTGCTGGCTGCGCGCGGGCTGGCGCCGTTCACCGCAACGCTGATCGAGGTGCTGGGGGCGGAGTCCTGCTACGGCCCGCACGCCAACGCGTCGCACACGCGGGAGGCGGTGCTGCGCCTCACCGCCACGCATGCCCGCAAGGAGGCGCTGGAGCTGCTGGCCCGCGAGATCGCACCAGCCGGCACCTCCTGGGCGCCGGGCACCACCGGCGCGGGCGGCGGGCGGGCCGGCGTGTCGCCGTCGATCCGGCAGTACGCGTTCCTGCTGGACAAGGCGCGGCTGCAGCCGGAGGTCCGGATCGGCGACCTGCGGATACCGGTGGTCCCCCCGGCAGGCGCCGCTGCGGATGCGAAGCAGGACGCCGTGGCGGCGGCCCATCCGCAGCCCGCGGTGCTGCCCATGGCAGCGACCGACGATGTGTCGCAGGATCCGGTTACCGTCGAGGTCCCTCTTATCCGCCTGGCCTGGGCGCGCAGCGGGGACAAGGGCGACATCTCGAACATCGGTGTGATCGCGCGCGACCCGCGCCTGCTGCCCTTGCTGCGGGACGTGGTGACGCCCGAGCGCGTCGCCACGCACCTGGCGCACCTGGTGCGCGGCCCGGTGCAGCGCTACGAGGTGCCGGGGATCCACGCCTTCAATTTCGTCTGCGAACAGGCGCTGGGCGGCGGCGGCATGGCCTCGCTGCGCAACGACCCGCTGGGCAAGGGCATGGCGCAGATCCTGTTGGCCCTGCCGGTGCAGGTACCGGCCGCGCTGCTGGCCGCCTGCGGGCTGGCGGCAGCGTGAAGGCGATGCACCATGCACGACACTGACGCCGGCCGGCTGGGCCGGCGCCACCTGGCGCCACTGGTGCTGGTGAACCTGGGCGTGGGCATGCACGCGATGATCTGGTACATGGCCAGCACCGTGATGCCCAGCGTCGTGCAGGACCTGGGCTCGGCCGACAGCATCAGCTGGGCCACCACGGTGTACCTGGTGACCACCATCCTCGGGGCGGTCGCGATGGCCGGTGCGAAGGCACGTTTCGGCGCCTGGTGGGCGATGGTCGGCGCCAGCGTCATCGTCGCGCTGGGCAGCCTGGCTGCCGCGCTGGCGCCGTCGATCCTGCTGGTGCTGGTCGGCCGCGCGCTGCAGGGCCTGGGAGAGGGCGTGCTGGTCGCGCTGAGCTACGCGCTGGTGCGCGAGCTCTTCACGAACGCGCAGGTGCCCCGCGTGTTCGGCATCCAGGCCGCGACCTGGGGCATTACGATCTTTCTCGGGCCGCTGGTCGGCGGCTGGCTGACCGAGGTCTCGTCCTGGCGTGCAGCCTTCATCGCGACGGCGCTGCTGCCGGTGCCGATGCTGGCGATGGGTGCCCGGATCCTGCGCGCCCACCCGCGCAGTGATGCGCGCGTGCTCCCGGCCCCCTGGTGGCGCCTGATCATGCTGACGCTGGGTGTGCTCGCGATTGGCGCGGCCGACCGACCACCGCAGCCGGCGCTGGGCGCGCTGCTGGTGCTCGCCGGCGTGGCGCTGATCGCGCTGGTGCTGCACCTGGACAAGCGGCGCGTGCCGCACCTGTTCCCGACCAGCTTTCCGCAGTGGCGCCACCCGGTGTCGCTGGGGCTGTGGATCCTGCTGCTGATGCCGCTGGCGCAGGCGCCGGTGTATGTCTACGGCCCCTACATCCTGCAGATGTACCGGGCGCTGAGCCCGACGCTGGCCGGGTATTTCGGCGCGACGCATGCCATGGCCTGGTCGATCACCGCGATCCTGGTGGCCCGGCTGCCGGCCCGCTGGCAGCCGGCCTCGATCCTGAGCGGGCCGACGCTGCTGGCGCTGGGCCTGGGTGGCCTGGCCGCGACGACCGCGCACCAGCCGCTGCCGCTGGTGCTGGCCTCGCTGGTGGTCGTGGGCGTGGGCTTCGGCGTGTGCAACATGTTCGTGAACCAGCGCATCATGGCCAGCGTGCAGAAGGGCCAGGAGGACACCACCGCCGGTGCCATCCCGACGCTCCAGGGTCTGGGTGGTGCGATCAGTGCCGCACTCGCCGGGCTGGCCGGCAACGCGATCGGGCTGGACGGCCCGCTGAACGCCGACATCGTGCACCGCGCATCGCTCGCGCTGTACGGCGGCGGGGCGCTGCTGGCACTGCTGGCCGTCGCGATGGCCTGGCGCTTCCTCCAGGCGCTGGACACCCGGGCCCCCACCGCCTGACGGCGAATGCCCTCCTTCGAAAGCGCCTACCGGCTGCAAGTAAATCAATCGTTTGATTTATTTTGTTAAGATCCGGGCCATGAATGCCAGAACCGTCGACCCGCACCGCCCGGTGCGCCAGGACGGCGAGCAATCGCGTGAACGTCTGCTGCGGGTCGGCCTGGCCCTGTTTGCCCAGAAGGGCTTTGCGAAGACATCCACCCGTGAGATCGCCGAAGCCGCGCAGACCAACATCGCGGCCATCAGTTACTACTTCGGCGACAAGGCCGGCCTGTACCGCGCCGTGTTCTTCGACATGCAGGGCACGCCCGGTGACGAGGTCGCGCAGCTCAGCCAGCCGGGCCGGTCCCTGGAGGACAGCCTGCGCGTGCTCTACGCCAGCTTCCTGGAGCCGCTGCGCCAGGGCGAGCTGGCCGGCCAGTGCATGAAGCTGCATGCGCGCGAGATGGTCGAGCCCACCGGCCTGTGGGACGAGGAGATCTCCACCCGCATCCGGCCGATGCACGATGGGCTGGTCGGCGTGCTGTGCCGCCACTTCGGGCTGCGCCGCCCCGACGACGACATCCACCGCCTGGCGGTCTGCATGACCGGCCTGGGCGTGCACATGCATGTGGGGCGGGATGTCATGGATGTCATCGCACCGACACTGAATACCCGCGGCAGCGCACTGGACACCTGGTCCGAGCGGCTGGTGATGTACGGGCTGGCGATGGCGCAGGCCGAGACCGCCCGGCGCGCCGCGCGCAAGGCGAAGCCTGCCCTGCGCGCAGCGACGGGCCGCACCAGGCCAACGCGCACCACGGCGAACAAGGCGGAGGTGGCCGGATGAACCGCCTGACCGCATGGCCCCGGGTCCTGTCCCGCACGACACTGCTGGCCAGCACGCTCGCCCTGGGCGCCTGTGCCAGCCTGGCGCCCGGCGGCGAGGAGCGCGCCGCACCCGCCGTGCAGGCGCCGGCCACCTGGCAATCCCCGCTGCCGCACCAGGGGCAGCGCAGCGATCTGGCCCGCTGGTGGGCCCAGTTCGACGACCCGCTGCTGAGCCAGCTGATCGAGGCCGCGCAGGACGCCAGTGCCAGCGTGGCCAGCGCGCAGTCGCGCATCGTGCAGGCCCGCAGCGCGCGCACGGTGGCGCAGGCGGCACTCGGCCCCTCGGCGGCGGCCACCGGCAGCGCCAGCCGCGGCCAGCCCGATATCAGCGCGCTGGTCGGTACCAGCCTGTCAGCCGGCCTGCAGGCCCAGTGGGAGCTCGACCTGCTCGGCGGCCTGGGCGCTGCGCGCGATGCGGCCGACGCCCGGCTACGCGGTGCCGCGGCCTCCTGGCACGATGCCCGCGTGTCGGTGGCCGCCGAGGTCGCCACGCAGTACCTGGCGCTGCGCGCCTGCGAGGCGCAGGTGGTGCAGAGCCGGCTCGACGCGCAATCCCGCAGCGAGACCGCGCGGCTCACGGACCTCTCCGCGCGGGCCGGCTTCCAGGCACCGGCGAGCGCGGCGCTGGCCCGCGCCAGTGCCGCGCAGGCCAACGCGCTGCTGACACAGCAGCAGGCCCAGTGCGACCTGGCCATCAAGGCGCTGGTCGCGTTGTCCGGCCTGGACGAACCGGCGCTGCGCCAGCGGCTGGCGGCCGGCGCCGCCCGGCTGCCCCAGCCGGCCGCGATCGCGGTCGACGCCGTTCCGGCGCAGGTGCTGGCCCAGCGGCCGGACGTCGAGGCCGCGGCGCGCGACGTGCTCGCCGCCGGCGCCGACATCGCCCAGACGCGCACGCAGCGCCTGCCGCGCATCACGCTGGCCGGCAGCATCGGCGCACAGCACTTCAATGGCGTCGGTGTCAACCTGGATGGCGCCACCTGGAACCTCGGCCCGGTGGCGGTCACGCTGCCGCTGTTCGACGGCGGCGCCGTCGATGCCCGGGTGCAGTCGGCCCAGGCACGCCTGGCCGAGGCCCGTGCGGCCTATGCCGCCCGGCTGCGGCTCGCGGTGCGCGAGGTCGAGGACGCGCTGGTGCAGTTGCAGAGCACGTCCGCACGCAGCCTGGACGCGCGCACCGCGGCCGACGGCTTTGCCGCCTCCTTCACCGCGACCGAGGCCCGCTACCGCGGCGGCCTGGCCAGCCTGTTTGAGCTGGAGGACGCGCGCCGCAGCGCCGTGCAGGCCCAGAGCACGCTGATCGAGCTGCAGCGCGAGCGCGTGGCTGCCTGGATCGCGCTGTACCGGGCGCTCGGCGGCGGCTGGACCGCCGACACCGCACCTGCCTCCTGATGCCGCCCTCTTTTCTCCATCGACTGCCATGACCCTGAAGTCCTCTCCCCCCACACTGTGGAGCGCCGTCGCGCTGACCACACTGAGCCTGGCCACGGTGCTGGCCCTGCAGGCCCGCGCGGCCGACGACAAGAAGCCCGCGGCCGCGGCGTCCGCCCCCGCCACCGGCAAGGCGGCACTGACCGTCACGCTGACACAGGCCCGCAGCGCCAGCATCCCGGTGCGCCTGGCGGCCAACGGCAACATCGCCGCCTGGCAGGAAGCCAGCGTCGGCACCGAGGCCAACGGGCTGCGGCTCGCGCAGGTGCTGGTGAACGTCGGCGAGGCCGTGCGCCGCGGCCAGGTGCTGGCCACCTTTGCGCCCGACACGCTGCAGGCCGAGGCCGCGCAGACCGCCGCCAGCGTCGCGGAGGCCGAAGCCACGCTGGCCGAGGCCCGCGCCAACGCGCAGCGGGCCCGCGACCTGCAGGTCTCCGGTGCCCTCAGCGCACAGCAGATCAACCAGTACCTGACGGCCGAGCGCACCGCGCAGGCCCGGCTGGAGGCCCAGCAGGCGATGGCGAAAATGCAGCAGCTGCGCCTGGCCCAGACGCGTGTGCTGGCGCCGGACGACGGCATCATCTCGGCGCGCAGCGCCACCGTCGGCGCGGTGCTGCCGGCCGGCCAGGAGCTGTTCCGGATGATCCGCCAGTCGCGCCTGGAGTGGCGCGCCGAGGTGCCGGCGGCCGATCTCGGCGCGATCAAGGCCGGGCAGGCGGTGCAGGTCACGCCGCCGAACCTGCCGCCGGTCAAGGGCCGCGTGCGCATGGTCGCGCCGACGGTCGACCCGCAGACGCGCAACGGCCTGGTCTATGTCGACCTGGTGCAGCCGGGCGGCGCCAAGGCCGGCATGTTCGCCCGTGGCGAGTTCGAGCTGGGCACCGGCAGCGCGATGACGCTGCCGCAGACCGCGGTGCTGCTGCGCGACGGCTTCAGCTATGTGCTGCGCGTGGGCGCCGACTCCCGCGTCAGCGAGACCAAGGTGCGCGTCGGCCGGCGCAGCGGCGACCGCATCGAGATCCTGGACGGCCTGCCGGCCGATGCCCGCGTCGTCGAATCCGGCGTCGGCTTCCTGGGCGATGGTGACACGGTCAAGGTGGTGAACAAATGAACGTCTCCGCCTGGTGCATCCGCAACCCGATTCCGTCGGTCCTGCTGTTCCTGATGCTCTCGCTCGGCGGCCTGCTGGGCTTCAAGAGCATGAAGGTCCAGCAGTTCCCGGACATCGAGCTGCCCACCGTCATCGTCACCGCGTCGCTGCCCGGCGCCGCGCCGGCCCAGCTCGAGACCGAGGTCGCGCGCAAGATCGAGAACTCGATCGCCTCGATCCAGGACCTCAAGCACGTCTATACCAAGCTGCAGGACGGCACCGCGACGATCACCGCCGAGTTCCGGCTGGAGAAGCCGACGCAGGAGGCGGTGGACGACGTGCGCGATGCGGTCTCGCGCGTGCGCTCCGACCTGCCGGCCGACCTGCGCGACCCGGTGATCGCCAAGATGGAACTCTCCGGCATGCCCATCCTGACGTACACCGTCGCGTCGCAGCGCATGGACGACGAGGCGCTGAGCTGGTTCGTCGACAACACCGTCACCAAGGGCCTGCTGGGCGTGCGCGGCGTGGGCAAGGTGGCGCGCGTCGGCGGCGTCACGCGCGAGGTGCATGTCGAGCTCGACCCGCTGCGCCTGCAGGCGCTGGGCGCGACCACCGCCGACATCTCGCGCCAGCTGCGCCAGATCCAGCAGGACGCCTCCGGCGGGCGCACCGACGTCGGCGGGACCGAGCAGTCGGTACGCACGATCGCCACCGTGCATTCGGCCCAGGAGCTCGGCGCGATGGACATTGCGCTGAGCGACGGCCGCCGCATCCGGCTCGATCAGGTCGCGCGTGTCAGCGACACCGTGGCCGAGCAGCGCTCCGCGGCGCTGCTCAACGGCAAGCCGGTGGTCGGCTTCGAGATCTCGCGCAGCCGCGGCGCCGGCGAGATCGACGTCGCCCGCGGCGTGCGCGCCGAGCTCGACAAGCTCAAGGCGGCGCACCCGGACATCACCGTGACCGAGGCCTTCAACTTCGTCGACCCGGTGCAGGAGAACTTCGACGGCTCGATGACGCTGATGTACGAGGGCGCCGCGCTCGCGGTGCTGGTGGTCTGGCTGTTCCTGCGCGACTGGCGCGCGACGCTGGTGGCCGCCACCGCGCTGCCGCTGTCAGTGCTGCCGACCTTCGGCGCGATGTACCTGTTCGGCTTCACGCTGAACATCGTGACGCTGCTGAGCCTCTCGCTGGTGGTCGGCATCCTGGTGGACGACGCGATCGTCGAGATCGAGAACATCATGCGCCACCTGCGCATGGGCAAGACACCCTACCAGGCCGCGATGGAGGCGGCCGACGAGATCGGCCTGGCGGTGATCGCGACCACCTTCACGCTGATCGCGGTGTTCCTGCCGACCGCCTTCATGGCCGGCGTACCGGGCAAGTTCTTCGTGCAGTTCGGCTGGACGGCGGCGATCTCGGTGTTCTTCTCGCTGGTGGTGGCGCGCATGCTCACACCCATGATGGCCGCCTACGTGCTGAAGCCACCCAAGGGCGAACACCACGAGCCGGCCTGGACCCGCGCCTACATGGGCTGGGTGCGCTGGTGCCTGAAGCACCGGATCCTGACGACGCTGGCCGCGGTGCTGTTCCTGTTCGGCTCCGGCAGCCTGACCTCGATGCTGCCGACCGGGTTCATTCCGCCGGACGACCTGTCGCAGACCCAGGTCAACATCGCGCTGCCACCGGGCAGCACCTTCCGCCAGACGCTGGAGACGGCCGAGCGCGCCCGCGAACTGGTGCAGAAGAACCCGCACGTGAAGCTGGTCTACACCGCGGTGGGCGGCGGATCCACCGGCGGCGACCCGTTCGCGATGGGCGGCGCGTCCGAGGTGCGCAAGGCCACGCTGACGATCAACATGACGCCGCGCACCGAGCGCGGCGGCGTCAGCAAGCAGAGCATCGAGGGGGAGCTGCGCCGCGCGCTGGCCGACCTGCCGGGCGCGCGCGTGAACGTCGGCTTCGGCGGCTCGTCCGAGAAGTACATCATCGTGCTGGCCGGGGAGGACGGTCGCGCACTGCTGGACCACGCGCGGGTCGTCGAGCGCGAGCTGCGCACGCTGCCCGGCATCGGTGCCGTCACCTCCACCAGCAGCCTGGTGCGCCCGGAGCTGATCGTGCGGCCGGACTTCGCGCGCGCCGCCGACCTCGGCGTCACGTCCGCCGCGATCGCCGAAACCTTGCGCATCGCCACCGCCGGCGACTACGACCAGGGCCTGGCCAAGCTGAACCTGTCGCAACGCCAGGTGCCGGTCGTCGT
>JAEUOX010000348.1 GCA_016790475.1 Rhodoferax sp. | reverse complement strand
GACGTGGCCCGCGCCGCACGACAGCGTCTGGAGGAGTTGCGCAACAGCGTGATCCCCGCCGGCATCGAAACCACGATCACCCGCGACTACGGCGAGACGGCGGCCGAGAAGGCCAACAAGCTGATCCAGAAGCTGGCCTTCGCCACCGGGTCGGTGATCCTGCTGGTCGGCCTGGCGCTGGGCCGCCGGGAGGCGGTGATCGTCGGTGCGGCGGTGATCCTGACGCTGACCGCCACGCTGTTTGCCTCCTGGGCCTGGGGCTTCACGCTGAACCGGGTGTCGCTGTTCGCGCTGATCTTCTCGATCGGCATCCTGGTGGACGACGCGATCGTCGTGGTCGAGAACATCCACCGGCACCAGCAGCTCGACCCGGGCAAGTCGCTGCGCGAGATCATCCCTGGCGCGGTGGATGAGGTCGGGGGCCCGACGATCCTGGCCACGCTGACGGTGATCGCGGCGCTGCTGCCGATGGCCTTCGTCAGCGGCCTGATGGGGCCGTACATGAGCCCGATCCCGATCAACTCCAGCCTGGGCATGGCGTTGTCGCTGGGGATCGCTTTCACGGTGACGCCCTGGCTGGCGCTCAAGCTGATGCGGCAGGGCGCGCATGCGTCGTCCGGGCACGCAGCGGATCCGGCGGCCCGCCCCGGCCGCCTGCAGCGCCTGTTCACCTGGCTGTTGCTGCCGCTGCTGCAGAGCGCGCGCAAGCGCTGGCTGCTGGGCTTGGGCATCGTTGCCGCGCTGGTGCTGTCGGTCGGTCTGGCGGCGGTGCAATGGGTGGTGCTGAAGATGTTGCCCTTCGACAACAAGAGCGAGTTCCAGGTGGTGCTGCAGATGCCGGCCGGCACGCCGCTGGAGACCACGGCCGCGACGCTGCAGGAGATGGGTGCCTACCTGGCGGCCCAGCCGGAGGTACGCGACCTCCAGGGATACGCCGGCACCGCGTCGCCGATCACCTTCAATGGCCTGGTGCGCCAGTACTACCTGCGCGCCGACGCGGAGCAGGGCGATCTGCAGGTGAACCTGGTGGACAA
The DNA here is from genome assembly GCA_016790475.1 of Rhodoferax sp. Taxonomy (GTDB): domain Bacteria; phylum Pseudomonadota; class Gammaproteobacteria; order Burkholderiales; family Burkholderiaceae_C; genus CAISIP01. Next base: position 3,854 of record JAEUOX010000348.1, on the reverse strand, counting down.
GGCGCATCGGCACGAACAGAGCCATGCCATTGCGCAGCGGCTGCGCCCGCAGCTCGAGAAGATCGCCGCCGTGGCCGGTGCGCGCCTGCAGGTGGTCGAGGTGCCGCCCGGCCCGCCGGTGCAGGCCCCGCTCGTCGCCGAGATCTACGGCCCGGACGAGGCCGGCCGCCAGGCGCTGGCGCAACGGGTCGCGAAAGCCTTTGGCGATACCGCCCATGTCGTGGGCATCGACACCAGCCTGCAGGACGACGCGCCGCGCAGCTTCCTGCGTGTGCAGCGCCAGCGCGCCGAGACCCTGGGCATCCCGGTGGCCAGCGTGGCCCAGACGGTCCAGGCCGCGCTGACGGGCACGGACGTCGCCTACCTGCACGACCGGCAGTCCAAATACCCCGTGCCGATCCGGCTGCAACTGCCGCTGGAGCGCCAGATCGGCCTGGATGCGTTGCTGGCGCTGCCGATGCGCAGTGCCGGCGGTGCGCTGGTGCCGCTGTCCGAGCTGGTGGTCGTGGAGACCGGCGTGATCGACAAGCCGCTGTTCACGAAGGACCTGCTACCGGTGTCCTATGTCCTGGGCGATGTCGGCCAGCGCCCATTGCCCGGAGCCGCGACGCAGAGTAACTTCATCGATTCGCCGCTTTACGGCCTGTTCGGCGTGCGGTCCCGGCTGGATGCCGCTGCCTTGCCCGGCACCGGTCCGCTGCAGGAGTACTGGATCCGCCAGCCCTCGGACAACTTCCGCAGCTACGCGGTCAAGTGGGACGGCGAATGGCAGATCACCTATGAGACCTTCCGCGACATGGGTGCCGCCTACGGCGTGGGCCTGATCCTGATCTACCTGCTGGTGGTCGCGCAGTTCCGCAGCTACCTGACACCGCTGATCATCATGGCGCCGATCCCGCTGACGATCATCGGCGTGATGCCGGGCCATGCGCTGCTGCACGCGCAGTACACCGCGACCTCGATGATCGGCATGATCGCGCTGGCGGGCATCATCGTGCGCAACTCCATCCTGCTGGTGGACTTCATCGAGCTGGAGGTGGCGCGCGGCGTGGCCTTCCAGCAGGCGGTGCTGCAGTCCGCGGTGGTCCGGGCCCAGCCGATCGCGCTGACCGGCCTGGCCGCGATGATCGGCGCCTTCTTCATCCTGGACGACCCGATCTTCAACGGTCTGGCGGTGTCGCTGATCTTCGGCATCTTCGTCTCGACACTGCTGACGCTGGTCGTCATCCCGGTGCTCTATTACGCGGCGTTCCGCCGCCGGCACCCATGACGCCGTCCCCCTTTTCCCTGCCGCCCGGGGCTTCCCGGGAGATCCCCTCCGACCTTTTGCAACAAGGAGTCCTGCCATGACCGTCGAGCGCTACATCCACATCTTTGCCGGCCTGTTCATCCTGGTGTCCCTGGCACTGGGCGTGCCGGGCAGCCCGCTGTTCGTGAACCAGTGGTGGCTGGCCTTCACCGCCTTTGTCGGTGCGAACCTGTTCCAGTTCGGCTTCACGAACGTCTGCCCGATGGGCTTCTTCCTGAAGAAACTGGGCGTGCCGGAGGGGGCGAGCTGCTCCCGCTGAACGCCTGCGCAGATCGCGACATAATGGGAAGCAATGCCTTTGCGGGCGCCTCGGCGCCTCCCTGCCACATGACCATCCTGAACGACCAGAAGACGCGGACCGACCTGCTGCACCGTCTGAAGCGGGCAGAGGGCCAGCTGCGGGGCATCCAGCGCATGATCGAAGACGGTGACAACTGCCTGACGATCGCCAGCCAGATGTCGGCGGTGCGCAAGGCGCTGGACAGCGCCTATGTCCGGATGACGGTGTGCTTCATCGAGCAGGAGCTCGGCGAGCGCCTGGGCGACGCGCCCGGCGACAAGGCCGAGCGGGCCCACATGCTGGAGAACATGGAAACCCTGCTCGGCAAGATCCGTTGAGGCGCCGCCTGCGGCGCCTGGCGCTTGCGACGGCGCCTCAGACCAGCAGCGCGTTGACCCGTCGCACGTAGGCGGCCGGATCGTCCGGCAGGCCGCCCTCGGCCAGCAGCGCCTGGTCGAACAGGATGTGCGCCAGGTCATGGAAGTGCACCGAGCCGTCGAGCTTCTTGACCAGCGCGTGGTCGGCGTTGACTTCCAGCACCGGCTTGACGTCCGGCGCGGTCTGACCGGCCTGCTTCAGCATCCGGGCGAGCTGGGTGCTCATGCCGTGGTCCTTGACGACCAGGCAGGCCGGGCTGTCGACCAGGCGGGTCGTCACGCGCACGTCCTCGGCCTTGTCCTTCAGGGCCTCCTTCAGGCGCGCCAGCACCGGCTTGAAGGCCTCGGCGGCTTCCTCGGCCGCCTTCTTCTCGGCTTCGTCCTGCAGCTTGCCGAGGTCCACCGCCCCCTTGGCCACGCTCTGCAGCGGGGTACCGTCGAAGTCGTGCAGGTAGTTCAGCGCCCACTCGTCGACCCGGTCGGTCATCAGCAGCACCTCGATGCCCTTCTTCTTGAACACCTCGAGCTGCGGGCTGTTGCGGGCGGCGGCCAGCGTGTCGGCCGTGATGTAGTAGATGGCTTCCTGGCCTTCCTTCATACGGGCCTTGTAGTCGGCCAGCGACACGCTGACGCTGTCGGTGGTGCTCGACGCATACCGCAGCAGCTTGGCCAGTCGGTCCTTGTTCGCGAAGTCCTCGCCCAGGCCTTCCTTCAGCACAGCGCCAAACTCCGCGTAGAACTTGCTGTACTTGCCCGCCTGTGCGGCCGCCGCGGCCTTGTCTTCCTCGCTGACGACATCGGTGACGCCATCTGCCGCCGGCTCGGCCTTCGGCGGCACGTCATGGCGCGCCAGGTCCTCGAGCATGCTCAGCACCCGCTTCGTGCAGCCCTCGCGGATGGCGCGCACGTCGCGGCTCTCCTGCAGCAGTTCGCGGCTCACGTTGAGCGGCAGGTCGGCCGAATCCACGACGCCCTTGACGAAGCGCAGGTAGGTCGGCAGCAGCGCTTCGGCATCGTCCATGATGAAGACGCGCTTGACGTACAGCTTCAGGCCGCCCTTCTTGTCGCGGTTCCACAGGTCGAACGGCGCCTTGGCCGGGATGTAGAGCAGCTGGGTGTATTCGGTGCTGCCCTCGACCCGGTTGTGGGTGTGGGCCAGCGGCGCCTCGAAGTCGTGGCTGATCTGCTTGTAGAAGTCGTCGTACTGTTCTTGCGTGATGTCCTTCTTCGGGCGGGCCCAGATCGCGTTGGCCTTGTTGACGGTCTCCCATTCGTCGGTGGTGACCATCTCGCCGCCCTTGGTGGCGCCGGACTCGTCGCCGTCGATCTTCTCGCCTTCCTTCCATTCTTCCTTCTGCATCAGGATCGGCAGGCTGATGTGGTCGGAGTACTTGCTGATGATGCCCTTGACCTTCCAGGCGCTGGTGTACTCCGCGGCGTCCTCGCGCAGATGCAGGATCACGCTGGTGCCGCGCTGGGCGCGCTCGATGGTCTCGACCTCGAAGTCGCCGGCGCCGCCGCTGACCCAGCGCACGCCTTCGGAAGCCTGCAGGCCGGCCCGGCGCGATTCGACGGTGATCCGGTCGGCCACGATGAAGCCGGAGTAGAAGCCCACGCCGAACTGGCCAATCAGCTGGGAGTCGGCCTTCTGGTCGCCGCTCAGGCGTGACACGAAATCCTTGGTGCCGCTCTTGGCGATCGTTCCCAGGTGCTCGATCGCCTCCTGCTGGCTCATGCCGATGCCGTTGTCGGTGATGGTCAGCGTGCGGGCCGCCTTGTCCATGCTGACGCGCACTTCCAGGTTGGGCGCGTCCTCGAACAGCGCCGGCGCGTTCAGGGCCTCGAAGCGCAGCTTGTCGCAGGCGTCGGACGCGTTGGAGATCAGTTC
>JAEUOX010000321.1 GCA_016790475.1 Rhodoferax sp. | reverse complement strand
GGGCGCCCAGTTCGTGCGCGCCCCGGTTGGCGGCCTCCATGATGCCCGGTCCGCCACCGGTGGCGATGTACATGCGGTTCTCCGCCGGTTGGGCGGCGCTGTAGCGGGCCACCCGCTGGCTGAACAGCCGTGCCTGCTCGTAGTAATGGGCATTGCGCATGCGCCGCTGCGCCGCGGCCAGTGCATCGGCCGCGCCGGACGCGCGGGCCTGGTCCAGCTCGGCCTGGGCGGTCTCGGGCGATGGAAACCGCGCGCTGCCAAAGACCACGACCGTGTGCTCGATCCCCTGTGCGGCCTGCTCCAGGTCGGGCTTGAGCATCTCCAGCTGGAACCGGATGCCGCGGGTTTCACGGCGCAGCAGAAACTCCGGATCAGCGAAGGCGAGCCGGTAGGCGTCCGCATGCAGGGCATTGCCCTGGTCCGAATGGCTTTGCAGTTCCGCCCAGGCATCCGCGAGCCGGCGCTCGGTGAGTTGGTGGCTTGTTTCCATGGCCGTGATTGTGTGGGAAAACGCCAGGGCCTGCGGTCCTACAATCCCCGGCAGCATGTCGTACCTGGATGATCCTCGTGTACTTTTTGCGGCGGAACGGACGCTGCTCGCCTGGCAGCGGACCGCCATCGCCCTGATGGGTTTCGGCTTCGTGGTGGAGCGCTTCGGCCTGTTCCTGCGCATGGTCACCGCGCAGCCCCTGACGGTCTCGCAGCGGGGCTTCTCGTTGTGGCTGGGGGTGGCGCTGCTGCTGATGGGCGCCCTGGTGTCGGTCGTCTCGGCGATGCAGTTCCGGACGGTGGTGCGCGGGCTCGGGGAGCTGGAGATCCCCCGCGGCTACTGGACCGGCGTGGGCGTGTGGCTGAACTTCCTGCTCGCTCTCATTGCGCTGGCGCTGGCGGCCCACTTCGTATGGAGCTCCTGATCGGGCCGGGCCGGGTGTCGTTGCCGTGCGACCGGCGGGAAGAGGGCGGCGGCCCATGACACGCTACGACGTCTTCAATGGGGATGCGGACGGCATCTGCGGGCTGCTGCAGTTGCGCCTGGTGCAGCCTTGCGAGGCCGTGCTGGTCACTGGTGTCAAGCGCGATGTCGCGCTGCTGCGGCGTGTACCCAGCCAGGCTGCCGCACAGGTCACGGTGCTGGACGTGTCGCTGGACCAGAACCGGGAGGCCTTGCTGGGCCTGCTGCAGGGCGGATCCACGGTGCTCTATCTGGACCACCACCATGCCGGCGCGATCCCGGACCATCCCGGTCTGACTGCGGTGATCGACACGACCGCGGATGTCTGCACCAGCCTGCTGGTCGACCGCCATCTGGGCGGCGCCTGCCGCCTCTGGGCCATCGCAGGCGCCTACGGCGACAACCTGACGGCCGCCGCGGAGGCCTTGGCGGATCGTGTCGGGCTGGATGAGGCCGGCCGGGTGGCGCTTCGCGAGCTGGGTGAGTCGATCAACTACAACGCCTATGTCGACAGCGAATCCGACGTGCTGGTGCATCCGGCCGCCTTGTTCCGGCTGCTGCTGGCGCATGCCAGCCCGCTGGGGGTGATGGAGCGCGAGCCGCTGCTGCGTCAGCTGCGCGATACGCGCCTGGAAGATCTCGCGCAGGCCGATGCGCTGGCGCCGCACGCGCAATGTGCGGGAGGACGGGTCTTTCTGTTGCCCGATGCACCGTGGAGCCGGCGCGTCCGGGGAGCCTGGGGCAACCAGCTTGTCCATGACGCGCCCGGACTGGCGCATGCCGTGCTGTCACCGGGGGAGGCGGGCGGGTATGTGGTCAGCGTGCGGGCGCCCTTGCGCAACCTGCGCGGGGCGGACGCCTTGTGCCGTCAGTTCCCGACGGGTGGCGGGCGCGCCGCGGCGGCCGGAATCAACCACCTTCCGCAAGCGGGCCTGGGCGACTTCGTGCGAGCCTTTGAACGCGCGTTTGCACCCGCGCCCGAAGCGGCCTGAGCCGCGCGGGTTCAGGCGCCTGGTGTCCCCGCCGGGGTGATCGACCGCAGGGCCTGTGCGAGCACAGGAGCCATCTGGACTGCATTGCTGGTGTGGGCGATGCAGTCCGTGCTCCAGACCTGTCCGATGCCTTCCGCCTGCAGCATGCCGAGCGCCTGGGGTGTGAACAGCGCGTGCGTCACTGCGGCATCGATCGATGTGGCACCGGCCGCCCGCAGCAGCCGGGCCGCCGCAGCCAGCGTGTGGCCGGTGCTGGCCATGTCGTCCAGGATCACGGCGGACCGCCCTGCGACCCGAGCCGGCGGGAGATCCACCGCGACATCGCGGTCGCCCCGGCGCACCTTGGTGCAGATGACGTAGTCCAGGTGGTGCCTTTCGGCCGCTGCGCGCACCCATTGTGCGGATTCGGCGTCCGGGCCGACCAGCAGGGCGCCCGGGCGCTGCCGGACGATGTGGTCCGACAGCGGCAGCGCGCCGACCAGCACGACGGACTGCACTCCCGGCGCCGCTTCCTCCAGCCGGTCGATCCGGTGCAGATGCGGGTCGACCGTCACGATCGCGTCGAACAGGCCCGCCAGGAAGCGCCCCACGACGCGCTGGCTGACGGCTTCACCGGGTGTGAAGGCCATGTCCTGGCGCATGTAGGCCAGGTAGGGGGCGACGAGATCCAGATGCCGGGCCCCCAGTGTGCGCGCGGTCTGTGCGGCGATCAGCAACTCCACCAGCTTTTCGTTAGGGTTGTCCAGGCTGCGGTAGAGCATGGTGCGTTCCGGCAGTTGCGCCGGCAGCCGCAGCTTCAGCTCTCCGTCGGGAAACCGGTGGCGTTCGATACACGCGGCCGGGACGTCCGCCGCCGCGGCCAGGCGCAGCGCGGCTTCCTTTTCGTCATCCAGGTAGAGCAGCATCGGGACCTCTCGCAATGTCGGTGGGCGGTTTCAGGGCAGGGCGGTCGGGGTCAGGGGGGGCGCGCCGGACCGGCCCGCGAGCCATCGCAGGAGGCGTTCGCGGACCGCGCCCAGGTTCTTGTACTCCAGCACGGCGGGCGTCATGCTGCCCAGCGCCTGGTGCAGACGCTGCGCCTGCTCCGGGCTGCGCACGGCCTGGACCAGCGGGGCCAACTGGACGCGGATCGTGAAGAGCGTGTGGGCCCCGGCCGGACCCGGGCCGTCGGCCAGTGGCAGGAAGGTCTGCCGCTCGACCCGCAGAAAGCACTGCTGCGCAAGTTGCTGCGGGTCTGTCGTCTCCGGCCAGGGCGTCGCGGGCTGCCGCAGCGGATGCTGGTCGTAGGTGGGCGCGGCGGTCAGTGTCCAGACGAAGCGCTCCCAGTGCCCGCCCTGCGACAGCATGCGTACGACATGGGGCAGTGCGGCGGCCAATGCCGCGCTGTCTGCGACCGGCTGGTGCACCTCCGGCAGCGCGAGACCGATCTTTTCCTCCGGAGCCCAGCGGGTCGGGATACAGACACACATCCAGGGGACGCGGGCCGTCGCTGTATCCAGCACGGCCAGATCTTCCTCCACCAGCAGCTCCGGCGGCAGCGTCATCGCGTCAACCGCCGGTACGCCACAGGCTTCGGCATGCCGCCGCACGGCGTGCAGCACATCCGATGCATCGAAGCCTGGCACCGACAGGCACCGGCTGCCCCAACGCTGCAGCAGGGCCCCTTTCTCGGCATGCAAGGCGCTGCCGGGCCGCAACGGCGTCAGGTGCCGCGTGTCGGAAGGCAACCGGCTCAGGCCAGGGCGCATCCGGAACGGCGTGCCGATCTGTCCGAAGTCGAAGTCCATGGATCGCCGTTTGCGGGGCGCAGGAGGCCAAACAAAAGGCTCCCGAGGGAGCCTTTCCAGTCATCCGGGCACCGCTCAGACGCGGCGGCGGTACTCGCCTGTGCGGGTGTCGATCTCGACCCGGTCGCCCTGCGCAACAAAGATCGGCACGCCAATCTCGAAGCCGGTGGCGATCTTGGCGGGCTTGAGCACCTTGCCGGACGTATCGCCCTTCACTGCGGGCTCGGTCCAGGTGATCTCTCGCTCGACACTGGTCGGCAGCTCGACGGAGATCGCCTTGCCTTCGTAGAAGACCACTTCCAGCGGCATGCCGTCTTCCAGGTAGTTCAGCGTGTCGCCCATGTTCTCGGACTCGACCTCGTACTGGTTGTACTCCTGGTCCATGCAGACATACATCGGATCGGCAAAGTAGGAGTAGGTGCACTCCTTCTTGTCCAGGATGATCTGGTCCATCTTGTCGTCAGCCTTGAACACGACTTCGGTGCCGAAGTTGTTCAGCAGGCTCTTGAGCTTCATGCGCACGGTCGCGGAGTTGCGGCCCCCGCGGCTGTATTCGGTCTTGAGCACGACCATCGGGTCTTTGCCATGCATGATGACGTTGCCGGCGCGGATTTCTTGTGCGATTTTCATAAGGTGTTTCCAGTAAAGGCGGGGCGCAGGGAGCGTGGACGGTGGCCTCGGAGCCCGAGGCCTGTGCCCGCGGGGTAACGTTGCGAGCCGGCCCCGGCGGCCAGCAACGCCCCGCAAAGCCCGGCATTTTAGCTTTGTTTCCCGCCGGATCCGGAGGCGGCAAAGGCGCGGTCGACAAACGCGCACAGTCTTTGACACAGGTCGGGCTGGGCTTCCAGCCCGCTTCGCACCGATTCCACCGCAGGCGCCCAGCGGTCCGGTTCCCAGCGTGCGCCGTTCCCGTCCGTCAGACCGTTCCAGGCTCGATGGAATTCACGCCAGGATGCGGGGGCCGCCCAGGCATCCAGCATCGCTGCCAGCTTGCCCTGGTGGGCCTGATCGGATTGGGGATAGATCTGCCACACAAAGGGTTTGCCCGCCCAGAGGGCGCGCACCAGGGAGTCCTCGCCGCGGACGAAGTTGGCGTCGCAGGCCCACAGCAGGTGGTCGAAGTCCGGCTGGGTCAACGGCGGCAGGAAAACGATGCTCAAACTCCCCTCGGTGTGGCGGCCCGGCGAGCCCTCCGTCGCACGGGCGCTCCCGCCCAGGTGGGAGCGCACTGCAGCGCTGGCGCGCCCGGACGGTACGAGCAGCAAGGTGGGGCGGGCATCCTGGGAACGTTCGCGCATCCATGGCCCCAACCCGGCCGGCTCGTAGCAAAACATCGACACCACCTGTTCGCCTGCCAGGCGGATGTTCCAGCGTGCCAGCCAGGCGGCCCTGTCGAAGGCGGCCCGACGCGCCGCAAGATCGGTCTCCCGCAGCAGGCCGCCGGTCGCGGCTGTCAACCCCGGGTAGAAGAACCAGCGGACATGGCCCTTGGCGGGACCTTGGCCCAGCGGGGAGGGCAGGCCGTGGCATCGCTCGGCAAAGCGCTCCGCAGACAGGTACTCCAGGTTGATCCAGACCGGTGGCGGGGGGGCCCAAGAGCGGCCCATGCCGCCGAAGCGGTGCGCGACGAAGGCGGGTTCCGGCTCGCATCCGAAGCCCTCGACCCAGACATCCGCCGGCTCCAGGCCGGTGAGCACGGACGGATCCGCAGACCGCGACCAGGGCAGGACACGCACCCCCGGCCAGCGTCCTTCCAGGGCGCCTGGAGCCATGGAGGACAAGGGCGAGGGATCATCGACCCACAGCCGCACGCGCTGCCCCCGGCTGGCCAGTTCGGCGGACAGCCGCCAGCACACGCCGATGTCGCCCAGGTTGTCGATCACGCGGCAGAAGATGTCCCAGGATCGCAGCGCGGCCATGCCCGGGATTGTCCACAATATCGCGCCATGAAGAGACGCTCCAACGACCGCACCGGGCCGGACGCCATCGCTCCCCCGCCGACCGATCCGGCTGCCGACCCGGACATCGCCGCCGATCCCCCGGCCTCCCATTCGGAGGCGCTGCTGCGCGAGGTGGCCGCATTGCCGCCCTTGCCGGGGGTCTACCGGTTCCTGGACGGACAGGGTGCGGTGCTGTATGTCGGCAAGGCCATCAACCTGAAGAAGCGGGTATCCAGCTATTTCCGGATCCGGCATGGCGCGACACGCATCGGGCACATGGTGGGCCGCATTGCGTCCCTGCAGACCACGGTGGTGCGCTCCGAGGCGGAGGCGCTCCTGCTGGAAAACAACCTGATCAAGACGCTGGCGCCGCGCTACAACATCCTGTTCCGTGACGACAAGAGCTACCCGTTCCTGAAGCTCAGTGGCCAGGCGGGCGGGGCCGGGACGCCGAAGCAGCCGGACACGCCGGCATCGGCCGCTGGGCCGTCCCGTCCGCTGGCAACGGGATTCCCGCGGGTTTCCTATTACCGCGGCGCCGTCGAGAAGAAGCACCGCTATTTCGGGCCGTACCCGAGTGCCTGGGCCGTGAAGGAGGCGATCCTGCTGATGCAGAAGCTGTTCCGGTTGCGGACCTGCGAGGACCCGGTGTTCAACAACCGCTCGCGCCCGTGCCTGCTCTACCAGATCAAGCGGTGTTCCGGACCCTGCGTGGGCCTGATCGATCCCGCTTCCTACGCCCAGGACGTGGCGAATGCCGAGCGCTTCCTGCGCGGCGATGCCGGCGACGTGCTGGCGCAACTGGAGGCCCGGATGCTGACCCATTCGGAGCGGCTGGAGTTCGAGCAGGCGGCGGAGTTGCGGGACCAGGTCGCTGCCCTGTCCAGCGTGCTGCATCAGCAGTCGGTGGACAACGTGTCGGACCGCGATGTCGATGTGCTGGCCGTCAAGGTGGAGGGCGGCCGTGCCTGCGTCAACCTGGCGATGGTGCGCGGCGGGCGGCATCTGGGGGACCGGCCGTATTTTCCGGCCCACGTCGACGAGGCCACCGGATGGCAGGAGGACGACGCAGAGGCACCGGAAGCCGCATCGATCGAGGCCCAGGTGCTCGAAGCCTTCGTGGCCCAGCACTACCTGGAGGTCCCGGCGCCGCCCAGCCTGGTCGTGAGCGTGCCGGTACGCCCGTCGCTTCTGGAGGTCCTCTCGGCGCAGACCGGCCAGCGGGTCAGCGCGGTGCACCAGCCTCGCGAACAGCGCCGGGTGTGGCTGGAGATGGCCCAGACCAATGCCGCCCTGCAACTGACGCGGCTGCTGGCCGAGGAGGGGTCCCAGAAGGCGCGGACCCGGGCGCTGGCGCAAGCCCTGGACCTGGCCATCGACGATCTGGATCAACTGCGCATCGAGTGCTTCGACATCTCGCACACGGCCGGCGAGGCGACGCAGGCGTCCTGCGTGGTGTTCCAGAACCACGGGATGCAGTCTGCGCAATACCGCCGCTACACGATCGAGGGCATCACTCCAGGCGATGACTACGCAGCGATGCGCCAGGTGCTGACGCGGCGCTACAGCAAGGTGGCGGAGGCGCTGCGGGAGCCAGGTGACACAGGGGCCGGCGCCACTGTCACTGCCCGCATGCCGGACCTGGTGCTGGTGGACGGCGGCAAGGGCCAGGTCGCGATGGCGCGGGAGGTGTTCGCGTTGCTGGGGCTGGACCTGTCGCTCATCGTCGGCGTCGAGAAGGGCGAGGGCCGCAAGGTCGGTCTGGAGGAACTGGTGTTTGCCGATGGCCGGGACAAGGTCTACCTCGGTCGGGATTCGGCGGCCTTGATGCTGGTCGCCCAGGTGCGCGACGAGGCCCACCGCTTCGCGATCACCGGGATGCGGGCCAAGCGGGCCCGGGTCCGCGTCGGGGGGGGCCAGCTCGAGGAGATCCCGGGTGTCGGCCCCAAGCGCCGGGCCCGGCTGCTGCAGCGCTTCGGTGGCGTGCGTGGCGTGGCGCTGGCCAGCGCGGCCGATCTGGCGACCGTCGAGGGCATTTCGCGGGAGCTGGCGGAGGACATCTATCGCGCGTTGCATTGACGCCAAACCCCGCGGTCCGTCCGGTTCCGGCCGCTTGGCGCGTGCCACAATCCCCGGATGTTCTGGACGATCCCGACCCTGATGACCTGGACGCGCATCATCGCGATCCCACTGATCGTCGGGGTGTTCTACCTGCCGGCCGGGCTGGCCGGCATGGCGGACAAGAACCTCATCGCCACCGTGATGTTCGTGCTGTTCGCCGCCACGGACTGGCTGGACGGCTATCTGGCCCGCAAGCTCAACCAGACGTCTTCCTTCGGCGCCTTCCTGGACCCTGTCGCCGACAAGTTCCTGGTGTGCGCCTCGCTGCTGGTGCTGGTCCACCTCAACCGCGCCGATGTGTTCGTCGGTCTGATCATCATTGGTCGCGAGATCGCGATCTCCGCGCTGCGGGAATGGATGGCCCAGATCGGCGCCGCACGCAGCGTCGCGGTGCACATGATCGGCAAGCTGAAGACCGTCGGCCAGATGGTGGCGATTCCGTTCCTGCTGTATGACGGCCGGTTGTTCGGCCTGATCGACACCCGCCTGTGGGGCACCGTGCTGATCTGGATCGCGGCGGTCCTGACCGTGGTGTCGATGGTGTACTACATGCAGAAGGCGATTCCGGAGATTCGGGCGCGCGTCAAATGAGTGCCCAGGCATCCCCCGGGCCCTGGGTGCGGGCGATTCCGGCCATCTTTGTGCTGATCTGGAGCACCGGATTCATCGTGGCGCGCTACGGCATGCCGCATGCGCCTCCGTTCAAGTTCCTGGCCGTGCGGTTCGGCCTGTCGATGCTGTGCTTCCTGGTCTGGATCCAGCTGGCCGGCGTGCGCTGGCCTGTCGGCGGCCGGCAGTGGATCCATCTGGGTGTCAGCGGCGTGCTGATGCACGCCTGGTACCTGGGGGGTGTCTGGGCTGCCGTGAAGGGTGGCATGGGTTCCGGCGTGTCGGCGCTGATCGTCGGGCTGCAGCCGGTCTTGACAGCGGTGTGGCTGTCGGCAACGGGCGGCCGGGTCAGCGCCCGCCAGTGGGTCGGGCTGCTGGCCGGGTTCGCCGGCCTGCTGCTCGTGGTGTCCGGCAAGCTCGCCACGCCGCATCCGAATGACCATGTCGACGTGTGGAACCTGTTGTGGGTGGTCGGCGCACTGCTGTCCATCACCACCGGCACGCTGTACCAGAAGCGCCATGTCGGGCCCTGCGATGTCCGGACAGCCAATGTGGTGCAACTTGGCGCAGCGCTGCTGGTGACCCTGCCGGTGGCTGTGCTGGAGCCCGAGTCGATGCACTGGACCCCCCAGCTGATCGGCGCCATGGCCTGGTCCGTGCTGGCGCTCACGCTGGGCGGCAGTTCGCTGCTGTACCTGCTGATCCAGCGTGGCGCCGCGACGGCGGTGACGAGCCTGCTGTACCTGGTTCCGCCCTGTACCGCGCTGATGGCCTGGCTGCTGTTCCAGGAGCCGATCACGGCGGCGACGCTGGCGGGCACGGCGCTGACGGCCTTCGGTGTCAGCCTGGTTGTCCGCACGCCAAAATAGCGGGGCTGCACGAGGCCGGAGGTCGTTCCGGATCGGCGGCGCCCCCAGGAGCCCCCAACCATGACCACACAACGTATCGCCGTCATCGCCGGAGACGGCATCGGCAAGGAAGTGATGCCGGAAGGCCTGCGCGCCGTACAGGCAGCTGCCAGCCGCTTCGGCATTCCCCTGCAGTTCGACCATTTCGACTTTTCCAGCTGGGACTACTACGAGCGGCACGGGAAGATGCTGCCGGACAACTGGAAGGACCTGATCGGAGGCCACGACGCGATCTACTTCGGGGCCGTGGGCTGGCCGGAGAAGATTCCGGACCATGTCTCGCTGTGGGGCTCCCTGCTGCTGTTCCGTCGTGAGTTCGACCAGTACGTCAACCTGCGGCCGGCCCGCCTGATGCCGGGCATCACGGCGCCGGTCGTGCGCCGCGACGGGAGTCCGCGGCAGCCCGGCGAGATCGACATGATGATCGTGCGCGAGAACACCGAGGGCGAGTATTCGAGCATCGGCGGCCGGATGTACCCGGGTACGGAACGCGAGATCGTCATGCAGGAGACGGTCATGTCCCGCGTGGGTGTCGATCGCGTGCTGCGGTTCGCGTTCGAACTGGCGCGCCAGCGTCCGAAGCGGCACCTCACCAGTGCGACCAAGTCCAACGGCATCGCGATCACGATGCCGTACTGGGATGAGCGGGTGGCGGAGATGGCCGCCCGCTATCCGGACGTGCAGGTCGACAAGTTCCACATCGACATCCTGACCGCGCATTTCGTCCAACGCCCGGACCATTTCGACGTGGTCGTCGCGAGCAACCTGTTCGGGGACATCCTCAGCGACCTGGGGCCCGCCTGCACCGGGACGATCGGCATTGCACCGAGCGCGAATCTCAACCCGGACCGCCGCCATCCCTCGCTGTTCGAACCGGTGCACGGTTCGGCACCGGATATCGCCGGGCGGCAGATCGCCAATCCGATCGGGCAGATCTGGTGTGGCGCGATGATGCTGGATTTCCTCGGCCACCGGGCGGCGCATGATGCGGTGCTCGGGGCGATCGAGCGGATGCTCCAACCGGGCAGCGGTGCGCCGCGGACCCCGGACATCGGCGGAACGGCCCGCACTGCAGATGTCGGGAAGGCCATCGCAGGCCTGATCTGACGCCCGGAACGTCCGATCGCCATGGCGGCCGTCAGGGCGATTCCGACTAGAATTCGCCGCCCGGCCCCCCCGCCGCGGCGTGCATCGACCCCTGAAGAGGTTATCCGTGAACAAGTCCGATCTGATCGAACACATTGCCACCCAGGCTGATATCTCCAAGGCCGCAGCCACCCGCGCGCTGGATGCCACCATCGGTGCCGTCAAGAGCACCCTGCGCAAGGGTGGCACGGTATCCCTCGTCGGCTTCGGGACATTCGCCGTCGGCAAGAGGGCTTCCCGTGTCGGGCGCAACCCCCGTACCGGCGCCGCGATTAAAATCAAGCCCGCCAAGGTCCCCAAGTTCCGTCCCGGCAAGGCATTGAAGGATGCCCTGAACTGAGACTCGCGGTTTCGGTGGGGTGCTTAGCTCAGTTGGTAGAGCGGCGCCCTTACAAGGCGTAGGTCGGCGGTTCGAGCCCGTCAGCACCCACCACCCGGCAAAGGCGAACAAGCGTGTTCGCCTTTTTCTTTTTCGTTGATGGAGAGTCCGCGCATGTTCGACTATGTCCGCAAGCACACCAAGATCCTGATGTTCCTGATGTTCTTGCTGATCATCCCGGCATTCGTGCTGGTGGGTATCGACGGATACCAGCGCTTCAACGAGAAGCAGAGTCCGGTGGCGCGCGTGGGCAGCCGTGACATCACGCAGGCAGAGTGGGATTTCACCCACAAGTCCGAGATGGAGCGCATCCAGGCCTCCGCGCCGAACGTCGACGTCAAGCTGCTGGACTCCCCCCAGGCCCGTCTCGCGTCGCTGGAGCGCCTGGTCCGTGAGCGGGTGCTGGCAGAGGCGGCGGACACCCTGCATCTGGTCACCAGTGATGCGCGGCTGGCGCGCGAACTGCAACAGAACCCGACGATCGCCTCCCTGCGCAAGCCGGACGGGTCGCTGGACGTGGAGCGCTACCGCCAGCTGGTCGCGAGCCAGGGGCTGACACCGGAGGGTTTCGAGGCCCGTGTCCGCCGCGATCTCTCGCTGCGGCAGGTGGAGCAGGGTGTCGTTGGCACGGTGCTGCTCTCACCGGCCGTGGCGGATGTGGCACTGGGTGCCTTCTTCGAAAAGCGCGAGGTGCAGATCGCCAACCTGCCGGCAGCCGACTTCGCCTCGAAGGTCAATCCGGGCGACGATGAGCTGGAGGCCTACTACAAGGCCCACACCCGCGAGTTCCAGGCGCCGGAGTCGGTCAACATCGAGTACCTCGTGCTCGACCTGGAGGCGATCAAGCGCTCCATCACGCTGAACGAAGCGGACCTGAAGGACTACTACACGCAGAATGCGGCCCGGCTCAGCGGCAATGAGGAGCGCCGGGCCAGCCATATCCTGATCAATGCGCCCAAATCCGCGCCGGCGGCCGATCGGGACAAGGCCCGGGCCCGCGCCCAGGAATTGCTGGCGCAGGCCCGCAAGGCGCCCCAGGAGTTTGCCGAACTCGCGCGCAAGAACTCGCAGGACCAGGGGTCCGCTGCGTCCGGTGGCGATCTGGACTTCTTCGCGCGTGGTGCGATGGTCAAACCCTTCGAGGACGCCGTCTTCGCGATGAAGAAGGGCGACATCAGCGATGTCGTCGAGTCCGACTTCGGCTTCCACATCATCCAGCTGACAGACATCAAGGCGCCGAAGCAGCGCTCATTCGAGGAGGTCCGCGCCAATCTGGAGTCCGAGCTCAAGGCGCAGCAGGCACAACGCAAGTTCGCGGAGTCGGCGGAAGCATTCACGAATGGTGTCTACGAGCAGCCGGACACGCTCAAGCCGGTGGCGGACAAGCTCAAGCTTGAGATCCGGGCAGCCACCGGCGTGCTGCGGACCCCGGCCAGCGGGACCACCGGCGCGCTGGCCAATGGCAAGTTCCTGACGGCGCTCTTCGGCGACGACGCGATCCAGAAGAAGCGCAACACCGAAGCGGTGGAAACCGGTCCGAGCCAGTTGGTCTCCGGCCGGGTGACCCAGCACGCGCCGGCCCGCACGCTGCCGTTCGCGGAGGTGCGCGGTGCCGTGCGCGAGAAGCTGGTGGCGGCCCGGGCGGCCGAGCTGGCCCGCAAGGAAGGCGAGGCGCGCCTGGCTGCGTGGAAGGCGAAGCCCGCGGAGATGCCGGGCAGCCCCTCCATCGTGTCGCGTGAGCAGGCCCAGACGCTGCATCCGCTGGTGTTGAACGCCGCGCTGCATGCCGACCCGCAGGCGCTGCCGGCGCTGGTCGGTGTGGACCTCGGGTCCCAGGGCTATGCCGTGGTCAAGGTGAACCGCATCGTGAGCCGCACGGCACCGGATGCGGCGGCGGCCAAGCAGGCCCGTGAGCAGCTCGCCCAGGTGTGGGCCAGTGCCGAGAACCAGGCGTACTACGCCATGCTCAAGGAGCGCTTCAAGGCCCGGATCATGGTGCCGCAGGCGCCCGCCACCGGAAGCGATGGCGCGGCTGCGCCTTCACGCTGACGCGCCGGCATATAATTCGCGCTCTACGGTGGCTGTAGCTCAGTTGGTAGAGTCCAGGATTGTGATTCCTGTCGTCGTGGGTTCGAGTCCCATCAGCCACCCCAAGTAAACTAAGGAAACCCTGCTATCCAAAAGATAGCGGGGTTTTTCCTTTTGTGGACCATGTAGCCACCTTGTAGCCAGCGGTACGGGGTTTTGCACCACCGGCAAGCCCCCAAAAAGCAGAAAGCCCGCAGATAGCGGGCGTTTCAAGTGACGGAAGAAGTACTTATTTCTTCAGTCTCTTACCTATTCGTTTGGGGGGCTCCGCTGGCGCATCAGTCGCCTGTTCAACTGGATTGCCATTTCCCCGCACAAGTTGGTCGGATACCTCGCGCAACTGGGCGCCATGGAAGGCGTGAAATTGCTCCATCTGCGCGCTACCCTCGACAGTCATTCGCCTAAGCAAAGTCGCAAACTCTATCCAGGTTGCAGTTGGCATTACAAGTTGAACTTTGCCCCGGCGCTTTTCGGCTTCCCCTGGGCCACCAGCGTCCAAAACGCTGTGAAATAGCACTGTTGTAACTGGATATCCGAGAGTGATACGTCCCACTC
>JAEUOX010000276.1 GCA_016790475.1 Rhodoferax sp. | reverse complement strand
GCGTCACGTTCGGGCCGCGGATGACGATCTCGCCCACCTCGCCGGCCGGCAGCAGCTGGCCGTCTTCGCCCAGGATGGCGACCTCGGGCCCGGCCGCCTTGCCGACGCTGCCCGGCTTGCGGGCCGCCGGCGGCAAGGGGTTGGAGGCCATCTGGTGCGTGGCTTCGGTCATGCCGTAGCTTTCGATCAGCGGCGCGCCGAAGACCTCCTCGACCTCCTTGATGACCTGCGGCGGCATCGAGGACGACGAGGACCGCAGGAAGCGCAGCGGGTGCCGCGCAATGACGTCCGCGTTCTTGCCGGCCCGGGACAGGATGGCCTGGTGCATCGTCGGCACGGCGGTGAACCAGGTCGGCTTGGCCTGGTCCATCCAGCCGAAGAACTTCAGCGCATTGAAGCCGGGTGTGCAGAACACCTGCGAGCCCGCCGCCAGCGGCGCCAGCACCCCGGCGATCAGCCCATGGATATGGAACAGCGGCATGATGTTCAGGCCGCAGTCGGACGGCACGAACTGCAGCGTGCGGCCGATGTGCAGTGCCGAGGCCACCAGGTTGCCCTGGGACAGCGGCACGATCTTGGGCCGGGAGGTGGTGCCGGAGGTGTGCAGCACCATCGACACGTCGCTCGGCTCGGCCATGCCCGCGTGGGCGGCCGGCGTGCTGGCCTGCCCGTCGCGGGGCACCAGCGTGAAGCGGCCCGCCGGTGCGCCGGGCTGGCGGACCAGATCGACCAGCCGCACACCCAGCCGCTGCGCCACCTCGATGGCCGGCGAGGTGCTGTCCTGCTCGACGATCAGCGCGCGGGCATGCAGGTCCGACAGGTAGAACTCGAACTCTTCGGCGCGGTAGGCCGGGTTCAGCGGCGCGCTCGTCACGCCGCTGGCACAGGCGATGAAGCACGCGGCCATCTCGGGCCCGTTGGCCAGCACGATCGCGACGCGGTCATTGCGCCCGATACCCATGGCATTCAACGAGGCCACGGTCTGGCGGACCAGTGCCCGCAGACCGGCAAAGTCCAGCGCCGGGCGATCCGGTGCGCTCAGCGCGGGCG
Organism: Rhodoferax sp.; assembly: GCA_016790475.1. Lineage (GTDB taxonomy): Bacteria > Pseudomonadota > Gammaproteobacteria > Burkholderiales > Burkholderiaceae_C > CAISIP01. Next base: position 635 of record JAEUOX010000276.1, on the reverse strand, counting down.
CTGCATCGGCGCCAGTCGCCAGAAGAGCATGGAGGGTTACGGTCATCGATTGGCCTGCAGTTAACGAACGGGAGTCCCCGCGACCCCGAGGTCCTGCAGTATCTCTGGAAAATGAGGCAGGCGCTGCGCGCCACGGTGCCGCAGCCGCACATGCCAGAATCCTTCGCCACGATGGACACCCTCACCAACCTCCGGACCTTCCTGGTCGTCGCGCAAAGCGGGGGCTTCACGGATGCCGCCAAGCGGTTGAATGTGGTCCCCTCGGTCGTGGCCAAGCGCATCGCCCAGCTGGAGCAGGCCATGGACACCCGGCTGTTCGAGCGCTCCACGCGGCGCGTCGTCATCACCGAATCCGGCATCCAGCTGCGCGAGCGCGCCTCCGGCCTGCTGGCCGGCTTCGATGACCTGGCCCGCAGCGTGCAGCGCGACGACCGCAAGATCGAGGGCCACATCCGCGTAATGGCGCCCACCACGCTGACCACGGTGCGCCTGGGCCAGGCGTTTGTTGCGTTCATGGCACAGCACCGGCGCATCACGATGGAGATCGTGCTGGTGGACCGCTCCAGCAACCCGGAGGAGCAGTCCTTCGACATGGCGATCAGCGGCCGGACGGCCAGCTACGACGGCGTTATCGA
>JAEUOX010000244.1 GCA_016790475.1 Rhodoferax sp. | reverse complement strand
CAGCTGGCGACCCGCTGATGGCCTCTGCCGCCACCGATCCGCCGCAGGTGCTGCCGCTGGCGCAGGGATGGCGCTACGGGCTGCTGGGCCTGCCGCTGGCCTTCGTCGCATTGCCGCTGTACGTCGTGCTGCCCAACCACTATGCCCGCGAGTTCGGCGTGCCGCTGGCTGCGCTGGGCGGCGTGCTGCTGGCGGCTCGACTGCTGGACGCCTGCATCGACCCGGTGATCGGGCGCGCCTGCGACCGCCTGTTTGCCCGCTCGGCCAATGCGGTGCTGCGCGCCGGGGCGGTGGCTGCGGTGCTGCTGGCGGCCGGCTTCGGCCTGCTCTTCTTTCCGGCGGTGCAGGGCACGACCGCGCTGCTGGCCTGGGTCGCCGGCGTGCTGGTGCTCACCTACGCGGCCTACAGCCTGCTGAGCGTGGCGCACCAGTCCTGGGGCGCGATGCTGGGTGGCACGGAGGCTTACCGCAGCCGCGTGGTCGCCTGGCGCGAGGGGCTCGGGCTGGCCGGCGTGGTGCTGGCCTCGATGCTGCCGGCGCTGGCCGGGATGGGCGCGACGCTGGCGGTCTTCTGTGTCGCGCTGGTCGCCGGGTGGCTGGCCTGGCGCCGCGCGCCGCGGCCAACCGCTGGGGGCCCGCAGGACACTGCGGACCTTTGGCACCCCTGGCGCCAGTCCGCCTTCCGCCGGCTGCTCGGCGTGTTCGTGCTCAACGGCATTGCCAGCGCGGTGCCGGCCACGCTGGTGCTGTTCTTTGTGCAGGACCGGCTGCAGGCCGGTCCTGCCATCGAGTCGGCATCGCTGGCGGTGTACTTCCTGTGCGCTGCCGTGTCGATCCCGGCCTGGCTGCAGCTGGTGGCCCGCATCGGGCTGGCGCGCAGCTGGCTGCTGGGCATCGTGATGGCGGTGTGCGCCTTTGTCGGCGCCGCACTGCTGGGCGCTGGCGACACGGCGGCCTTCCTGGTGGTGTGCGCGCTGTCCGGCCTGGCGCTGGGCTCCGATCTGGCGCTGCCGGGGGCGCTGCTGGCCGGCGTGATCGCGCAGGCCGGCGACCGGGGGCGCGCCGAGGGCGCCTACTTCGGCTGGTGGAACTTCGCGGCCAAGCTCAACCTGGCGCTGGCCGCCGGCCTGGCGCTGCCGCTGCTGGGCTGGTTCGGTTATGCGCCGGGTGCACGGGACGCTGCCGCGCTGCAGGCCCTGACCATCGCCTACTGCCTGCTGCCGTGCGGGCTGAAGCTGCTCGCCGGCGCCGCCCTCCATCTGCTCCTGGTCCGTCCCGCGCGGGCCTTCGCCACTCCATGAACCGCCGCCAACTGCTGGCCCGCACGGCCGCCACCTCCACCGCGATGCTTCTCGCCGCCAGCCTGGGCGGCTGCGCGTCGCAGCAGATCGACCACTACCGCAACGAGAAGCCGGTGCTGGACCTGCGCCAGTACTTCAACGGCACGCTGGACGCGCACGGCGTGTTCACCGACCGCTCCGGCACCGTGCAGCGGCGCTTCACGGTGCTGATGGAGTGCCGCTGGCAGGGCGACGATGGCGAGCTGGAAGAGCGCTTCACCTATTCCGACGGGCGGCAGGAGCGCCGTGTCTGGCGCCTGACCCGGCTGGCCGAGGGCCACTACACCGGTCGGGCCGACGACGTGGTGGGCGTGGCGCAAGGTCGCCAGAGCGGCAATGCGCTGCACTGGACCTACACGCTGGCCCTTCCGGTGGACGGCACCGTCTACGAGGTCCAGTTCGACGACTGGATGTATCTGGTCGACGAACGCGTGATGCTCAACCGGGCCCGGATGTCCAAGTTCGGCATCCATCTGGGCGACGTGACGCTGTCCTTCCGCAAACGCTGACCTCCTCTGACCAGGATCCCCATGCCCCTGAACACCCCTCTGCGCGACTGGCGCGCCAAGACCGTCTGGATGGTCGGAGCCTCGACCGGCATCGGACAGGCCACCGCCTCGATGCTGCATGCGCGGGGCGCCCGTGTCATCGTGTCGGCACGCAAGGCCGACGCCCTGCAGGCCTTCGTGGCCACGCACCCCGGCGCCATCGCGCTGCCGCTGGACACCACCGACCGCCAGGCGGTGGCGGACGCGACGGCGCAGGTGCTGGCGCTGGGCCGGCTGGACGGCATGGTCTACTGCGCCGGCCACTACCGGCCGATGCGGGCCGACGCGCTGAACATGGCCGAACTGCAGCAACATCTTCAGGTGAACTATGCCGGCGCACTGCACCTGCTGGAAGCGGTGCTGCCGCATCTGCTGGAGACCACCCGCGGCGACGCCTTCGTGAGCCTGGTGGGCAGCGTCGCGGGCTACCGGGGCCTGCCGCTGAGCCTGGCCTACGGGCCGACCAAGGCGGCGCTGATCCATCTGGCACAGACGCTGTACCTCGACCTGCACCCGCGCGGCGTCGGCGTGTCGATCATCAACCCGGGATTCGTCGAGACGCCGCTGACCGCGCAGAACCAGTTCCACATGCCGGCGCTGATGCAGCCCCACGAGGCGGCCAGCGCGATCCTGGAGGGCTGGGCGCAGGGGCGCTTCGAGATCCATTTCCCGCGGCGCTTCTCGCTGTGGCTCAAGGCGCTGGAGCTGCTGCCGATCAGCGTGTACTTCCGGCTGGTGCGCCGCATCACCGGCGCGTGAAGGGCGCGGGGCCGGGCCCTCAGGCCGGCACGGTGTCGGCGAAGCTGGGCCGCTGCATCAGCTTGTCCTGCAATCGGGCCAGGTTCGGATGGTCGGCACGCCAGCCGATCTGCGGGAAGCGGAACTCCAGGTAACCCAGCGCACAGCCGACCGCGATGTCGGCCAGGCTCATGTGGATGCCGGAGCAGAAGGGCTTGTCACCCAGGCCCTTGGCCATGGCCTTGAGGCTGGCGTTGATCTTGCCGAGTTGGCGGTCGATCCAGGCCTGACTGCGCTCGGCGGCAGTGCGGTGCTCCCAGGTGGCCTCCATGCGCGCCAGCAAGGCGGCGTCCAGAATGCCGTCGGCAAGCGCTTCCCAGGTCTTGACCTCGGCGCGCTCACGGCCCAGCCCGGGGATCAGCTTGCCCACCGGGGACAGCGTGTCGAGGTACTCCACGATGACGCGCGAATCGAACAGGGCCTCGGCGCCGTCCATGACGAGACAGGGGACCTTGCCCAGCGGATTGGACTCGCCGATGCGGGTGTCGGCGGCCCAGACGTTCTCGGTCACAAATTGGTAATCCAGCTTTTTCTCGGCCATGACGACCCGTACCTTGCGCACATAGGGACTGGTCGTGGATCCAATGAGTTTCATGGGTTGCATCAGTTTGCCGTGTCAACCCATTCTAGCCACAGGTTTTTCGGGCTGCATGCCTCCATTCGGGGGATGTGCGCAGACCTACAATCCGCCGATGTCCTTCGCCTCGATTTCCGCCCTTTCGCCGCTGGACGGCCGCTACGCCGGCAAGCTGGCACCCCTGCGCCCCCTGATGAGCGAGCAGGGCTACATGCACCGGCGCGTGCAGGTGGAGGTCGCCTGGTTCGTGCACCTCAGCGACGCCGGGTTCCCCGAGTTCAAGCCGCTTTCTTCGGGTGCTCGCACTTACTTGCTGAACCTGGTGCGCAATTTCTCCGAGGCCGACGCGCTGGCCATCAAGCAGATCGAGAAGACCACCAACCACGACGTCAAGGCGGTCGAATACTGGATCAAGTCCAAGTTCGAGTCGCGTCCGGAGCTGCTCAAGGCGACGGAGTTCGTGCACTTCGCCTGCACCAGCGAGGACATCAACAACACCAGCCATGCGCTGCAGTTGCGCTCCGCCCGCGACGTGGTCGTGCTGCCGGGTCTGGACCGGCTGCTGCTGAAGCTGCGCGACATGGCGCGCGCGCATGCCGACGTGCCGATGCTCAGCCGCACCCATGGCCAGACCGCCAGCCCCACGACGGTCGGCAAGGAGATCGCCAATGTCGTTGTGCGGCTGCAGGCCGCCTGCGACCGGATTGCCGGCGTGCGGATCCTGGCCAAGATGAACGGCGCCGTGGGCAACTACAACGCCCACCTGGCGGCCTGGCCGGACTTCGACTGGGAGGCCTTCAGCCGCCGCGTCGTCGAGACGCCCGAGGCATCGGCGGAATCCGGCGTCGCGCCCTGGGGTCTGGGCCTGCACTTCCAGCCCTTCAGCATCCAGATCGAGCCGCATGACTACATGGCCGAGCTGTTCGATGCGGTGGCGCGCGCCAACACGATCCTGATCGACTTCTCGCGGGACGTCTGGGGTTATGTCAGCCTGGGCTACTTCAAGCAGAAGCTGCGCGAGGGCGAGGTCGGCTCCAGCACGATGCCGCACAAGGTCAACCCGATCGACTTCGAGAACGCCGAGGGCAACCTGGGCCTGGCCAATGCGCTGCTGCGCCACCTCAGCGAGAAGCTGCCGATCAGCCGCTGGCAGCGCGACCTGACCGACTCCACCGTGCTGCGCAACATGGGGGTGGCGCTGGGGTATGCGGTGCTGGCCTACGAGTCGCTGTCCACCGGGCTCGGCAAGCTGGAGCTCAACGAGCCGGCCCTGGCGGCCGACCTGGACGCCTCCTGGGAAGTGCTGGCCGAGCCGATCCAGACCGTCATGCGGCGCCATGGCCTGGCCCAGCCCTATGAGCAGCTCAAGAAGTTCACGCGCGGCGCCCCGATGACGCGCGAGCTGATGCAGGGTTTCATCGCCGGCCTGGACATCCCGCAGGCCGACCGGGACCGCCTGCTGGCGATGACACCGGCCAGCTACACCGGCAAGGCGGCCGAACTGGCGCGCCGCGTCTGAGGCCGCGATGGCCACGCGCTCGACGGTCTTCAAAGCCAGCCTGCAGGTCGCCGACATCGACCACGGCTACTACGCCGACCATGCGCTGACGCTGGCGCGCCACCCGAGCGAGACCGACGAACGCATGATGGTGCGCCTGGCGGCACTGGCGCTGCAGGCGCACACGCTGCAGACGGTCTGCCAGGGCGACGCGGTGCTCGGCTTCGGCGCCGGCCTGTCCGACCCGGACGAACCGGACGTGCTGCTGCGGGATTTCACCGGCCGGATCCGCCGCTGGATCGAGGTCGGCCAGCCGGACGACAAGGCGCTGACCAAGGCCTGCGGCAAGGCCGACGAGGTGGTGCTGTACTGCTACGGGCACGCCGCCGAAGTCTGGTGGCGCGGCATCGAATCGCGGCTGACCCGCCCCCGCAACCTGCGCATTTTCCGACTGCCCGCCGACAGCGCGCAGCAGCTCGGCGCGCTGGCCCAGCGCAGCATGCAGTTGCAGGCGACCGTGCAGGACGGCGCGCTGCTGCTGGGCGACGGCAGCACCAGCGTGCAGGTCGAGCCGATCACCTGGAAGTGATCAGGCGCGGGCTTCCGCGGCGCGCTCGGCGTAGCGGTTGAAGCGCCAGGCCGTGGCCTCCAGCCGGATGCGGCGCCAGCTGGCCCGCTTCTCGACCGGATCCATCTCGGTCCAGCGCTGGACTTCATCGAACCGGCGCCCGCAGCCCTTGCACACCGCATCCCCCTGGCTGGTGGAGCAGATCGCGATGCAGGGCGTGTCGGGCGTGGTGTCGTACCAGGCCATCCAGGCGGCCCAGGCGTCGTCTGGCAGCGCGGCAGCGTCAACCTCCTGTGCACGCGCGTACACCATGCAGCCGTACACCTCCGCCAGCGCCCGCAGCTCCGGGCCCAGCGAGTAGCCATCGACGGACGGCGCACGGGTGCGCCAGTGGTTGATGGCCTCTTCGATGTCGGTGATGTGGATCGCGGCCATGGCGCTTGCAAGGGGAGGCGCATCATAGCCGCTGGGCCGCGGCGGTGGTATGCTGGTCCGCGATGAAACTGATCGCGAAATGGCTTCTGAGCGCGTCCGCGCTGCTGGCGGTGGCCTACCTGTATAGCGGCGTGCAGGTCAGCGGCTTCGGTGCGGCGCTGCTGGCCGCGTTCGTGATCGGCCTGCTGAACACCATCGTGCGCCCGGTGCTGGTGGTGCTGACGCTGCCGGTGACGCTGGTCACGCTGGGCCTGTTCCTGTTCGTCATCAACGCGCTGATGTTCTGGGCCGCCGCCGGCGTCATGGACGGCTTCAAGGTGAACGGCTTCCCGTCCGCGCTGCTGGGCTCGCTGATCTATTCCGTTTTCGGTGTCGTGATCGAGTCAGCGCTCGAGAGCCTGTTCGCGAACAAGTAGCTGCACCGCGCGCGTGCGGGTGTCGATGATCGACGCCTCGATATGGTCCTGCCCGGCGCCGTTCGGCGAGCGGCGGACCAGGTTCTGTGCGGCCGTGAGCCGGTCCAGCGCGGCGCCGTAGTCCAGCCGGGCCACCTGCACCTCGGCCTCGGCCCGGATCGCCCGCAGCGGCTGCCCCAGCGCGGCGCTGACACTGGAGAGTGCCTGCCAGGCGCTGGCGTCACGCGGATGGCGCGCCAGCCAGGTCTGCAGCGGTGCACTGGCCTCGGCAGCACGCCCGGTCTGCAGCCGGATCTGCGTGTTGAGCAACAGCTCCGGTCGGCCGGCGCCCGGCAGCGGGCTGACCGGCCGGCCGGCCAGCAAGGCGATCTCGGCCTCCAGCAGGCTGCCCAGACGGGCGGCGGAGGGTGCCGCCGCGCTCAGCGTGGCCAGGCGGTCCAGCAGCGTGCGGGCCTGCACGAACTCGCGCAGGCGTGCCGACGCCAGCGCTGCGGCATACAGCACACCGGCCTGGCGCGCTGCCGGCTGCGCGGCCAGGCTGGCAACCCCGGCCTCGGCCACCGCACTGCGCAACGCATCCACCCCCGGGTTCGACAGGATGCGGGCGCGGGCGGCCAGCATCGCATGGTCCAGCGCCGCGTCCGGAAGGGCTGCAACAGCGGCCCCCACCGGCATGCGGGCCTGCATGTCTGCAATGCGCTCGGTCGTCAGCGGGTGGCTGCGCAGATACGGAAAGGATCCGTTGTCATTGAGCCGCGCCGCCTGCTGCAGCTTGTCGAACATGCCGGTGAAGCCCTGCGGCGCAAAACCTGCCTGGGCCATCACCCCGAAGCCGACGCGGTCAGCCTCGCGCTCCATGTCGCGCGAGAAGTTCAGCTGGTTCTGCATCGCCACCGCCTGCCCGCCGACCAGCAGCGCGTTTGCGCTGTCCGGGCTCTTGCTGGCGGCAAGGATGCCCAGGATCATCGCGCCGATGACCCAGGGCGTCTGCGCGTTCTGCTTGCTGATCAGGCGCGAGATGTGGCGCTGGCTGACATGGCTGAGCTCATGCGCGAGCACCGCGGCCAGCTCATCGCGGGAGCCGACGGCACCGATCAGGCCCAGATGCACCCCCAGGTAGCCACCCGGCAGCGCGAACGCGTTGATCGTGCGGTCGCGGCCCAGCATGAACTCCCAGGCGAAGCGCTCGTCGAGCTCGGCCGAGATGTCGCCGCGGGCGCGGGCCGCGGCCAGCAGCGGCTGCCAGATCGCGTCGACATACTCGACCAGCACCGGGTCGTCCAGGTAGTCCGGGTCACGGTAGATCTCGCGCGCGATGCGCTCGCCGAGCCGGCGCTCCGCGCTGGCGCCCAGTTCGCTGCCGTCGCCGAGCATCGGCAGCTGGCTGCTTCCGGTGCGGGACGCTGTCGGGCCCCGCGGCGCCACCTCGCCTTCGGCGACCGCGCCCGGCGGCTGGGCCAGCAGCGCCGCGGCCAGCGCCAGGCTGCACCAGGCGCGCAAGCGCAGCGGCAGCTGTCGTCGGGGGCGGGCTGAACTCAAGGCGGATCCGTTTCCTTGGCACGGAGGACGGCGCACCGCGTGCGCAACGTCCAGACCCGTATGATGCCGGAGCCCGGTGAATGTTGCGTAAAGCCCCGTGTCCAATTGCGCGGGGTGCGGTGCCGCCGGGCCGCCGACCCCCCTGCCCCAGGACACCCCATGAACGGACTCACGCACTTCGACGCCCACGGCCAGGCCCACATGGTCGATGTCGCTGCCAAGGCGGCCACGCACCGGCGCGCGATCGCCCAGGGGCGCATCGAGATGCTCCCCGCGACACTGGCGCTGATCCGCGCCGGCAACGCGAAGAAGGGCGACGTGCTGGGCATCGCACGCATCGCCGGCATCCAGGCCGCGAAGAAGACCAGCGACCTGATCCCGCTGTGCCATCCGCTGGCCCTGACCCGCGTGGCGGTGGAGTTCGCGCTGGAGGATGCGCAGGCGGGACTGCCGGACCATGTCGTGTGCACCGCCACCGTCGAGACGGTCGGCCCGACCGGCGTCGAGATGGAGGCCCTGACGGCGGTGAACGTCGCCCTGCTCACGATCTACGACATGTGCAAGGCGGTGGACCGCGGCATGTGCCTGCAAGCCGTCCGGCTGCTGGAGAAACACGGCGGCAAGTCGGGCAGCTTCATGGCCGGGCCCGCGCCCTGAGCCAGGCGGCGTGGGCCTCCGGGTAGGCGGCCTGCAGGCGATCCAGGTACAGGCGGGCCTCGTCGTCGAGGCCCAGCAGCAGCGCGCTGTCGATGATCTTCTCCACGACACGCGGCTCGGGCGAGAAGCGCAGCAGACGCAGCGCCATCGCATGCAGGTAGGCCGCGTTGTCGGGCGTCACGCGGGTGGTCGTGAGCTCCGCAAACTGGACCTGGCGGGCGAACAGCCAGGACGCCTGCAGCTTCGCCAGCGTGTCCACCCGGTAGGCCGCGGCCCGCTCGGACGGCGCCAGGTAGATCTGGCTGGCGCGGCGGTAGTCCCAGGCGGTGTAGGCGCAGGCGACCAGCACCAGGCCAGCCAGCACCGAGGCGACGACCGGTGCGCCGGATGACCGGGTGGCAGGCGGCTGCGGGGCGGCGCGCTCGGTCGCCACCGGAAGCCGCACTGCCAGCAGCCAGACCGACAGCGCGCAGGCGATCTGGAAGGGGCCGTACCACAGCGGATACTCCAGCAGGCTGTGCACGCCGACCAGCGCGAGCACCGCCCAGGCCAGCTGGCGCCACGGGTCGGTCTCGCGCCAGGGCCGCTGGCGCCAGACCGCCATCGCGAGCAGGCCGCACACCAGCAGGGCCACCGGCACGCCGAGTTCCACCGCCAGGTGCAGCGGCAGGTTGTGCGCGTTGTCCAGGATGTCGCAGAAGCGGGGGCCCGGGTAGGCGGCCATGAAATGCGCCTCGTCGAGCGCGCCCCAACCCCAACCGCTCCAGGGCCGCTGCGCGATCAGGTAGAGCACGTTCTCCCACAGCGTGATGCGGCTCTGGCACGAAGGCGCCCCGTCCTGCAGCCGCGCGACGATGCCGCTGGACAAAGGGTCCAGCCCCACCAGGCGCGGCAGCAGCGCCGCACCCGCGGCGTAGGCCAGCAGGGCCGCGAACAGGGCCGAGCGCACCGCCGCACGGCGCCACGGGGCCCACAGCGCAGCCAGCAGCACGAGCAGCCCGAGCTGCATCAACCCGGTGCGCGAAGAGGACGCCGCGTTGGCCAATGCCATCAGCATGACCAGCGCATGGACGGCGGGCGGGCGCCAGGGCGGCGGCGGCGCCGCGCGATGCGGCGCCATCGCCAACAGGGCCAGCACGCTGGCCAGCCCGATGCTGGTCAGCGTCGCGAACTGGTTGCGCTGGCGCAGGTTGCCGAAGGCCTCGCCCAGCGACGTCACGTTGACCAGCGGCGCCCAGGCGGCGCTGGCGCCGGCGTATTGCAGCAGGCCGATCAGGCTGCTGAGCCCGGCCGCCCAGACCCAGGCCTGCACCGCGGCCCCCGGCAGGCTCTGCGGCCAGCGTGCCGCCAGCAGCGTGGCGGCCGCTGCACAGGCCACCGAGAACAGCCAGGGCAGCAGGGCCGGCGAGGGCCCGGTCGCGAGTGGCCACAGCCAGGGCGCAATCAGCAGGACCCGCAGCGCCACGGCGGCCGGCGCAATGGACGGAAGCCTGGACGCAGCCAGACCGGTCACGGTGCGGCTCCTTGCACCGGCGGGGGCCAGGGCACCGCGGCCAGGGCTGCATCGGTTCGCGCCCGGAAACGCCAGAAGGCGGCGACCTGGGCACATTTCGCATCCGCCATGGAGACGCACATCGTGCGCATCCAGCGGGCCGCCTGCTGCGGGTGGCCCTGCTGGGCCAGCGCCATCGCGTAGATCTGGAACAGGCCGATGTTCGGGTGCAGGCCGAGCACATGCTCCATCCAGCGCAGGTCCGCGTCGCTCGCCGGCTGGCGCAGGTCCCACTTGACCATGCGGACCATGTCATGCCACTGGGTGAGAAGCAGCACGTCCGGCGGCTCGACCGGGGGTGTCTTGATGTTGGCCCACTCGAAGCGCAGCCCCTGGTAGGCCGTCTCGACACGCATGTAGTCCCGCACGATGCCGGCCAGCAGTGCCGCGGCCGCCAGCCAGCTGGCCAGGACCACCGGCCGCATCCAGCGCCGGGCCTGCAGCACCGGGCGGATCTGCATGCGCACGTCCAGCACGCCCGCCACCAGGCCCACCGGCAGCAGGAAGTAGGCATGGTGCAGCGGCAGCTCCAGCATCGCATGGTTGGCGACGACCAGGATCAGCAGCACCAGCAGCGCGTCCCGGGCCGAACGCACCCGCCACAGGCGGCGCAGCAGCCAGGCCAGCAGGCAGACCGACAGCAGCAGGCCCAGCGGCCAGCCGCACCACAGCACCAGGTCCAGGAACAGGTTGTGCGAATGCGAGAAATAGGCGCCCAGCGGGGGGTGGTCAAGCGCCGCATCCAGAAAGGCCGGCGTGACCTGGCCCCAGCCGTAGCCGAACCAGGGTCGGTGCGTTGACGCATCCAGGAACAGCGCCCAGACGGTCGGCCGGGCTTCGCCTGAGATCCGCACGATGTCCGCAACATCGTTCCCGACCTCGCCCAGCGCCCAGCGCAATGCGGGCCCGATCGACAGCACACAGACCACGAAAAATGCCCCCAGGCCCGCCAGGATCCGCGGCAGACGGGGGTGCGGCCAGTGACGCCGCCAGACCCAGCCCGCGCCGCCGAGGATCGTGATCGACACCCAGGCGGTGCGCGAGCCGGTCATGGCCGTCCCCAGCAGCAGGAACGCCGCGGCGGCCACCGCCACCGGCCCGCCGATGCGCCCGCGGACATGCCCCCAGCCCACGGCCAGCAGGCCCCAGATGAAGAGTGTGCCCAGCTGGTTCGGCTGGCCCAGATTCGCGATCGCCCGCGTGGCACCGCCACCCAGGACCCAGACATCCAGCCCGTCGAGCTGCAGGCCCTGGTACAGCGCCAGGCCGACCGATACGAAACCGGCCAGTCCGATGGCGGCGAACAGTCCGTCCGGCAACTGGTCGGGCGCTGCAGCTTCCCACTGCGCGCCAGTGACCCAGGCCAGCCACAGTCCCAGCAGGTAGGCGGTGTTGATCCAGGCCGTACCGGCCGACACCACCAGCCCGGCGGCATGCTGGAGGCCGGGCATGGCAACAAGCAGCAACAGCAGCAGCGACATCGCACTCCAGCCCGCCGCGGGCCGGGTTCGCAGCAGCACCCATCCGGACACCAGTAACAGCACGAACGCCATCCAGGCGTCCAGGTGAAAGGTGGTCCAGGGTGCGTAGTGGTTCGGAAGCAGCCAGGCCAGCCCGATGGCAACGGCGCCGCAGCTCCACCAGAACGGCGACATCAGCACCGCTGGGCGGGCCGGGCTCGGCAGGACGAGGTTCGCTGGCATGCGGATCCAGGGTCGGGCCAGGAGAAACAGGGGCTGAGGCTGGCTGCAGGGCCCCCAAAAAGGACAAGCCCCCGAAGGGGCTTGCCTAGCCAGGGCCTCCGGCCCGGGTCAGATCGTCAATTACTTGCAGCTGGCCGGCAGGTACTTGGCGTCCATCAGCAGCGTCACGCTGCCAGCGACCGGTGCGGCACTGCAGGTCCAGCTGACCTGGCCATTGCCCGCCAGCGTACCGACGAACTGCACGCCGGCACCCGTGATCTTGGGTTCACCGGTGGCGATCGCCAGGATCGTGCCGGTGGTGGAACTGGCGCTGCTGTAGCCGACAGACGCGACATACTTGGAAGCCTGGGTGGCGACCGAGATGCTGGTGTCGAGCATCGAGCCGTTGGCCTGGGCGGCTTCAGCCACCGTCACCTTGGCCGAAGAGGCAGCCAGAATCACTTCCGACACCTTGGCGCGGACCGTGTAGTCCTGGTAGGCCGGCAGCGCGACGGCGGCCAGAATGCCGATGATCGCGACCACGATCATCAGTTCGATCAGGGTAAAGCCCTTTTGCATGGAACGCTTCATGAAAACTCCTTGGAAATGAAATGAGGGGTGACGGGAGCTGACCTATCAGCAGCATCCGTGCCAGCTTGAAAAGCGGGGCAAAACTGCCGCTTTTCCGCCTTCAGCCCTGAATTCGGCCGAAAAACGACGCCGAAGGTGACAAACCCGGGCGGTGGCGTGACATTTTTGTCACGCCATTTCGTCACTTGATGCAGACCTGGCGGACCATCTTGATGTCCGTCAGCCCCATCATGACCTTCTCCATGCCATCCATCTTCAGCGTGCGCATGCCGGTCTCGACCGCCTCGGCGAACAGCTCGGCGACCCGGGCCCGCTCCTGGATCAGCTTCTTGACCGGATCCTCCGCGACCAGCAGTTCGTGCAGGCCGACGCGACCCTTGTAGCCGGTCTTGTTGCACTTGTCGCAGCCGACGGCCCGGTAGAAATGGAGCTGGCCCTCACGGCCATAGGTCTGCTTCCAGCCTTCGATCAGCTTGAGGCGCTCGCCCTCGTAGTCGGCCTTCCAGGGCTTGGAGTGGCGCAGCTCCTCGGCATACTCCACCGAGAACAGCCGCAGCTCCTCGGCCTCCGGCACATAGGCTTCCTTGCAGTCGCACAGGCGCTTGGCCAGGCGCTGGGCCAGGATGCCCAGCAATGCGTCGGCAAAGTTGAACGGATCCATGCCCATGTCCATCAGCCGGGTGATGGACTCCGGCGCTGAGTTCGTGTGCAGCGTCGAGAACACCAGGTGGCCGGTCAGCGAGGCCTCGATGCCCATGGACACGGTTTCCTTGTCGCGCGACTCGCCGACCATGATGATGTCCGGGTCGGCGCGCAGGAAGGCGCGCATGACCAGCGCGAAGTCGATGCCGGCCTTCTTGTTGATCTGGACCTGGCGCAGACCCTTCTGCGTGATTTCGACCGGGTCCTCGGCGGTCCAGATCTTGGTGTCCGGCGTGTTCAGGAACTTCAGGATCGAGTGCAGCGTGGTGGTCTTGCCGGAGCCGGTCGGGCCGCACACATAGAACAGGCCGTAGGGCTTGGTGATCGTCTTCTCCAGACGCTCCTTGTTGTGGGGCGTCAGGCCGAGCTTTTCCAGCGGGATCGGCTCGCCGGCCGCCAGGATACGCATCACGACATCCTCGACGCCGCCGGCGGTGGGGATGGTCGCGACCCGCAGTTCGATGTCCAGCGGCCCGTACTTCTTGAACTTGATCTTGCCGTCCTGCGGCTTGCGGCGCTCGGCGATGTCGAGGTCGCACATGATCTTCAGACGCGTGACCATGGCCGCGCGGAAATGGGCCGGCACCTCGATGTACGGGGTCAGCGTGCCGTCGATCCGGAAGCGGATGCCGGTCTTGAACTTGCCCGGCATCGGCTCGATGTGGATGTCCGAGGCCTTCTGGTTGTAGGCGTCGATGATGACCTTGTTGACGAACTTGACGAGCTCGTTGTCGGCCGCCGCGGACTCCAGCGAGTCGTCGTTCGCCCCGTCGTCGATCGGGCCGCCGTCCATGTCGGCCAGCAGCTGGTCGATCGTGCCGCCCTCGGCGCCGGCGCCGAACAGCTGGCCCAGCGTCTCCTGGAACTCGACATGCGTGGTGACCCGGTAGGCGAACTTGTTGATGCGCGGGAACACCTGCGGCACGACCCGGGCACCGCGCACCGCCTCCGGATCAACGCACATGATGACCAGGCCCTCGGGGGATTCCTCCAGCGGAATCCAGCCCTGCTCCTCGATGAAGTCGCGCTTGAGCGGCCCGTGCAAGGCCTCGGCCCGGATCCGGCCGGCATTGAAGGGCTCGTAGGGCACGCCGAAGAACTTCGACAGCGACGGGCCGATCTGCGCCGGGCGGATCTTGAAGTTGGCCATCAGCATGTGCTCGACCGACTTGCCCTCGGTGCGGGCGTCGGTGACGCACTGCTCCAGCTCGGCGGCGGAGATCACGCCGTCTGCCACCAGACCATCGAACTTCGTGGCCTTGCGCTTGGTGGCCTCGGCCGCGCGCTGCATGCGCTGCCGGATCGCGGTGGCCAGCGTCTTGCACAGCTGCGCGACGCCTTCGACCTCCAGAGCGCCGAAAGCCTGGTCGCTCTTGTTGTTGATGATCTGCAGCACGCCGTGCAGCACGTCGCCGTCCAGGATGGGGGCGACCAGCATCTGCCGGGTACGGTAGCCGGAGCGCTTGTCGACCTCCTTCAGGAAGGTCAGCGACGGGTGGATCTGCTTCAGGGCCTCGTCGTCATAGACGTCGGCCAGGTTGAGCTGCTGCCGGCTGAACGCGGCGTAGCCGGCCAGGCTCTGCGGCGAGATCGGCAGCTTCAGGTCGCGGCTGCTGTTCAGGCCGGTCTTGACCTTGGAGACGATCGCCGTGCGGTCCTCGTTGACGGCGTACAGCGTCAGCCGGTCGGCATTGAGCAGCTTGCAGATGTCCTGGCTGGCCTCCAGCATGATCTGCTCGAGGTTCTCGGTGTCGTGGATGCGGGCCGTGACGTTGTGCAGCTGCTTGTAGAACAGCGCCTCGAACGTGACCCCGCGCTTCTCCGGCGGGAGCTTCTGGTTCTCGAAGAAGGCCTGCTCGGACGAGCGGTCCGCACCGGCAGGCTTGAGCACCGCGTTCATCGGGGCAGCTCCGCGAAGACCGGACGGTTTGCCGGGCGAGGGACCGGTGGCTTCACAGGTCGAACTCCTGCCCGGCGCGCAGCCAGCGGATGTCGTGCGTGACGTTCGGGCCGGACACCGAGGTCTGGTCGAACTTCTGGATCTCGGCCATGATCAGGTCCGTCTCGGCCGGCTTGGTATGCGTGATGTAGATCGGGAAGTTCTGCGACTTGTCGATGCAGTCCAGCTCCTGCGCCAGCACCATCGGTGACAGGTGCAGGCTCAGCTTGGCGAGGTCCTTCTCGCGGTTGCTGAAGGCAGTCTCGATGACCAGCATCGCGACGTTGAGCTGGTTGACCCGCTCCCAGAAGGCCGGGTTGCGCTCGGTGTCGCCCGAGAACACCCAGCAGCCCGTGCCCGCCGTGATCGCGTAGCCGACTGCCGGCACGGTGTGCACCGCCGGCAGGACCTCCAGCAGCTTGCGGTTGATCTGCAGCGTCTGCCCGGTCTGGATCTCGTTGAACTGGATGAAGGGTGCGTCCGGCGTCGGGATCCGGCTGAAATCCGGCCAGATCAGGTCATTGAAGATGTGCGCCTTGAGCGCGCTGATCGTGCCGGCCAGCGCGTGGATCTGCAGCGGCTTCGTACGCCGCGCGGCCACCGCATCCACCATCAGCGGCAGTGCGGCGACATGATCCAGGTGGGAGTGGGTCAGGAAGACATGGTCGACGCCGCGCATCTCGTCCAGTGTCAGGTCTCCGACACCGGTGCCCGCATCGATCAGGATGTCGCCGTCGATCAGAAAGGACGTGGTGCGGCAGTCTTTGGCAATCGCGCCGGAACAGCCCAACACACGCACTTTCATGGCGATCCCTTATTTCGTCTCGAAATTGGTGGCACCGTCCCATTCGAGATCGAATGGAAGCAGCCGCATGGAGGCTACACGATCCGAATAAAGGTGATACAGGAACTTTTTGGCATTCATGCGCAGCAGGTTCAACATCAGCACGTCACATTGGTCCCAATCCTGGGCCCGGTAGGACTTCAGGAAGCTGGCCCAGGTCTTGAGCTCCGCCTCGGTATCGGCGCCGATCCGGTTCGCCGGGGCGACCGGCCAGAAGATCGACACCGCCTGGTCCTTGCCCTTCACGCGCACCCGGTCCAGCTCCTGCCAGCCGAAGTCCGGGGCGAGCTTGCGGGTGGACTCACTGACGACGATGTCGACGCCGTACACCTTGGACAGGCCCTCCAGGCGCGAACCGAGATTCACCGCATCACCGATCACGGTGTAGCTTCGGCGAATGTTGGAGCCCATGTCGCCGACGCACATATTACCCGTGTTGCAGCCAATGCCAATGCCGATCTCCGGCATGCCCTTGGCGCGGTGCTCCTCGTTGATGGCACGCACGGCATTGGCCATCTCCAGCGCGGACTTCACGGCCAGATGGGCGTGGTCGGGGGTCTCGACCGGCGCGCCCCAGAAGGCCATCACGCAATCGCCCATGTACTTGTCGATCGTGCCACGGTTGGCCCGGATCAGGCTGGTCAGCCGGCTGAAGACCTCGTTGAGCAGCGCCTGAAGCTGCAGCGGCTCCATCTGCTCGGACATCTTCGTGAAGCCCCGCATGTCGCAGAACATCACCGTCATCTGGCGGTTCGTCGCGACCATGCTGTAGCTGTCCGGGTCCTTGACCATCTCGTCGACGAGCTCCGGCGGCACATAGGTGCCGAACAGGTGCGCCAGCTCGCGCTTGGAGCGGCTTTCGACGAAATAGCCATAGCTCATGTTCAGCGCGAAGGCGGTGACACACATCGTCAGCGCACCGGCCAGCGGCAGCACCAGCCCGAAGCCGAGGTACATCCAGAGATTCAGGCCGGCCACCACGGCGATCACGATGATGCTCAGCACGACGGCGCGGGTCGCGGTGATCAGCGGCAGCGCGAAGGCCAGCAGCAGGCCGGCGAGCATCAGCACGACGACGTCGTAGCCGATCGCGTAGTCCGGCTTGACCAGGATGTTGCCGTCCAGCAGGCCGGAGATCACGTTGGCATGCGCCTCGACCCCGGGGTAGATCTCGCTGACCGGGGTGACCCGGAGATCCTGCAGGCCGGGTGCCGTGGTGCCCACCAGCACGATCTTGTCCTTCAGGCTGCCGGCCGGCAGCGCCTTGGAGATCAGGTCGGCCGCCGACACATAGCGGAACGAGCCGCCCTTCGGGCTGCCGAAGCCGCGGAAGGGCACCAGCGCCGCCACCCGCTCGTCCACCGGGATCGCCAGCGTCTTGGCACCGAGCTTGAGCTGGATGCTCTCCAGCCCCTGGTAGTTGCGGCTCAGGAAGCGCTCGCGCGGGAAGCCGGGCGCCACCGTGGGCGAGCCGGCCAGCATCCGGAACATCGCCAGCGACAGCGACTCGTAGTACTGCCCCTTGTACTCGGCGATCAGCGGCAGCGAGCGGACCACGCCGTCCGACTCGGCGATCGGGTTGAAGTGCCCCGCGACCGGCGCGGCCTTCGCGAGCTGCGCGATGTTGGAGCCGTAGCCGTTCCAGGTGGTGAACGTGATCGGCCGCCCCTGCAGCGCCTCCTTGCCCATCACCGGCGCCGGCAGCACGCCGGAGGTGCGGCCGTCGCGGTCGCTGGTGAGGTAGTAGCCAAGCACGATCGGGCGCTTCTCAAGGGCCCGGGCGAACATCGCGTCGTAATCCAGCGAGGGCTGCAGCTGGCGCAGGCGATCGACGAAGCCGCCCTGGTCACGCAGCTCCTTCTGGGCCAGCTCGTTCAGGCGCTTCAGGCCGGAGCTCTCGTCGGCCTCGGCGAACACGACGTCGAATCCGAGGATCGCAATCTTCTGGCGGTCGAACAGCTCGTCGGTCAGGTCGGCCAGCCGGTTGCGGCCCCAGGGCCAGCGCCCGACTTCCGCCAGACTCTTCTCGTCGATGTCGACAATGACGATCCGGTCGTCCAGCGTGCCGGGCATCGTGGCACGCAAGCGGGTGTCGTAGATGATGTTGTCCAGCCGCTCCAGCACGCCGATGCGCACCACCCCCACCGCATGGAGCAAGGCAAAGAGCAGAGGAAGCAGCGTGACGGCGATGCGAGGCCAGTGCCTCATTAGTTGTCCCATGCCACCCCGCTGGTTGACTCTCTGGCGACCCGCAGACGGCGTCGGTACGGGTGCCGACCCGTCAGGCTTGGACGAACTGCATCTGGGTTCCGGCAAGCTCGATCAGGTCGCCGTTCTTCAGCGGGACCGGATCGGTGCCGATCGGTGCACCGTTGAGCGAGGGGTTGCCGGCCCCCTCGACATGGTGCACGACAAAGCCATGCTGGCGCTTGGTGATCGCGGCCACCGCGACCCCGGGCTTGCCGATCGTGGTGACGACCTTGGTCAGTGGCACCTCACGCCCGGCCGCTGCGCCGGACAGCACCTTGATCGACGCCTGGGCGGTCGAGCCGACCGGCGCGGCCGGGCGGGGAGGCGCATAGCCGGACGGCGCCGCCGCGGCCGGTGCCTGCATCGCCGGCGCGGGGGCCGGCGGGGGCACCATGCCCGGACGCACCATCATCGTCTTCTCGAATCCGTCGCCGGCGGCCTCGCTGACGAACTTGATCTTGTACTTGCCGACCTCGACCGTGTCGCCATTGGCGAGCAGCTGCTTCTTGGCCGCCTTGCCGTTCACATAGGTGCCGTTGGTGCTGTTGAGGTCCTCGATGAAAACGTCGTTGCCGGTCATCTGGAACACCGCGTGCTCGCCACTGATGGCCAGGTTGTCGATCACCACATCGTTGTACGGCCGACGGCCCAAGGTTGTCCGGTCTTTGGTCAGCTGGACTTCCTTGATCACGACACCATCGATCGACACGATCATTTTCGGCATGACCGACTCCTATTCCTGAGACAGATATTCGAGAGACTCATGAGCTTACTATTTTCCTAACAATCTGGAGATCAACCCACGCTTTTCCGAAGTCGCGTCCACTTGAACCAACAAAACCGAGATATTGTCACGCCCGCCATGGTCGTTGGCAGCGGTCACCAGACTGTCTGCCTTCTGCTCGATGGGCGCGGGACCTCCGAGGATACTTGCAATTTCCGCATCGTCAACCATGTCGGACAGGCCGTCCGAGCACATCAGGTACCAGTCGCCGACCTCGACTTCGTGCTCGCTCAGATCGAGCGGAACGGCGTCCTCGACGCCCAGTGCGCGGGTGACAAGGTTCTTGATCGAGGACCCGACCGCCTGCTCCTGCGTGATCAGGCCGGCGTCGATCTGCTCCTGCAGCAGCGAGTGGTCCTTGGTGATCTGCGCGAACTCGCCGTTGCGCAGCCGGTAGCAGCGGGAGTCACCGATGTGGCCGAGCACCAGCGTGGTGCCGCGGAACACGCCGACCACCAACGTCGTCCCCATGCCGGAGTACTGCGGATTGGAGTTGGCGGCATTGAAGATGGAGCGGTTCGCGTTGTCGACGCAGATCTCCATCGCGCGGCGGATCTCCTTGGTCTTGGCGCCGCGGCCGGCTTCGGTCAGCCAGCGCGCCATCTCCGACTTGATGAAGGCGGTGGCCATGCCGCTGGCGATCTCGCCGGCGTTGTACCCACCCATGCCGTCGGCCAGCACGCACAGGTGGGTGTCGCCATCCACCGCTACGGAGTCTTCATTGTTTTCCCTGGCGCGGCCTGGATCGGTCCTGGTGACGAACGAGTAATTCATTATGGGGCGCGGCTAGATCTCGATGTCCGGTGCGGCCGCCGAGCCGCCAGCCGCGGAGGGCGGTGCGGCCCGGGTCTGGTGAACCGCGGTCTTCTCGAACTCGCCAGCCGGCGCGGCGGCGCGGCTGGCGGGCTGGATGGATGTCTTGTCGAAATCCGGGGCCGCAGCAGGTGCTGCTGCCGGCGCGACCGCCCCGGTCGCGAACACGGCGGTCTTCTCATGGCCGGCGGTTGCCGGGCTGGCAGCGACCGCCGCCGTGGCGAACACGGCCGTCTTCTCGTGGCCTGCCGGCGTCGGGGCCTGCACGGCCGCGGTGGCATGGGAGGCGACCGCGAAGCTCTGCGTGCCCGGGATGCCCCCGGTGATCTCGTTCATGACGGCACGCAGGTCCGCGGCGAACTGGTCGCCGTCCTGGTAGCGCGTCTCGGGCCGCTTGCTGACGGACAGCGCGACCAGGTTGGCCAGGCTTTCCGGCAGCTCCTTGCGGATGATGCGGATGTCCGGCGCCTCCTCGTTGGCGATCTTGAACATCAGCTCGGCCATCGACTCGCCGCGGAACGGCAGCACGCCGGTCAGCATCTGGAACAGCATCACGCCCAGCGAGTACAGGTCGGAGCGGCCGTCGACCTTCTTGCCGGCCAGCTGCTCGGGGGACATGAAACTCGGCGTGCCCAGCACCAGGCCGGTCTTGGTCTTGCTGGAGTCGGTGATGCGCGCGATGCCGAAGTCGGTCACCTTGACGGTGTCGCTGTCGAGCTCGTACATGATGTTGGCCGGCTTGATGTCGCGGTGCACCACGTTCTGGCGGTGCGCGTAGGCCAGTGCCTCGGCCACCCGGGCCACGATCGACAGCACCTTGGGCACCGGCAGCAGGTTGCTGTCCTTGCAGAAGTCCAGCAGGTCCTTGCCCTTCAGGAACTCCATCGCGATGTAGGCCAGGTCGTGCTCCTCGCCGGCATCGAAGATCGTCACGATGTTCTGGTGCTGCAGGCGGCCGGCCGTCTCGGCCTCGCGGAAGAAGCGCTCCCGGGCGTCGACCAGCTCGTCGCCGGAGAACTCCTGGCTCAGGGCCATCGTCTTGATCGCCACGACGCGGCCGATCTTCGGATCCTTGCCGAGGTACACGACACCCATCGCGCCCTTGCCGAGCTCCTTGTCGACCTGGTAGCGGCCCAGCATCGGCTTCTCGACCGCGCCGCCGTCGAGCAGCATCGTGCCGCCAGGGTGCGCACCGCCGCCGCCCAGCATGACCGTCTCGGACATGTTCTTGGCGCGATTGAGCTTGGTCTGGAGATCCTTGTAGTCCTTGTCGTAGGTGGCCATGTGCTCGTATACGGCCTGGGCCTTGTTGAACTGGCGCTTGCGCTCGAAGTCCAGCGCCAGGTTGTACATATTGCCCATCACCGCGTCGCCCATCGGTACCCGGCGGAAGCGGTCGAAGGCCATGTCGAGCTGGCCCTGGCCCTGCAACGCCAGGCCCATCATCCGGTTGGTCTCGGCGGACTCCTCGTCGGACTTGATCTTGCCGGCCTCGGTGACCAGGAAGCGCTTGGTGGTCAGCGCCAGGTGGCCGATCACCAGCAGCACGGCCGGCAGTACCATCTTGACCCAGGTCGCGCCGCCCGACAGCAGGCCGTACTCGACACCGAGCAGGGCCAGGAACACCACCAGCGTGACGACCGCCGCCGTGCCGGCCGACAGGCGCGGCAAGACCGCGACCACGTAGGCGGCCACCAGCAGGAACACCGCCAGCGTGGCCCAGACGCCCCAGGACGGCTGCACGATGAAATGCTCGCTGAGGATGCTGGACGTGATGTGGGCGATGGTCTCGGCCGGTGACAGACCGGCATGGCCCGGCACCGGGAAGGTCACGCCGACGCCGGCGGCGGTGGCGCCGATGATCACGATCTTGTCGGCGTACTTGCTGGCCGGGATCTTGCCGTTCAGCACATCGAAGAAGGAGTCGATCGCGAACGGCGGCTTGCCGTCGCGGTCCTTGTAGAACTGCGGCAGCATCAGCGCAGCCTCGTCGGTCTTGACGCGCAGCTTGCCGATCTGGACCGACTCCCCGGGGTTGAGTCGGACGTCGGAGGGGTTCAGGTTCAGGCTCTTGATCGAGGCCAGCAGCGCCATCGACGGCACCGCATGGCCGTAGTAGTTCACCAGCAGCGGCTCCTGGCGCACGGCGCCGTCGTTGTCCTGGTACTGGTTCAGGTGGCCGATGCCGGCGGCGGCGACGCCGATCGACTCGATCGGCTGCTGGCCGGAGATGGCCGGGTAGGAGAAGCCGTTCTTCTCGTCGATCGCGCTCTTGAGCGCGTAGGCCGGCAAGGGCTTGTCCGGGTTGCCTTGCGGCTCGCCAAGCGAGAAGACGGATGGCACCAGCACGTTGCCCGCCTTCTTCATGCTGGCGGCCAGCACCGCGTCGGTGTCCAGGGCCAGCTCGGCTTCGGTGATCAGCTTGTTGAGCTCGGCATTGCCTGCCGCCGCGTCGCCACTGCTGGCCAGCGCGGTCTTCATCTTGCGGATGAAGCTCAGGCCGCGGTCCACCTGGGGCTCGATGAAGAACGCGGTGTGGACGATCGTCTTGGCCTTGGCCTCGGCGAGCTGGTCGATCAGCTTGGCATGGATGTCACGCGGCCAGGGCCAGCGGCCGATGTTGGCGATGCTCTGGTCGTCGATCGCGATGATCGCGACCCGGTCGGAGGGCTGGCGCGCACTGCTGGAGCTCGCGACGTCGTAGAACTTGCGCTCCAGCGCGCCAATCAGATCGGTGGCCTGGTTGAGCAGGATGACTGCCACCACGATCGCTGCACCCGCAAACCAGTCGGAGCGCCAGAACTGAGCGTTTTTTGATGATGATTTCGTTGCCACGTCCCAACCCCACCCATGTTGACGGACCATCCAGCCCGGCACATGTGGCCCAGATAAGCCCATGCCGCTCGTCGCGCGGCGCAGGCAAGTACGTTAGCAGACACTGTCATAGACGACAAGGGAGTAGCCAGCCCCCCTCTGTCGTTTTTTTGCACCACCTTCCGCGGCATCCCGCCCGCGGGAGTGGCAGGCTGGCGCTGTCTACAGGCTGGCCTTGAGCAGCTTGGCCATCTCGGACGGATTGCGCGTGACCTTGAAGCCGCACTCCTCCATCACCTCGAGCTTGGCCTGCGCGGTGTCGCCGCCGCCGGAAATCAGCGCACCGGCATGGCCCATGCGCTTGCCGGCCGGCGCCGTGACGCCGGCGATGAAGCCGACGACCGGCTTCTTCATGTTCGCCTTGCACCAGCGCGCCGCTTCGGCTTCGTCCGGGCCGCCGATCTCGCCGATCATGATGACGGCATCGGTGTCCGGATCGTCGTTGAACATGCGCATCACGTCGATGTGCTTCAGGCCGTTGATCGGGTCGCCGCCGATGCCGACCGCGCTGGACTGGCCCAGGCCGATCTCGGTGAGCTGCGCGACCGCTTCATACGTGAGCGTGCCGGAGCGGCTGACGACGCCGATGCGGCCCTTGCGGTGGATATGACCGGGCATGATGCCGATCTTGATTTCGTCCGGGGTGATCAGGCCGGGGCAGTTGGGGCCGAGCAGCAGCGTCTTCTTGCCGCCGGCGGCCTCCTTGGCCTTCATCCGGTTGCGCACTTCCAGCATGTCGCGCACCGGGATGCCCTCGGTGATGCAGATGGCCAGGTCCAGTTCGGCCTCGACCGCTTCCCAGATGGCAGCCGCCGCGCCCGCCGGGGGCACATAGATGACGGACACGGTGGCGCCGGTCGCCTTGGCGGCTTCCTTGACCGAAGCATGGATCGGAATGCCGAAGATCGACTCGCCGGCCTTCTTCGGGTTCACGCCGGCGGCGAAGCAATGCTTGCCGTTCGCGTACTCCTGGCACTTCTCGGTGTGGAACTGGCCGGTCTTGCCAGTGATGCCCTGGGTGATGACCTTGGTGTCTTTGTTGATCAGGATGCTCACGTCAACTCCTATTTGATGGCGGCGACGACTTTTTGCGCGGCCTCGGCCATGGTGTCGGCACTGATGATCGGGAGGCCGGACTCGGCCAGCATCTTCTTGCCCAAGTCCTCGTTGGTACCCTTCATGCGCACCACCAGCGGAACGTTCAGGTTGGTGGCCTTGCAGGCGGTGATCACGCCGGTGGCGATCGTGTCGCACTTCATGATGCCGCCGAAGATGTTCACCAGGATCGCCTTGACCTGCGGGTTCTTCAGCATGATCTTGAAGGCCTCGGTGACCTTTTCCGGGGTGGCGCCGCCGCCGACGTCCAGGAAGTTGGCCGGCTCGGCGCCGTACAGCTTGATGGTGTCCATCGTGGCCATCGCCAGGCCGGCTCCGTTGACCAGGCAGCCGATGTTGCCGTCCAGGCTGATGTAGGCCAGGTCGAACTTGCTGGCCTCGACCTCGGCCGGATCCTCTTCATCCAGGTCGCGGTAGGCGACGATCTCCGGCTGGCGGAACAGCGCGTTGGAGTCGAAGTTGAACTTGGCGTCCAGTGCCTTGATGCCGCCGTTGCCTTCCAGGATCAGCGGGTTGATCTCGACCAGCGACGCATCCGTCTCCATGTAGCACTTGTAGACCTTCTGCAGCACGTCCACGCACTGGGCGGTGGAGCCGGCCGGAACGCCGATGCCGTTGGCCAGCTCGGTGGCCTGCGCGGTCGTCAGGCCCACGGCCGGATCGACGAAGACCTTCAGGATCTTCTCCGGCGTGGCATGGGCGACTTCCTCGATGTCCATGCCGCCTTCGGAGGAGGCCATCAGCGCGACGCGCTGCGTGGCACGGTCGGTGACGGCCGACACGTAATACTCTTTCTTGATGTCGGCGCCGTCTTCGATCAGCAGGCGGCGGACCTTCTGGCCCTGCGGGCCGGTCTGATGCGTGACCAGCTGCATGCCGAGGATCTCGCTGGCCAGCTTGCGGACTTCATCCATCGAGCGAGCCAGCTTCACGCCACCGCCCTTGCCGCGGCCGCCGGCGTGGATCTGTGCCTTGACGACCCAGACCGGGCCGCCGAGTTTCTGGGCGGCTTCCACCGCTTCCTGGACCGTGAATGCCGCAATGCCGCGGGGCACCGGCACACCAAACTTGCGCAAGATTTCCTTGCCCTGGTATTCGTGAATCTTCATGAGGTCTCTCTCGGAATTGGAAACAACCCACCTGGTCGACGAAACAGACTCCCGGCGACGGGCGGCGGACACCGAAGCCATCAAATGTATCATGCTGCATCGCACCAAACTGATCGCTGGCTTACAGTCGGGAGGCGACAGGCAGGCTGCGCAGACACGGAGGGAACCATGGCCAAGATATTCATCGACGGTGAAGCCGGCACGACCGGGCTGCAGATCCGCGATCGCCTGCAATCGATGGTCGGCATCGAGCTGGTCAGCATCCCGGCCGAGCTGCGCAAGGACCCGCAGGCCAAGCGAGCCCTGATGGCGCAGGTCGATCTGGTGATCCTGTGCCTGCACGATGCGGCGGCGATCGAATCGGCGGCGATGGTGCGCTCGATTGCCGAGAGCACCGGCGGGCCTGGGCCGCGCATCATCGACGCCTCGACCGCACACCGCACCCACGCCGACTGGGTCTACGGTTTCCCGGAGCTGTCGTCCGCGCAGCGCGAAGCAGTGCGTACCGCCCAGCGCGTCAGCAACCCGGGTTGTTATGCCACCGGCGCGATCGCGATCGTTCGCCCGCTGATCGATGCCGGGCTGATCCCGAACGACTTTGCACTGACGCTGCCGGCCGTGAGCGGCTATTCCGGCGGCGGACGCACGATGATCGAGGCCTATGAAGCCGGCGTCGCGCCGCCGTTCGAGGTCTACGGCCTGGGGCTGCACCACAAGCACATCCCGGAGATCATGCGGCACACCGGCCTGCGCCGGCGCCCGATCATGATCCCGTCGGTGGCGAACTTCCGCCAGGGCATGATCGTGCAGCTGCCGCTGCATCTGGACGACCTGCCGGGGCGCCCGAGCGCCCAGGATCTGCAGCGCGCACTGAGCGAACATTACACCGGCAGCGAATGGGTCACGGTGGAGCCGCCGACGGCCGACGGCAAGCTCGACGCCGCCGCGCTGCGCGACACCAACCGGCTGGAGCTGCGGGTCTACGCCAATGACACCAGCAAGGACGACTTCCGTCAGGCGGTGGTGGTCGCGCGGCTGGACAACCTCGGCAAGGGTGCCAGCGGCGCCGCGGTGCAGAACCTGCGGCTGATGCTCGGCCTGTAGTTGGCGAGCCGAGAGGACCGAACGCACCGCCGATCGGATCCCAAAACCAGGCCGCCGGTATCCCGGCTGTCCTGAATTGGGAGCAAGGAGAAGATCAAGCGTCGACCGCGTCGCCTGGCGCCGGGGTGTCGTCGTCCGCGGCGCCGCGCACGACGCGGCGGATCGTGTCGCCGCCAAAGCCGCGTGCGGCCAGGAAGCGCATCTGGCGGGCGCGCTCCGCCGGCCCGTCGGCCGGCGGCGACGCACCGAACTTCTTGTGCCAGACCGCCTGGGCCCGCTGCAGCTCGGTGGCCTGCAGGCCGGCCACCGCGTCACGCACCAGCGCCGGCTCCAGACCCTTTTGCTGCAGCTCCTGGCGGATGCGTGCGGCTCCGAGCCGGGCGGCGCGCCGGTGCAGCACCGAATCGACCACCCGCTGCGCGCTGATGAAGCCCTTGGCCTGCAGTTCGTCGAGCGTGCGGGCCAGCTCGGCCGGTTCGGTGGCGTGGGCCGCCAGCTTGCGCTCCAGCTCGGCGCGGGAATGCTCGCGCGTACCCAGCAGGCGCAGGGCACGCCCTTTCAGCGACAGCGGGGGCAGGGCCATGGCAGTGATCGGCAGGCGGCGCGGCCGGCCAGCCGGCCGGCCGACGGGCCCGGGCTGAAGGGGACCGGGGTCAGGCGGCCGCGTCCATCGACTCCGGCAGCAGCGGGATGCCCAGCGACTCGCGGACCTTGTTCTCGATCTCGCGGGCCAGCTCCGGGTTCTCGCGCAGGAACTCGCGCGCGTTGTCGCGGCCCTGGCCGATCTTCTCGCCGTTGTAGGCATACCAGGCGCCGGACTTGTCGAGGATGTGGGCATTGACGCCCATGTCGATGATCTCGCCCTGACGGCTGATGCCCTCGCCGAACAGGATGTCGAACTCGGCGGTCTTGAACGGCGGAGCGACCTTGTTCTTGACGACCTTGACCTTGGTCTCGTTGCCGATGGCG
This sequence comes from Rhodoferax sp., assembly GCA_016790475.1. Lineage (GTDB taxonomy): Bacteria > Pseudomonadota > Gammaproteobacteria > Burkholderiales > Burkholderiaceae_C > CAISIP01. Next base: position 10,458 of record JAEUOX010000244.1, on the reverse strand, counting down.
TCCTCGCCCTTCTTGATCGTGCCGGTGCGGCGGATGTCCAGGCGGACCGACGCGTAGAACTTCAGCGCGTTGCCGCCGGTGGTGGTCTCGGGGCTGCCGAACATGACGCCGATCTTCATGCGGATCTGGTTGATGAAGATGACCATGCAATTGGTCTTCTTGATATGGGCGGTGAGCTTGCGCAGCGCCTGGCTCATCAGCCGGGCCTGCAGGCCGGGCAGCGCGTCGCCCATCTCGCCTTCGAGCTCGGCCTTGGGGGTCAGCGCGGCGACGGAGTCGACGACGATCAGGTCCACCGCGCCGGAGCGCACCAGCGAGTCGACGATCTCCAGGGCCTGCTCGCCGGTGTCGGGCTGGCTGATCAGCAGATCCTGCAGGTTGACGCCGAGCTTCTGGGCGTACTGGATGTCCAGCGCATGCTCGGCGTCAACGAAGGCGCACTGGCCGCCGGTGCGCTGCATCTCGGCGATGGCCTGCAGCGTCAGCGTGGTCTTGCCGGAGGATTCCGGGCCATAGATCTCGATCACGCGGCCCCGCGGCAGGCCGCCGACACCCAGCGCGATGTCCAGGCCCAGCGAACCGGTGGAGACGACCTGGATGTCCTCGATGACCTCGCCCTCCCCCAGGCGCATGATGGTGCCCTTGCCGAACTGCTTTTCGATCTGGGCCAGGGCCACCTGCAGGGCTTTGGCCTTTTCGGAATTGGCGGCGGGGGTCTTGACAACAGCGTCCATGGAAATCTCCTTGTGAAACAGTGACTTGCGTGAAAAAGCGAATCTGAATTTATAAACAGGCTGGATGCTTGAACAGTAGTTTAAACCGGCAATTCAAAATCTACAAAGTACTTTTTTAGTCAATTTAGATTACGATTTCCGGATGTCCACCCTGCCGGATTCCGAAGCCTGGCGCCTGACCCACCTGGGCCGGCTGCTGGCCATGGCCGGGCAGCGCTTCGACAGCCGGGTGCTGGTGCTGATGGCCCACAGTGCCGACCTGTCGCTGGCCCTGTCGCATCTTGCGGCGCGCGGGCGCCTGGGCGCATCCCACATTCAGATCACGCGCCATCTGCCGCTGGCCGGCTGCAGCCTGACCACGCTGGCGGCGCGCGCCGGCATCACGAAGCAGGCGATGGGCAAGCTGGTCGACCAGTGCGCGGCCTGGGGCCTGGTGGAGCGCCAGCCGGACGGGCACGACGCGCGGGCCCGCCGCATCCTGTTCACCGCCTCCGGGCGGCTGTGGCTGGGCGCCTACCAGCGGGCCGTCGCGCAGGCCGAGGAGGAGTTCCGCCAGGCCGTCGGCCCGGAGGTCGCCACCGTCGTGCAGCTCGGCCTGGAGGCCTACGGGGCCTGAGGGCCCGCCTAGAATGTCAGACGGCACCGACGCGCCGGAAACACGGACGCGGGGCCATCCAACCGGAGACAGCCATGCGCATCCTGATTGCCGAAGACGATCGCGTCATTGCCGACGGCCTGCTGCGGGCGCTGCGGGCCAGCGGCGCCGCGGTGGACCATGTCGACAACGGCAGCGAGGCCGATGCCGCGCTGATGACCAACAAGGAATTCGACCTGCTGATCCTGGATCTGGGCCTGCCCAAGATGCACGGGCTGGAGGTGCTGCGCAAGCTGCGCGCCCGCGGCTCCTCGCTGCCGGTGCTGATCCTGACCGCCGCCGACAGCGTCGAGGAGCGCGTCAAGGGGCTGGACTACGGCGCCGACGACTACATGGCCAAGCCCTTCAGCCTGCAGGAGATGGAGGCCCGCGTGCGCGCCCTGGTGCGCCGGCGCATGGGCGGCGCCAGCGACAGCATCCGCCACGGACCGCTCGTCTATGACCAGGCCGGTCGCGTCGCGACGATTGACGGCAAGATGATCGACCTCTCCGCGCGCGAGCTCGGTCTGCTCGAGGTGCTGCTGCAGCGCGCCGGGCGCATGGTCAGCAAGGACCAGCTCGTCGAGCGCCTGTGCGAATGGGGCGAGGAAGTCAGCAACAATGCCATCGAGGTCTACATCCACCGCCTGCGCAAGAAGATCGAGAAAGGCCCGATCCGCATCGCCACCGTGCGCGGGCTCGGCTATTGCCTTGAGAAGATCCCGGGCTGAGTCCCTCCGGGCCTGAAACGGGCGGCGCGTGAAGATCTTCCGATCGGAGCAGCGCTCGCTGTTCGGCGAGATCCTGGACTGGATGCTCACGCCGCTGCTGCTGCTGTGGCCGATCAGTCTGGTGCTGACCTGGCTGGTCGCGCAGAGCGTGGCCGGCAAGCCCTTCGACCGTGCGCTGCAGTACAACGTCAACGAGCTCTCCACACTGGTGCAGGTGGCCAAGGGGCAGGTCCAGTTCAGCCTGCCGCAACCGGCGCGCCAGCTGCTGCGGGCCGACGACGCGGACACGGTGTACTACCAGATCCTCGGCGCACGCGGCGAGTACCTCAGCGGCGAGCGCGACCTGCCGCTGCCCGCGGACGACGAGGGGCCCTTCTTCGGCGAGGTCCGCATCCGCGATGGCGAATTCCGCGGCATCGATGTGCGGGTGGCCTACACCTGGGTGCGCCTGGACCTGCCGGGCGCCCGGCCGGCGCTGGTGCAGGTCGCCGAGAGCCTGGACAAGCGCGCCGTGCTGGCCACCGAGATCGTCAAGGGCGTGATGCTTCCGCAGTTCGTGATCCTGCCGCTGGCCGTGCTGCTGGTCTGGGTGGGGCTGGCGTACGCGATCAAGCCGCTCAACCGGCTGGAGGAACGCATCCGCGCGCGCAGCCCGGACGACCTCAGCCCGCTGGACGAACACTCGATCCCGCAGGAGGTCGCGCCGCTCGTGGCCTCGGTGAACGACCTGCTGATGCGGCTGAAGAACTCGATCAGCCACCAGAAGCGCTTCCTGGCCGACGCGGCGCACCAGCTCAAGACGCCGCTGGCCGGCCTGCGCATGCAAGCGGATCTGGCCCAGCGCGAGGGCGCCAACGCCGACGAGCTCAAGCAGTCGCTGCGCCAGATCGGATCGGCCAGCCAGCGCGCCACGCACACCGTGAACCAGCTGCTGGCCCTGGCCCGCGCGGAAAGTGGCGGGGCCACGATGGCACGCCAGCCCTGCGACCTGGCCCAGCTGACGATCGAGGTCGTGCAGGACTGCCTGCCGCGCGCGATGGACAAGGCCATCGACCTGGGCTACGAGGGCATCCAGCCCGAGGCTGACGGCGGCCGCCTGCAGGGCAACCCGACGCTGCTCAAGGAGATGCTGCGCAATCTGGTGGACAACGCCATCAACTACACACCCTCCAGCCCGGATCGCCCCGGCATGGTGACGGTGCGGGTGCTGGCCGACCCGTTCGGCCGCGTGCTGCTGCTGCAGGTCGAGGACTCCGGCCCGGGCATCGCGCCGGCCGACCGCGAGCTGGTCTTCAAGCCCTTCTACCGCGCACTCGGCAGCGACGTCGACGGCTCCGGCCTGGGCCTGCCGATCGTGCTGGAGATCGCCACCACGCATGGCGGCAGCGTCACGCTGGAGGAGGCCCGCCCGGGCCAGACACCGCCGGGCGCGCTGTTCACGATCCGCTTCGAGAGCGAGGCCACGCACCCCGGGTAAGTCTCGGGTAAGCCTGGGTAAGTCCTTGGTAAGCGCGCGCCCGTATCGTCCGCGCCGTACCTGATCGCAGCGTCATTCCGCCCCGGTGCCCCGCGCACCGCGACGCCCGCGAAGACAGGGGCACCTTCCAAGGAGACAGCATGCAGGATGATCTGGTTCAGCGTATCGCGAGCCACCCTCAATACCAGGAGCTCAAGTCCAAGCGCAGCAGCTTCGGCTGGTGGCTCACGCTCTCGATGATGGTCGTCTACTACGGCTTCGTGCTGCTGGTGGCGTTCAACAAGGAATTCCTGGCACAGCGCCTGGGCGACGGCGTGATGACCGTCGGCATCCCGCTGGGCTTCGGCGTCATCGTGTTCACGGTGGTGATCACCGCGATCTATGTCCAACGTGCCAACACGGCCTACGACGAGCTGTCGGACGCCATCTCCAAGGCGGTGCTGAAATGAAGCGAATCTCCGACAACCTGCGCCGCGTGCTGACGCTGGCCGCGCTGGGCGGCGTGTCCGCCGCGGTCTATGCCGCCGGCGCCGATCTGGGCCAGGCCCAGAAGCAGGCCACCAACTGGACGGCCATCGGCATGTTCGCCACCTTCGTGGTGCTCACGCTCTACATCACCAAGTGGGCGGCCGCCAAGACCAAGTCCGCGGCGGACTTCTACACCGCCGGCGGCGGCATCACCGGCTTCCAGAACGGGCTGGCGATCGCGGGCGACTACATGTCGGCAGCGTCCTTCCTGGGCATCTCCGCGGCCGTGATGGCCAGCGGCTTCGACGGCCTGATCTACTCGATCGGCTTCCTGGTGGGCTGGCCGGTCATCACCTTCCTGATGGCCGAGCGCCTGCGCAACCTGGGCAAGTTCACGTTCGCCGACGTGGCCGCCTTCCGCTTCAAGCAGGGGCCGGTGCGCATCTTCGCCGCCTCCGGCACGCTGGTGGTGGTGGCCTTCTACCTGATCGCGCAGATGGTGGGTGCCGGCCAGCTGATCAAGTTGCTGTTCGGCCTGGAGTACTGGATCGCGGTCGTGATCGTCGGCGCGCTGATGATGGTGTATGTGCTGTTCGGCGGCATGACCGCGACGACCTGGGTGCAGATCATCAAGGCCTGCCTGCTGCTGGGCGGCGCCACGTTCATGGCGCTGTCGGTGCTCTGGCACTTCGGCTTCAGCCCGGAGGCGATGTTCGCCGAGGCGGTGAAGGTCAAGACCGACCTGGCGCTGAAAGACGGCAAGGTGGCCGACGCCGCCGCCAAGATCGGCTCCTCGATCATGGGCCCGGGCAACTTCGTCAAGGACCCGATCTCCGCGATCTCCTTCGGCATGGCGCTGATGTTCGGCACCGCCGGCCTGCCGCACATCCTGATGCGCTTCTTCACGGTGCCCAGCGCCAAGGCCGCCCGCTCCTCGGTGATGTGGGCCACCGGCTGGATCGGCTACTTCTACCTGCTGACCTTCATCATCGGCTTCGGCGCCATCACCTTCGTGCTGACGAACCCGCAGTTCCTGGACGCCAAGGGCGCGCTGCTGGGCGGTGGCAACATGGCGGCCATCCACCTTGCCAATGCAGTCGGCGGCAACGTGTTCCTGGGCTTCATCTCGGCCGTGGCCTTCGCGACCATCCTCGCGGTGGTGGCCGGCCTGACGTTGTCCGGCGCCTCGGCGGTCTCGCACGACCTCTATGCGACCGTGATCAAGCAGGGCAAGGCGGACAGCGCCTCCGAGCTGCGCGTCTCCAAGATGACGACCATCGCGCTGGGCATCATCGCCGTGGTGCTCGGCATCGCGTTCGAGAAGCAGAACATCGCCTTCATGGTGTCGCTGGCGTTCGCGATCGCCGCGTCGGCCAACTTCCCGGTGCTGTTCCTGTCGGTGCTGTGGAAGGACTGCACGACCAAGGGCGCGGTCATCGGCGGCTTCCTGGGCCTGATCTCCTCCGTCGCGCTGACCGTGGTCTCGCCCTCGGTGTGGGAAGCCACGCTGGGCTACCCGAAGGGATCGGCGCTGTTCCCGTACACCTCACCGGCGCTGTTCTCGATGACCATCGGCTTCGTCGGCATCTGGCTGTTCTCGGTGCTGGATCGCAGCGCCCAGGCCGCGAAGGACCGTGCCGGATTCCTGGCCCAGCAGGTGCGTTCCGAGACCGGTATCGGCGCCGCCGGCGCATCCGGGCACTGACCCCGGGCCCCAGGGCAGGACGGGCACCGCCAGGGGGCGGTCCCTGCGATAAGCTGCAAGGCCTGTGGGCGGCAACGTCCACAGGCCTTCGTGTTGGTACCGTGAGAGGGAGACAGGCTGGTGGCCCCGGAATTTCCTTTCGACACTGCGCCCTTCGACAGCCTCGGCGGACAGCTGCCGTCCGACGGGGGCCGCCGCCGCGAGCGGGAGTTCCTGTCGCTGATGATGGCCCCGATCCGCGAGGCATACATCCGGCCTGCGCACTTCGTGCCCGGCACGCTGGACATCGTCTCGGTGTGCCGCGAGCTCGCGGCCCATGGGCTGACCCACACGCTGGTGCGCGACACCGGTCCGCAGGGCGAGCGCATCGGCATGTTCACGACGACCGACCTGCGCGACGCGCTGCTGCTGCCGGTGCCCCCCGCGGAGCTGCCGGTGGCGCAGGTGGCCCGCTTCGACCTGATCAGCATCGGGCCAGACGCCGCGCTGTCCGATGCGCTGCTGATGATGATCCGCCACCGGGTGCACCGGGTGCTGGTGCGCGACGGCGCGCGCATCGTCGGCGTGCTGAGCCAGCTCGACCTGATGGGCTTCGTGTCCAACCACAGCCACCTGATCGCCACCCAGGTGGCCCAGGCGGCTTCGGTCGACGCGCTGCGGGCCGCCGCGCTGCAGATCGACGGGCTGATCGAGACGCTGCACGGCGGCGGTGCGCGCATCGAGGTGATCGCCGGCCTGGTCAGCGAGCTCAATACGCAGGTCTTCGCACGCCTGTGGACGCTGCTGGCGCCCGCCGAACTGGTCGCGAACAGCTGCCTGCTGGTGATGGGCAGCGAAGGCCGCGGCGAGCAGATCCTGAAGACCGATCAGGACAACGCGCTGCTGCTGCGCGAGGGTTACACGCACCCGGCGCTGCCGGAGGTGGCGGAGCGCTTCAATGCGGCGCTGCGCAGCTTCGGCTACCCGGCCTGCCCGGGGAACATCATGCTGACCAACCCGCTGTGGCGCCAGTCGGCCGGTGCGTTCCGGGAGACGCTGCGGCAATGGCTCTACGGCGAGCTGCCCGACGCGCCGATGCATCTGGCCATCTTCCTGGATGCGCGGGCGGTGGCCGGCGACGCCACGCTGCTGCAGGAGGCCCGCGCCCACCTGCAGCGCATCGCCAGCGGCAGCGACGCGCAACTGGCGCGCTTCGCGCAGGCCATCGACCAGTTCGACGAACACTCGCCCTGGTGGTCGCGCATCACCGGGCTGCGCGAGCGCGAGGACGCGACGGTGGACATCAAGAAGCTGGGCACCTTCCCGATCGTGCACGGCCTGCGGGTGCTGGCGCTGCAGCACCATCTGGAGGAGCTGGGCACCGTGCCGCGCATCCGCACGCTGGCCGCGCGCGGCCTGCTGGACGCCGATCTGGCGCGCGACCTGATCGACACGCTGCACTTCCTAATGGGTCTGAAGCTGCGCCACAACCTGCACCAGCGCCAGCTGCAGCAGCCGGGGGACAACCTGGTGCGGGTCGCACACATGGGCACGATGGAGCGCGACATGGTGAAGGACGCACTGGCCATCGTGCGCCGCCTGCGCCAGCTGCTGCGCCTGCGCCTGCGGCTCGACGCGCTGTGACACGGCCTGCACCGCCATGCTGAAGCGCCTCGCACCCCAACGCCTGGTGGCCCTGTTCTGCGGCGGGCTGCTGGCGCTGAACTACCCGCTGCTGGCGCTGTGGGACCCCACGGTCACGCTGGCCGGCCTGCCGCTGTTTCCGCTGGGACTGTTCGGCCTGTGGGCGGTGCTGATCGCCGCGCTGGCCTGGTTGCTCGAACGCCAGGACGGATGACGCCATGCTGAGTGCCCCGCTGGTTGTCGGTGCGTCCTTCGCCTACCTGGCGCTGCTGTTCGCGGTGGCCGCCTTCGGCGACCGCCGGGCCGCGCAGGGGCGTTCGGTGATCGGCAATGCCTGGGTCTATGCGCTGTCGATGGCGGTCTACTGCACTGCCTGGACCTACTTTGGCAGCGTCGGACGGGCGGCCAGTGCCGGCGTGTGGTTCCTGCCGATCTATCTCGGGCCGACGCTGGCCATGGTGCTGGCCTGGCTGGTGCTGCGCAAGATGATCCGCATCGCGCGCAGCTACCGGATCACCTCGATCGCCGACTTCATCGGCAGCCGCTATGGCAAGAGCCCGCTGCTGGCCGGTCTGGTGACCTGCATCACCGTGATCGGCATCGTTCCGTACATCGCGCTGCAGATCAAGGCCGTCGCGGTCGGCTACGCGGTGCTGACCACCGCGCCGGGCACGGCACCGGCACCTGCAGGCGCCTGGTGGCGCGACAGCACGCTGTACTTTGCGCTGGCGCTGGCGGGTTTCACCGCGGTGTTCGGTGCGCGCCGGCTGGACGCGCTGGAGCGCCACGAGGGCATGGTCGCTGCGGTCGCGTTCGAGTCGGTGGTCAAGCTGCTCGCCTTCCTGGCGGTCGGTGCCTTCGTGACCTGGAGCCTGTTCGACGGGCTCGCCGACCTCTTCGCGCGCGTGCAGGCGGTGCCGGAGCTCGCACGCATCCTGCACGGTACCGGCGCCGCACAGGCCACCGAATTCGCCTGGGGGCAGTGGTTCGCGTTGACCGGCCTGGCCATGCTGTCGGTGATCTTCCTGCCACGCCAGTTCCAGATCATGGTGGTCGAGAACGTCGACGAGCGCCACCTGCGCCGCGCGGCCTGGGTGTTCCCGCTGTACCTGCTGCTGATCAACCTGTTCGTGCTGCCGATCGCCTTCGGTGGCCTGCTGCTGTTCGCCGGCCGGCCCATGGACCCGGAGGCCTTCGTGCTGTCGCTGCCGCTGGCGCATGGCCAGCCGGGTCTGGCGCTGCTGGCCTTCGTCGGCGGCCTGTCGGCGGCCACCGGGATGGTCATCGTCGAGGCGATCGCGGTCTCCGGCATGGTCTGCAACGACCTGGTGATGCCGCTGCTGCTGCGCACCCGGCGCTTCGGTGCCCGTGCAGCCGGGGACCTTACCCGGGTCCTGCTGGGCATCCGCCGCGGCGCCATCGTGCTGGTGCTGCTGCTGGGGTATCTGTACTTTCACCTGGCGGGGGAAGCCTACGCGCTGGTCAGCATCGGCCTGATCAGCTTTGCGGCGGTGGCGCAGTTCGCGCCCGCGATGCTCGGCGGCATGTACTGGCGCGGCGCGACGCGCGGCGGCGCGCTGGCCGGTCTGCTGACGGGCTTCGTGCTGTGGGCCTACACGCTGATGCTGCCGTCGATCGCCAAGTCCGGCTGGCTGCCGGCGGACTTCCTGCAGCAGGGGCCCTGGGGCCTGGCCTGGCTGCGGCCGGAGCAGCTGCTGGGCCTGCGCGGGCTGGACAACCTGACGCATTCGCTGTTCTGGAGCCTGGGGGCGAACCTGTGCGCCTATGTGCTGGTGTCGCTGCGCCGTGCACCGACCGCGGCAGAGGCCGGGCAGGCGATGCTGTTCGTCGACGTGTTCCAGCGGACCCCGGCGCGGGAGGACCCGGTCTTCTGGCGCGGCCAGGCCAGCGCCCAGGATCTGCTCGCATTGGCCACGCGCTTCCTCGGCGCGCCGGCCGCGCAGCGGCTCTTCCAGGACTATGCCCGAATGAGCGGCGCCGCCGGCGTCGCCGCGATCCGCGCCGACGCGCGCCTGGTGCAGTTCGTCGAGACCCAGCTGGCCGGTGCGATCGGCAGCGCCTCGGCCCGCATCATGGTAGCCTCGGTCGTGCAGGAGGAGGCGCTGGTGCTCGACGACGTGCTGCAGATCCTGGACGAATCCTCCCGGCTGCGCATGCACTCCCAGGAGCTTGAGCGGGCCACCAGCGAGCTGCGGGCCGCCAACGAGCAGCTGCAGAGCCTGGACCGGCTGAAGGACGACTTCATGTCCTCGGTGACGCACGAGCTGCGCACGCCGCTGACTTCGATTCGCGCTCTGGCCGAGGTGATGCGCGACGACCCGGAGATGCCGCCCGAGCAACGCCAGGAGTTCCTCGGCATCGTGGTGGCCGAGACCGAGCGGCTGAGCCGGCTGGTCAACCAGGTGCTGGACATGGCCAAGATCGAGTCCGGCCATGCCGAGTGGCACAACAGCGAGCTCGACCTGCGCGCGCTGCTGACGCAGGCGGTGCACACCACCGAGCCGCTGTTCCGCGAGCGCGGCGCCACGCTGCAGCTGCAGTTGCCCGACTCGCTGCCCACGCTGCGCGCCGACGCCGACCGGCTGACGCAGGTGCTGCTCAACCTGCTGTCCAACGCCGTCAAGTTCGTGCCGCGCGAAGGCGGCCGCGTGCTGCTGGGCCTTCAGGCCGACAGCAGCGGTGTGACCGTGTCGGTGCAGGACAACGGGCCCGGCGTGCCGGCCACCCAGCGTGCGCTGATCTTCGAGAAGTTCCGCCAGGGCGGCGACGCGCTGGACCGGCCGCAAGGCACCGGCCTGGGCTTGCCGATCAGCCGGCAGATCGTGGAACATTTCGGCGGCCGCATGTGGCTGCGCGATGACACACCGCAAGGTGCCTGCTTCTGTTTCAGCCTACCTTGGCGCTCACAACAGGCCCACAACGATGGAGACAACCCATGACGCACAGGATCCTGATCGCCGATGACGAGCCGAACATCGTCATCTCGCTCGAATACCTGATGAAGCGCGCCGGCTACCAGGTGAGCATCGCGCGGGACGGGCAGGAGGCACTGGACACCATCCGCC
>JAEUOX010000233.1 GCA_016790475.1 Rhodoferax sp. | reverse complement strand
GCCCGCTGCGCGCGCGCCTGCGGCTGCGCATAGACGACCGCCGTGCCGGGCGTTTCGGTCAGCCCCGGCGAGAGCGCATTCACGCGGATGCCGTCCGGCCCCCACTCCAGCGCCATCTGGCGCACCAGCATCAGCGCGGCCGCCTTGCTCGGGCTGTAGGCGCCCAGGGGTGCAGTCGCATGGCTGCCGGAGATCGAGGTGGTCACGACCATGCTGCCGCCGGCCGCCTTCAGCAACGGGTGGGCGGCACGGCCCAGCAGCCAGGCGGCACGCACATGCACTGCAAAGACACGGTCCCAGTCTTCCACGCGCTGCGTCAGCAGCGGACCGGGAATCGCGAAACCGGCGTTGCTGACAACGGCCTCCAGACCGCCGAACGCCTGCGCCGCGTCGATCAGCGGGGCCACCGCCGCCTCGTCCGCCATATCGGCCACCACCGGGAAGACACGGTGTCCCTGCGCACGAAGCTCGTCGGCCAGCGCGTCCAGCTCCTCGCGGTGCAGGTCAGCCAGCACCATCTGGGCCGGTGCGCCATGGCGCTGCAACGAATCCCGCGCGAGGCGCAGCGCCATCGCCCGCCCGATGCCACGGGCGGCGCCCGTCAGCAGAAACCGCGTGCCGGTGGATTGCATCAGACCACCCTTCCAGTCGTTGTTGTCGATGTTGCTGGCATCAGGTGGCCAGGATGCCGCCATCCACGACCAGCGTGAAGCCATTCACATAGCTGGCCATCGAGGAGGCCAGGAACACCGCCGGCTCGGCAATCTCGCTGGGCTGGCCCAGGCGCCCCATCGGCGTGCGCTGCAGGAAGCCGGCCAGCCGCTGCGGGTTGGCGCGGGTGGCCTCGGTCATCGCGGTCTCGATGACGCCGGGTGCGATGGCATTGACGCGGATGCCGTCGCGGGCCAGATCGATCGCCATGGTCTCGGTCAGCATCTTCATGGCGGCCTTGGAGCTGGAGTAGCCGAGCGCCCCGCCTTGCGCGATGAAGGCCGCACCGGAGGCGATGTTGATGATGCAGCCGCGGGTCTGGCGCAGGGCCGGCAGGAAGGAATGCAGCACATTGAAGCCGCCGAACACGTTGACATCGAACACCCGCCGGATGTTCTCGTGGGCCTTCGGACTGTCGAGGCCCTCGCGCACGATGATGCCGGCGTTGTTGACCAGCGTATCGATCGCGCCGATCTCGGCACCCACCTGCTGCGCGAGTGCCTGGCAGGCTGGTACGTCGGTGACGTCGACACCAAACGCCCACGCGGTGCCACCCAGCGCCTGGACCTGAGCCACAGTGGCATCACAGGCCGCGGCCTGAATGTCGGTCACGATGACGCGGGCGCCGGCGCGGGCATAGGCCACGGCAATCGCCTGGCCGATGCCGCCGGCGGCGCCGGTGATCAGGGCCAGACGGCTCTGGAGGAGGGGGGCTGGGGTGGTCATGGGGCTTCCTTGGGTTGAATCGGGTTTGTGCAGCTCGGGCTACCTTGGCTGTGCCCTAGCGTTGGCTTGGCGTTGGAGCGCGTTGGCGGGACTACCTTGGCGTTGGCGCGCGTCGCGGCAGGCGCAGCCCGGTGGGGGCTCATAGGCGGCTTGGTCGGGCGCTGAACGCGCCGACAACCTGCGGTACTCGCCGCCGGGGCGCATCGCGCAACTCACTACGCGCCCTGCGGGCGCTGC
>JAEUOX010000047.1 GCA_016790475.1 Rhodoferax sp. | reverse complement strand
GCGGTGGCCGGCAACAGGCTGCCCAGCACCGGGAAACGCTGCGCGAAGGCCCCCAGCGCGCGGGCGCTGTCGCGTTGCTGGTCTCCCGGAGAGGCGCCGGGAAACCAGTAGCTGAAGGCGGTGTCCACGGTGGGCGGCTTGAGCACCGGCGCACACAGGTCGCTCTGGATGCGTTTGCTGGCCGCCAGGCAGTCGGCGCTGGCCTCGACCGGCTGCCGGCATTCCTCCGCGATGCGGCCGGCCAGGCGCTCGATGCCGGCGAGCTCGAGCGGGCGCAGCGTCGGGCTGCCGCGCAAGGCCAGCATCTGCAGGGTCTGGGTGACCACATGCTCCGGCACCCGCGGACAGGCGCCCTTGAAGTCCTGCAGGCCGCGCGACACATCGGTGAACAGCTGGCGTGCCTCGGTGCGTTCGTCACTGCGGTTGCGCTGCAGCTGGTCCTGGACCTGCCACAGCGACAGCAGCAGCGTGCCGGACGCCCCCACGCCCAGCGTGGTGCCGATGGCGGCTGCGCGCGCGTTGCGCCGCCACAGCGGTTCGCGCTGCGCCGTGCCCGCGCTGGCTGCATCGCGGGCCGCGCCGAGCCGGGCCGCGACCCGCATTCCGTGCTGGGCGGGCGCGCTCCAGCCGGGCAGGTAGGACAGCCAGTGCGGATCCAGCGCCCGGCCGAAGTCCTCGCCCAGGCGGTGGTAACTCTCCCATTGCGCTTCATCGAAGGACTGGTCGCCGGTCGACTCGTGCGGGAAGGCGGGATGTTTCTCGGCATAGCCCAGCACATCGACGTCCAGCCCGTCGTGCAGATTGGGCTTGACCACCAGCAGCGTGCCCTCGGGGCGTACCGTCGGACCCGGGCTGCCGTCGGCGGCCAGAGGCCCGGGCCGCTCGCGGTAACGGATCCGGGCGAGCAACACGCCGCGGCAGGAGTGGTTGTCCACCATGTCTTCCGGCGACAGCACTGTCAGGCTGCCACCCGCGTCGGCCGGGAACAGCGCACCGGCCTCGTCACGGGTATAGAAGTCGATCTCGGCACCAAAGTCGATGCGGGCCTTGCGCACCAGGTTCTCGATGTCGCCAAACTCGTACTGCGCGTCGCAGCCGGCGTCCGACAGGATGATGAAGTCCAGTTCGCGCTTGATCAGCGGGTAGACACCGGTGTTCTCGAAGTGCCCGCCGTCGGACAGGTACCACCAGGGCCGCTCCACGCCGAAGAAGGTGGCCGAGGCTTCGCTGGCCAGCATCATCGGCTTGGGAAGAAAACGCCATGCCAGGGCACTCAGCCAGCGCAGCTCCACCCGGTCGCGGGGCGCCCGCATCCAGTGGCCCAGGCGCACCCCGAGGAAATACACCAGCAACGCCAGCCCGCGCGAGGTGTAGGCCCCGGCACCTGGCGAGGCCGCCGCGCCCGACACCGCCACCCAGCGTCCCAGCGTGCCGACGTCCTGGCCTGCGCGGTGCGCGATGAAGTCCCGCTGTCCGATCTCGAAGCCGCGCCAGGTGGCCGTGACGACCGTGCCCTTGCGGTCGGCGTTGTACAGCCCGCTCTTGTCGTCGCGTGTCTGGTTCAGGCAGGTGTTGACCAGGTGGATCGGGCCGCCCCGGGTCTCGGGCCGGTAGTGGTGCAGGGCGGTGTCATCGCCCTCGACCACCCGGGTCACGTCGGCGCGGGCGGCATTTTCATCGGCCAGACGGCGCTCGCGGTTGCCGACCGCCAGGTAGGCCCGTGTGAGGCGGGCCCGGTAGAAGCTGTGCAGCGACGAGGTATTGGCCATCTGCGCATTGCCGGCGGTCAGCAGGACCCAGCCCAGCCACAGCAGCGCCAGCGTGCTGGCCCGCATCCAGGCCGGCGCGCCCTGGATGGCGTCGAAGGTCACGGGCGCGAAGATGAACCACTGCATCAGCACCAGCCAGGTACTCACCAGCGCCAGCAGCCCCAGCAGGCTGCCGACATTGAGCAGGCGCGGCAGCCAGTCCAGCGCCCGGCTGGCGGATTCGGCGGCGATCTTCTGCAGCGGCTGCATCAGCGCGCGCAGCACCACCAGCACCAGGCCGCCGATGCCGACGCCGCCCCACAGCCACTGGTTGCCGCTCTGGAATTCCTGCAGGATCCACCAGCTCAGCCGGTCCAGCGCCCCCAGCCCGCCCAGCGCGAGGGTGACAAGCAGGGCCCAGCGCAAGGCCCGCGTGAGGCCGTTGCGCAGCCGTGCCACCTTGAGCGCGTGCGGCTCCCCGCGCAGCGCGATCCATCCGATCACCCCGAGCTGGCCCACGACGATCGATACCAGCGCCAGCACGCCGGCACTTGGCCAGTCCAGTGCGTGGCGCACCGGGTCGAGCCCGCCATTGGACAACAGCGCACGCAGCAGCACGGCCGCGCACAGAGCGACCAGCAGCATGAAGATCGCGTCGCGCAGGCGCAGCGGCACGGACGCGGCCGCCGGGTCGGGCGCGTCGCGTGCTGCCCAGTAACCGGCCGTCAGGCCCGGCGCGGTGGTGGTCCAGAACGCCACGGCTGCCGGCCACCAGGGCGTGTGCCAGCGCTCCCAGCCCTGGGCGTCCAGCACCTGGAAGCTGTGTTGCCACAGGTGCGGCGCCACCACGATCAGACCCAGCAGGATGCAGGCGAACATGAATTCCGCATGGATCGCCAGCCAGGAGCGCAGGTAGGTGACGACGGCGATGCCGGTGTCGCGCGAGCCGGCCGGCGTGAGGTAGCGGCCATTGCGGCGCAGCCAGCCCAGCACCGGCGAGCGGCTGCTGGCCATCAAGGCCAGTGCATGCCGCAGGCCGTAGGTCGCCACCAGGCGGCCGTACATGGCCCCGATGTAGCCGCCACCGGACACGGTGGACAGGTAGTCGAGGCGCTCGAGCAATCCGCTGCTGTCGTCCGTGGTGGCTGGCCTGGCGCTGCCCGGTGCGCCCGGGGCCGGGTGCTGTGCCATCCCGCGCAGCAGGCCCAGTGCAAAGGTGGCGCTGCGCACACCGCCGCCGGAGAGGGCGAGGCCGACGCGGGGCAGGGTGGCAGGTGCCTGCGGCGCGTCGGCATCACCTGCCTGCTTGTTGCGCAGCCAGAGCAATGCCGCCTCCGCTGCGAGCAGGGCTTGCAGATCGTCCGTGTCGGGCGCGTCGTTACCGGGCAGCCGTGCGTCGGCAGCGGCCACCGGTTCGGAACGGGTGGGTGGGCTCATAGTGTTGGCGCTCCCTGGACCCGCGGCCAAGATCCGCCGTATTGGCTGCGCAGCCCGACCGGGGGTGCCGCGACGGTACGCTGAGTCGGGGAGCGGGTCAAGCCGGGCTATTCGCCAGCGGAGGAAACGGGATCTGGAACGCGTTCAGCCGCTTGTAACGATTGGGGCACCGATTACGCAGATGCCGTGTCGGCACGGGACATCAGCGGTCCCATCCAAGATGCCTGAAATACGGCTGCAGGCGATTCCCCAACAGCCAAACTATCGATCAGCCTCTTGCCATTGTGGGGGAGTCCATATACGAAGTGTTAGGCCGCACTTTCGATGCTAGCCAACGCGGCGGCGGTTTGAGCTTGGCTTGACCACTCTGGCCCTTACCCCCTTACTGCCCAACTCGCGCAGGTGGAGTTGAAGATCTTTGTGGTGGGTGCTGGTTGTAGCCAACTGCTGGATCGTTGGAGCGAAGCTTGAGGATGAATTCGATTTCCTTCTGAGTCACCTCGGCGCGATCGGCGCTCTCCGAGTACCAGAGAACGTCGCGTGTGATGGTGAAGCTCCGCCTCTGCTCCTGACTGAAGTCTCGGGCAATCAACTCGTCCGAGGCGCTGCCAAAGTAGTTGATGCTGTTCGTTCTGTCTTGACCGACGTAGATCTTCCCATTCGGGTAGGTGATTCGGTAGATGATGCTTGCCATGCGTGGGACAGCAGCGCGCTTGTATTGGTGCGGCCTAAGGCAATGCTGAACAAGTCGGTGAACGGAACTGTGCCGTCAATCGTTGTAAACCGATGAAGCAACAAACCTTGGCAGTGGCGGCCGATCAGGGCGCAGGGTACGAACAACATCGCAAGCCAACCCGGCGTGACGAGT
>JAEUOX010000115.1 GCA_016790475.1 Rhodoferax sp. | reverse complement strand
TCCTGGGCGACCAGCTTGCGCAGCTGCTGCCCCATCGCCCCGCCGGCCAGGTACAGCGCCAGCGAGTCAGCGCCCAGCCGCTGCAGAACCCGCGTGACGTTGATGCCACCCCCGCCCGGGTAGCGCTGCGTCTGCGCGCAGCGCATCTTGTGGGCCGGCATCAGCCGGGGCGTGGTGCTGGACACGTCCACGGCCGGGTTCAGCGTGATGGTCAGGATATCGGTCATGAATCCACTGTACTGCAGCCTCGCGCGGCGAAAATGCGGCTGCGGCATCCCGCCGTGAGGAGCAGCAACGATGGCGGACTTTCTGCTGGTGCACGGCGCGTGGCATGGTGCCTGGTGCTGGCGTGCCGTGGTGCCGGCGCTGGTGCAGGCGGGCCACCGGGTCCATGCGCTGACGCTGACTGGCCTGGGTGAGCGCGCGCATCTGCTGCATGCGGGCATCGATCTGCAGACCCATATCCAGGATGTCGCGCAGGCGATCGAGGCGGAGGAGATGCAGCAGCTGGTGCTGGTCGGCCACAGCTATGCCGGCATGCTGGTGACGGCGATTGCGGACCGCATGCCGGAACGGCTGTCCCACCTGGTCTATGTGGATGCGGTGGTGCCCAAGCCCGGCGAGTCCTGGAGCAGCACACACGCTCCGGCGACCCGCAAGGCGCGGCTGGCGGCCGCCCAGGCCTCGCCGCTGTTCGCGTTTCCGCCGCCGGACCCGGGCATGTTCGGCCTGTCCGGCCCGGACCACGCGTGGGTCGTGCGCCGGCAGACAGCCCACCCGGGGCATACCTACGAGGCGCCGCTGGATTTCGACGTGCGCCGTGTCGGCGGCGTCCGCCGCACCTTCATCAGCTGCACCGCACCGGCGCTGGCGACGATCGACGCGATCCGGCCCCGTGTCGGCAGCGCGAGTTTCTGGGACGGTGCCTGGCTGCCAGGCGCACGCGTCGTCGAGCTGAAGACCGGGCACGACCCGATGATCAGCGCCCCGCAGGCGCTGGTGGACATCCTGCAGGGCTGCTGCTGAACGGCCGCTGTCAGCTGCGGCGCCCGACCATCGTCAGCAGCTCGCCCATCGGCACCATGCGCCCGTGCAAGGGCAGGATGCGCTCGACCTGCAGGCCCAGCCGCTCGATGTTCTGCACCAGGTTCAGGTGCAGATCGTTCGGCCGTCCGGGCGCCGGCGTGTTGGGGGCGCCGGGCGTGAAGGCATCGGCCTGGATCAGGATCTTCTCGCGCGGCAGGTGCACCATCATGAAGCCCTGCGCGTGCACGCTGCCCTCGATGTAATAGACATCCACGACACGCTCACCGTCGGTGAAGCTGCGCTTGCCGCTCACGCCGGTGATGGTGGCCTTGCGGCCGGAGCGCTGCAGCGCATCCGGGTTGATGCTGTTGGGGTTGGCGAAGGTCCGTTCGAAATACGGACGGGCCATCTCGCTGGTGACCAGCGTGGCGCCTTCGGCGATTGCGGTGCGCAAGCC
>JAEUOX010000099.1 GCA_016790475.1 Rhodoferax sp. | reverse complement strand
TATTACCTGCCGACCGTCATCGAGGGCCTGCCCAACAGCGCGCGCATGTGCCAGGAGGAGATCTTCGGCCCGGTGCTGGCGCTGCTGCCCTGGAGCGACGAGGCCGATCTGCTGGCCCAGTGCAACGACAACGTGTTCGGCCTGGCCTCGGGCATCTGGACGCGCGACTACAAGACCGCCTGGCGCATCGGCCGCGCGCTGCAGACCGGCACGGTGTGGATCAACACCTACAAGCTGTTCTCGGTCAGCACGCCGTTCGGCGGCGTCAAGATGAGCGGCACCGGTCGCGAGAAGGGCCGCCTGGGCATCCTGGAGTACACCGCGCAGAAGAGCTTCTACTGGGGCACCAACGAGAGCCCGATGCCCTGGGCGCTGAGCTGACGGAGACGGCCGATGAGCACACCGACCCCCGCGCCCGACAGCGGCACGCCGAACCCGAACATGCTGCTGACGATCGTGCTGAAGCACCACGAGGGTCTGGTGCTGGACGACGTGCAGGCGCGGCTGAAGGCCAGCGAATGGTGGGACCGCTTCCCGGTGCCCGGCACGCGGGTCGTGTCCTGGACGGTGGCGATGGGCCTGGGCCAGATCGTCACGCTCGAAGTGCCGCCGCACCTGCTGGGGCTGGTCAACCTGGAGCTGGAGCGCTCGGCCTGGGGCGTCTTCACGACGCAGTGTTACCCGACCTATGACTTCGTGCCGGTGCGCGAGCGCATCATCGCGCGCGTGCGGGCTGGCGGCCAGTGAGCGGCGCATGACCCCGATCGACAAGATCCAGTGCGCGGCCGTGCCGGACCTGCCCACGGCCACCTGGACCAACGCCTACCGCATCGGCCCGGAGGTGGTGCTGTCCGGCATGACGGCGCACCCGGCCAGCCGTGACGCGGCGCAGCAGGGCGCACCGCTGGATGCCCAGGCGCAGACCCTGGTGGTGCTGCGCAAGCTGGAGGCACTGGTGCAGGCGGCCGGCGGCCACCGGCACAACATCGTCAAGACCGTGGTCTATGTCACCGACATCGCCGACAAGGACGCCGTCGGCCGCGCGCGCCGGGAGTTCTTCGGCGCGCACACGCCCACCTCCACGCTGGTCGCGGTCAGCGCGCTGGTTTTTCCGGAGCTGCGCGTGGAGATCGACGCCTGGGCGCGTCTGGACGTGGACCTGCGCCAGGCCCAGCCCCTGGCCAGCCCCTGAGGAGCCGAAACCATGGATCTGGGAATCGCCGGACGCAAAGCCCTGGTGTGTGGCGCCAGTGCCGGCCTGGGTTATGCCTGCGCGCAGGCGCTGGTGCAGGAGGGCGTGCACACCGTGATCGTCGCGCGCACCGAGGGCCCGCTGCGCGACGCTGCCGCGCGGCTGGCCGCGCTGGGGGCGGGAAAGGTCGACTGGGTCGCGGCCGACGTGACGAGCGACGCCGGCCGCGCCCGCATCTTTGCCGCGCATGCGGACTTCGACATCGTCGTCACGAATGCCGGCGGCCCGCCGCCCGGGGACTTCAGGACCTGGGACCGCGCCACCTGGCACCGGGCGGTCGACGCCAACATGCTGGCGCCGATCGAGCTGATCAAGGCCACCGTCGACGGCATGATGGCGCGCGGATTCGGGCGCATCGTCAACATCACGTCCAGCGCGGTGAAGTCCCCGGTCGACGGCCTCGGCCTGTCCACCGGCGCGCGCAGCGGGCTGACCGGCTTCGTGGCTGGCCTGGCCCGCAGCACGGTTGCGCGCGGCGTCACGATCAACAACCTGCTGCCGGGCACCTTCGACACCGCCCGGCTGGCCGGCAACTTCGCCGCACAGGCGCAGCGCGAGGGCCGTAGCGTCGAGGAGGTGCGCTCCGCGCGGCTGGCCAAGCACCCGGCGCACCGCTTCGGGCAGGCGGACGAGCTAGGCCGGACCTGCGCCTTCCTGTGCAGCGCGCATGCCGGCTACATCAATGGCCAGAACCTGCTGCTGGACGGCGGGTCCTTCAGCGGCGTCTTCTGACGCCGCCAGTTTTCATCACCAGGAGACCCAGACCATGAGCGGATTGCATATCGGCATCGTCGGCGGCGGCGTTGGCGGGCTGGCGGCGGCCGTCGCGCTGCGCAGCGCCGGCCACCGCGTCAGCATCTATGAGCAGGCCGGCAAGTTCGCCCGCGTCGGCGCGGACATCAACCTGACGCCGAATGCGGTGCGCGCGCTCGACGGCCTGGGCCAGGGCGTGGGGGCCGCCGTGCGCCGGCATGGCGCGCAGCCGACCTTCCGGATCAGCCGCGACTGGGACACCGGGCTGGAGACCTCGCGCCTGGGGATGGGCAACGTGGCCGAGCAGCAGTACGGCGCACCCCAGGTGACGATCCACCGGGCCGACGTGCTGGCCGCGCTGACCGACGCGCTGCCGGCCGAGCTGATCCAGTTCGGCCGCCGGCTCAAGGGCCTGCAGGACGACGCGCAAGGGGTGAAGCTGCAGTTCGAGGATGGCGGCAGCGAGCAGGTAGACGTCGCGATCGGGGCCGACGGCATCCACTCGCGCGTGCGCGCCCACCTGTTCGGTGACGAGTACCCGCGCTTCACCGGCGTGGTGTCGTTTCGCTCGGTGGTGCCGACCGAGCGCGTGCGCGACGTGCCGGAGATCGACGCCTTCACGAAGTGGTGGGGCCCGAACCCGCAGAGCCAGATCGTCACCTTCCCGCTGAACCAGGGGCGCGAGACCTTCATCTTCGCGACCACCGGCCAGGACTCCTGGACCGAGGAGTCCTGGACCAGCCCGGGCGACGTGCAGGAGCTGCGCGGCTTCTACCGGGACTTCCACCCCGACGCGCGCAAGCTGCTCGATGCCTGCGACAGCACGCTGAAGAGCGCGCTGTACGAACGCGAGCCGATGCCGCAGTGGTCCCGCGGCTGCGTGACGCTGCTGGGCGACGCCTGCCACCCGATGCTTCCCTTCATGGCGCAGGGTGCCTGCATGGCGATCGAGGACGCGGTGGTGCTGGGTCGCGCGCTGGGTCCGGTGACGGCGCGGGCGCAGGCACCGCAGGCGCTGCTGTCCTATGCCGCGACGCGCCAGGAGCGCACCGCCCGCATCCAGGTCGGCTCGCGCGGCAACCAGTGGATGAAGACCCAGGGCAATGCCGACTGGGTCTACGGTTATGACGCCTGGAAGGTGCCGCTCGCGGTGGCCTGATGCACGATCCTTTTTTCTGACTCTGGAGCCTGACATGTCGAAGCTGAATTCCCGTCGCACGCTGCTGGTCGGCGCACTGGCCGCCGCGGCGCTGCTGGCCAATACGCCGCTGTGGGCCCAGGCACCGGCCTGGCCGACCAAGCCGGTCACGCTGGTCGTGCCCTTCCCCGCCGGCGGCGGCCCGGACCTGGCCGCCCGCCTGATCGGCGAGAAGCTCGCGGGGCGCATCGGCCAGCCGGTGGTCGTCGAGAACAAGCCGGGGGCCGGTGCGCTGCTGGGCGCCGGCCAGGTGGCCAAGGCGGCGCCCGACGGCCACACATTGCTGCTGAGCCCGAACACGCTGGTGATCTCGCCGCACGTGCTGGCGCCCGGCGCCGGCGGCGGCATCGATGTGCAGAAGGACCTGCAGCCGATCATCGCACCCGCCACCACGCCGCTGGTCCTGGTGGCCCATCCGCAGTTCGGCGCGAAGGACCTGAAGACCGCGCTGGAGCTGGCCCGCAAGAGCACGGGCGTGCCCTATGGCAGCGCCGGCAATGGTTCGCCGATGCACTTTGCCGGCGAGATGCTGAAGAAGTCCGCCAAGGTGGACCTGCTGCATGTGCCCTACCGCGGCGTGGCGCCGTCGATCACGGCCGCGCTGTCCGGCGAAGTGAAGCTGCTCTATGTCGGTCTGGGCGGGGCGGTGCCGCACATCAAGGCCGGCAAGCTCGTGCCGCTGGCAGTCACCGAGCGCAGCCGCTCGTCGATGATGCCGGACGTGCCGACGGCGACTGAGCAGGGCGTCCCGGGCGTGGAGGTCAATGCCTGGTACGGCGTGTTCGCGCCGGCGGCCACGCCGGCCGCGGTGGTGCAGAAGATCAACCAGGAGATCAACGAGGTGCTCAAGGACGGCGGCGTGCGCGACAAGCTGCTGGCCGCCGGCATCGAGCCGCTCGGCGGCAGCGCGCAGCAGCTGGCCGACTTCGTGCGGGCCGACCACCAGCGCTACGGTGCGCTGGCCAAGGAGCTGAACATCAAGGCGGACTGAAGGCCCGCCATGGCACGCCGGCCGAACTTCCTGCTGTTCGTCACCGACCAGCACCGGGCCGACCACCTCGGCTGTTACGGCAATGCGGATGTGCGCACGCCGCACATCGACGCGCTGGCACGCAGCGGTTGCCGCTTCGACGCGTTCCACGTCGCCACGCCGATCTGCCAGCCGAACCGGGCCTCGCTGATGACCGGACGGCTGCCCAGCGCGCACGGTCTGCGCATGAACGGGCGCGAGCTGTCGCTGGGGGAGCGCACCTTCGTGGACACGCTGCGCGAGGCCGGCTGGCGTACCGCGCTGGTGGGCAAGGCGCACCTGCAGAACATCACCGTGGCGCCGACCGCCTGGCCAGCTGCCGGCGAGCCGCGCCTGGCGGAGGCATACGCGCCGTTTCCCGGGCGCTACGGCCAGGAGGTCTGGAAGCGCTGGGAGGAGGATCCGGCGCACGAGCTGACGCTGCCGTACTATGGTTTCGAGGATGTGGCGCTGACGATCGGCCACGGCGACGACCAGCATGGTCACTGGCGGCGCTGGCTGCGCC
>JAEUOX010000030.1 GCA_016790475.1 Rhodoferax sp. | reverse complement strand
AGCATGGCGCGCAGGGCCCGCGTCTTGTTCCGGAGCATCGCCTGCACATGGGTCTCCAGGCGGCGGTTCTTGGACAGCAGGTCGTTCAGGTCCCGGTACAGGAAGCGGTACTGCCAGATCAGCTCGAACAGCGAGTGCAGGAAGAACCAGGCGTCCTCGACATTGCGCACGTCATCGCTGGCATGCAGCAGCTCGTTCAGCGCGCGCTCGAAGCGGTCGAACAGCGAATTGATCAGTTCGTCCTTGGCCGGGTAATGGTAGTAGAGGTTGCCCGGGCTGATGCGGAGCTCGGCGGAGATCAGCGTCGTCGAGACATTCGGCTCGCCGAAGCGGTTGAACAGCTCCAGCGTGACCTCCAGGATCCGTTCAGCCGTGCGCCGGGGCGCCTTGCGGACCATCGGCTCAGCGCTCCGCCCGCTGGACGTGGCGGGTGTAGTGGCCCAGGTCGTCGATCACTTCCTCCAGCGAGGCGATGGCGCGGCCGATGTCGGTGCGCGCGCGGGGCGCAGCGCACAGGTGGGCCTTCGGATCGTCGAGCACGGCATGGTTCAGCCGGATGCCGTGCCGCGCCAGCTTCGCCGACAGCAGCGTCTTGCGGGAGCGCAGCATCTGGCGCGTCTGCTGGTAGGCGTGTTCCGCCAGGTGGCGGCGCCGCGAATAGCCGAAGGTGTTGGCCAGGTACAGCTCCGGGTCCCGGTGATCGGGTTCGATCAGGATGATGTCGGTGTCCGGGTAGGCCCGCTCATAGTTCTTCATGCCCAGCTCCATCCGGGAGTGGATCATCGAGCGGAAGGTCTGGCTCAGCACGGCGGGCAGGCCGCCATCGACGATGCGCGGGATCTTGCGCAGCGCGGTCGCCAGGTTGCGCTGCATGACGCGCGGCGCCGGATGCACCGTTGCGTCGAACGGCACCAGCGGGTTCAGGCACAGCATCAGGTCCACGCCCTGTTCGAGCACGACCGAGGCATGCAGCGTCTTCTTCAGGGCGCCGTCCACGTAGTACTGGTCCTCGATCTCCACCGGCGGGAAGAGGCCGGGCAGTGCGGCGCTGGCCTGCACGGCCTGCGAGATCGGGATGTGGTCCCAGCCCGGCGCGCCGAAGGGCGCGGACTCGCCGGTGTCCAGGTTGGTCGCGACCAGCGTCAGCCGGGCCGGCAGCTTCCGGAAATCGTTCGTGAAGCCGTTGCGCGCAAAGAGCTCGGCCAGATGCGCATGCACCTGCTGGTTCGAGAACACGCCGGTCGGCAGGCTGGCCCCCAGGCCTTCCAGGATCTGCGTCAGCGGCTTGCGCTCCATCGTCAGGCCCCAGAAGGCATGCACCAGCAGCCCGGGGAGCATGATGCTGCGGCGTGCGAACTCGTCGTAGGCGGGCACCATGAGCCAGGACGGGTCGAAGATCGCGGCAGAGGAGTCGACGTTCTCGATGAAGGAGGCCGACAGACCCCGCGGAGTCATGCCGTTGGCCAGGCCGGCTGCAATGAAGCCGCCGGCCGACACGCCCACATAGTGGTCGAGCCGGCTCAGGTCCAGGCCCAGCAGGGAGTCCTCCAGCGCGCACAGCACGCCGATCTCATAGATGGCCCCCAGCGGGCCGCCACCTGCCAGAGCCAGCCCGATGCGGGGCGCCCGGGCCTGCGAAGTTCTGCGCTTCATGGGATACCAGTGTAGGCCGCGCGGTGTTCAGCGCATGTTGCGCTGCATCAGCCGGCGCGGCCGGCCTGTGGCCTCAGGCGGACTTGCGCGGGGCGGCGCGCCGGCGTGCGGCGGGGGCCTTCGGCTCGGCGGCCGGGGCGGGCGCGGCGGCGGCCTTGCGCGGCGTCTTGCGAGCGGCCGCCTTGGCCTTCGCCGGGGCTGCGCCCGAGAGCTTCTGCACGCTCAGGTTGAGCTCGTCGATGCGCGCGATCAGCGCGCTGATGTCCTTGGCCGACGGCACGCCGAGCTTGTTCAGCGCCTTGGCGACACGCTCCTCGAAGATCGATTCCAGCTTGTCCCAGTGGCCGGAGGCCTTGGAGGAGATGTCGGCAGCCATGCCGCTCATGCGGCTGGTGGCCTCGGTGATCTTCTCCTCGGCGGCGGCCTGCGTCTTGCGCTGCAGCGTGGTGCCTTCCTTCACCAGGGCCTCGAAGGCGCGGGTGCCTTCGGCCTGGGCCCGGGCAAAGGCGCCGAGGCCTGCCTGCCAGATCTGCTGGGCCGAGTCCTTGACGGAGCTGGCGCTCGGGGCATCGGCGGCCGGGGAGGGGGATTTCTTCTTGAGCTTGGTGACCATGGCGTGTTCCTGGTTGCGGGTTGAAAGGGCACGCCGCACGGCGGCAAGGGCGCCCGGCGCGTGGCCGCACTGTACGGGCCGACGCGGTGCCGGTGTAGGGGGGCGGCACTAAATCCGCGGCCCGGCGGCAGAGGCGCACGCGGGTTTGTGCGGAAGCCGATCCGGCCGATTTTGAGCAAAAATGCCGGGCACACGGCGCAGCGCCCCTACCTCAACTGGACCTACGGGAGACCCCACATGCAGTATTTCGTCACCGGCGCGACCGGATTCATCGGCAAGCGGCTCGTCAAGAAGCTGCTCGAACGCAAGGGTGCCGTCGTGCACTTCCTGATCCGGGAGGAGAGCGCCTCCAAGGTGGCGGATCTGCGGGCGTTCTGGGGTGCCAGCGCGGCGCGCGTGCAGCCGGTGTTCGGGGACCTGACCCGCAAGAAGCTGGGCCTGTCGGCCGAGGCCCTCAAGGCCCTCAAGGGCAAGATCGACCACTTCTACCACCTGGCGGCGGTGTACGACCTGGAGGCCGACGCCGACAGCCAGATCGCGGTCAACATCGAGGGCACCCGCAACACTGTCGAGCTCGCGCGCGCGCTGGATGCCGGGCATTTCCACCATGTCAGCTCGATCGCCGCGGCCGGCCTGTACGAAGGCGTGTTCCGCGAGGACATGTTCGACGAGGCCGAGAACATCGACCACCCCTATTTCATGACCAAGCACGAGAGCGAGAAGATCGTGCGCAAGGAGTGCAAGGTGCCCTGGTCGGTGTACCGCCCGGCGATGGTCGTCGGCGACAGCCAGACCGGCGAGATGGACAAGATCGACGGCCCCTACTACTTCTTCAAGCTGATCCAGCGCATGCGGCAGCTGCTGCCGCCCTGGATGCCGTCGATCGGCCTGGAGGGCGGGCGCGTGAACATCGTGCCGGTGGATTTCGTCGTCGACGCGCTGGCCCACATCAGCCACCAGGCCGGCATCGGCGGGCGCTGCTACCACCTGGTGGATCCGGTCGGCTACAGGGTCGGCGACGTGCTCGACATCTTCAGCAAGGCGGCGCATGCGCCGAAGATGAACCTGTTCATCAACGCCGCGCTGTT
The DNA here is from genome assembly GCA_016790475.1 of Rhodoferax sp. GTDB lineage: Bacteria > Pseudomonadota > Gammaproteobacteria > Burkholderiales > Burkholderiaceae_C > CAISIP01. Next base: position 45,083 of record JAEUOX010000030.1, on the reverse strand, counting down.
CGGCTTCATCCCGCGCTCGATCACCAAGGGGCTGATGGCCCTGGCGCCGGTGAGGCGGATCCGCAGCGCCGTCATGAAGGACCTGGGCGTACCGGCCGACATGATGACCTTCGTCAACTACCCGACGCGCTTCGACTGCCGCGACACGCTGGCGGCGCTGAAGGGCTCGGGCATCGCCTGCCCCAACCTGAAGGACTACGCCTGGCGCCTGTGGGACTACTGGGAGCGCCATCTCGATCCGGACCTGCACATCGACCGCAGCCTGCGCGGCACCGTGGGCGGCAAGGTCGTGCTGGTCACCGGCGGCTCCTCGGGCATTGGCCTGGCGGCGGCGCACAAGTTTGCCGAGGCCGGCGCCACCACCATCATCTGCGGCCGCGATACCGACAAACTGGAGGAGGCCTGCAAGGAGGCCCGCGAGCGCGGCTACACCTTTGTCGCCTACCCGGTGGACATCGCTGACATGGCCGATTGCGACCGGTTCCTGGCGCTGCTGCAGCAAAACCACGGCGGTGTGGATTTCCTGATCAACAATGCCGGCCGCTCGATCCGGCGCGCGATCGAGTCCAGCTACGACCGCTTCCACGATTACGAGCGCACAATGCAGCTGAATTACTTCGGCTGCCTGCGCGTGACCATGGGCCTGCTGCCCGGCATGGTCGCGAAGAAGCGGGGGCATGTGGTCAACATCAGCTCGATCGGCGTGCTGACCAACGCACCGCGGTTCTCGGCCTACGTGGCCTCCAAGGCCGCGCTGGACGCCTGGACACGCTGCGCCTCCAGCGAGTTCGCCGACCAGGGCATCTCGTTCACGACGATCAACATGCCGCTGGTGCGCACGCCGATGATCGCCCCGACCGGCCTGTACAACAACGTGCCGACGCTCTCGCCGGAGGAGGCGGCCGACATGATCGCGCAGGCCTGCATCTTCAAGCCGGTGCGCATCGCCACTCGCCTGGGCATCACCGGCCAGATCCTGCACGCGCTGCTGCCCCGCGTGGCCCAGATCGCGATGAACACCAGCTTCCGGATGTTCCCGGATTCCAGCGCTGCCAAGGGCCTGAAGCCCGGCGAGAAGGCGCCGCGCCAGCAACTCTCCGCCGAGGCGGTGGCGATGCAGCAGATGATGCGGGGGATCCACTTCTGAATGTGCTGCGCGGGCCCCGGCCGCGCAATCGCGTAGCATGGTCGGTGGACCCACCCTGAACGATTTGCAGCATGATTCTGGAAAACTGGTTTCGCGACATCCTGGTCGACCCCCTGGGCAAGGAGCCCCTGCACGAGGAGGGGGCCTTTCTCCAGGCATCCTACGGGCGCCGTTACCCGGTGGTGAATGGCATCTGCGACCTGCGCGTGCTCAACAACGAGACCACCGCGGACCAGAGACTCTGGCGTGAAGGCCAGCAGGCCTACACCCGCATGCATCAGGACGAGATTCCGCGGGATGCGCAGATCGACTACGCGGCCGAGATCGCCAGTGTGCGGGCTGTCTATGAGGCGATCCCGCTGGAGGGCCGGGTGCTCGATGTCGGCGGCCACCAGGGGCGGCTGCGCAGTTTCATCCGCGAAGGCCAGGACTATGCCGGCTGCGATCCGTTCCTGGAAGTGTTCGACGGTATCGCGCAGCAGCCCAACCTGCTGCGCGCCTTCCCGTTTCTGCACAAGCCGATCAATTTCGTCTGCTGCGACGCCGAACTCCTGCCGTTCCGCTCGCAGTCGTTCCAGACGGTGCACATGCGATCGGTCATCGACCATTTCCTGTCGCCCGAGCTGGCTCTGAATGAGGCCTACCGGGTGCTGGAGCCCGGCGGCAAGCTGATCATCGGGCTCTACGTCGAGGGCGGCAAGCTGGGCCGCGAGAGCGGGCTCACCGGTGCCAAGGAGGCGGTCAAGCGCCTGATGTCGTCGGTCGGCATCGAAGCCTACAAGGACCACCACATCTGGCATCCGACCGCCCAGGAACTGCTCGACCTTGCCGCCGACTGCGGCTTCTCGCCCGAGAAGACGCACTGGCAGGCCGGCACGGGGGACATGGTTGTGTACGTCGGGTTCCGCAAGCAGCCTGGCCTGCGCCGGAAGGCCGGGCGCTAGCGGCTTGCGGCGGGCACCGCCGCGCTGGTTACACTCCGCGCTCCGGTCCGTTCGGGCCCCTCCGCGCCCCGCCGTTCGTGTCCATCTTCCGCCAGCCCCTGTCCGAACGTTTCCGGCGTCTGTCCAAGGAGGGCCTGTGGGTCGTGCTGGGGCAGCTGGCGGCCGTTGCCGGCGCACTGGTTTCGGTCCGCTTGCTCACCGAGTACCTGGCGCCGGCGGCCTTCGGCGAGCTGGCACTGGGCCTCACGGTGGCCTCGCTCGTCAACCAGACGGTCTTCGGTCCGCTGTTCAACGGCATTTCCCGCTTCTACGCGCCGGCCGCCGAGGCGGGCGAGACCGGCGAACACCTGCAGGCCGCGCGCGCCCTGGTGCTGCAGGCCTGTGCGCTGGTGGGCCTGCTGCTGGCCGTGGCGCTGGCGACACTGGCCCTGGCGCGGCAGACGCAATGGCTGGGGCTGACGGCCGCTGCGCTGCTGTTTGCCGTGGTTGGAGGCATCAACACCGTGTTGTCGGGACTGCAGAACGCGGCCCGCCAGCGCGCGGTGGTCGCGTTGCACCAGGGCGCCGAGCCCTGGGTCCGCGTGCTCGCGGCCATCGCGATGGTGCTGTTGCTGGGCGGCTTCAGTACCGCGGCGCTGGCGGGCTACGTGCTGGCCTCCTGCCTGGTGCTGCTTTCGCAGTGGGTCTTCTTCCGCCGACTCTGGCGTGCAGCTGCGCTGCCGGGTCGCGCGGTGTACTGGCGCGCGCAGACACTCGACTATTCCTGGCCGTTCGCCGTGTGGGGCATCTTCTACTGGGCGCAAAGCGCCTCGGACCGCTGGGCCTTGGGGCTGCTGGCATCCACCGCGGATGTCGGGCTGTACGCGGTGCTGTTCCAGATCGGTTACTACCCGGTCTCCATGGCCACCGGCATCGCCCTGCAGTTCCTGACGCCGATCTTCTTCGCCCGGGCCGGTGATGCGACCGACCAGGCCCGCAGTGCCGGCGTGACCCGCCTCACCGGCCGCCTCACGGCCTGGTCGCTCACGGTGACCCTGGTTCTGGGCGGCCTGGCCTTCCTGCTGCACGCCCCGGTGTTCCGGGTGTTCCTGGCCCGGGACTACGGGGCCGCGTCGCCGCTGCTGCCCTGGATGGTGCTGGCCGGCGGCGTGTTCGCGGCGGGACAGATAATTGCGCTGAATCTGATGAGCCAGCTGAAGACCCGCACCATGATGCTTGCGAAGATCGGCACCGCCGCGCTGGGCGTCGCGCTGAACTTTGGTGGCGCCTGGTGGTTCGGCATCGCCGGTGTGGTGGCGGCCGGCCTGGCCTTCTCGGTCATCTACCTGGTCTGGATGGCGGCACTGCAACGGGCCATCCTCCAGGGAGCATTGCGAAATGGAGTGTGAATGGCGTTGAAGAATCTGCTCAAGCGTATGCTGGGCCGGCTGGGGCTGTGGCATGGCGTGAGCCTCGTGAGGCAGGTTCCCTCGATCCTGCGCTGGTTGGCCGCGGGCTGCACCGGTGCGGCACCGCATGCGGTCAAGATGATGGCGGTCCGCGCCCATGTCCGGCCGTTCGGCCTGCGTTCCTTCGTCGAGACCGGTACCTACATGGGTGACACATTGGCCTACCTGGCCGCGACGGGCATCGACTGTGCCAGCATCGAGCTGTCGCCCGAGCTGCACCAGGCGGCGCGCCGGCGCTTTGCCGGCGCGCGCAATGTGCGCCTGATCGAGGGCGACAGTGGCATCCGGCTGCCCGAGATGCTTCCCGACATCCATCACCCGGTGCTGTTCTGGCTGGACGGCCACTACAGCGCCGGGGTCACCGCGAGCGCCGAACTGCACAGCCCGATCAGTGCGGAGCTGCTGGCGATCCTGCGCCATCCAGTCAAGCAGCACGTGATCCTGATCGATGACGCGCGCTGCTTCGATGGCAGCAACGGCTACCCGCATATCGACGAATTGCTGCGCGTGGTCCGCGAGGATGGCAACTACGCGGCCGAAGTGTCGATCGACATCATCCGGCTGATCCCGCGGGCGGCGGCGGCACAACGATGACACCCCAACGCCCTCTGCATCCCCGCCTGGGATGCTGCGGCGCCTCCGCAGGTCGATGAGCATGCGCGCCGTGGTCCGAAAGATCTACTGGATCCTGACCGAACAGGTAGGCGCGGATCCGCGCAAGCTGCTGTTGTCCTTGCGTGCGCTGCCGGGCTATCTGGGCGACCTGCGCCGGTTCCGGGCCACCTACCGCGGTGCCCTGGAGCTCACGCCCTGCCTGCATGACCGGTATGCGCAGGGCGGCTCCGCCGACAACGAGTACTTCTGGCAGGACCTGGTGGTGGCCCGCATGGTGGCGGCGGCGCGGCCGCAGCGGCATGTCGACATCGGCTCCCGGGTGGACGGCTTCGTGGCCCATGTGGCCAGCTTTCGAGAGATCGAGGTGTTCGACGTGCGGCCGATCACATCGAAGATCCCGGGCATCGTGTTCCACCAGGCGGACCTGATGCGGCCGGTGCCGGGCCGGGACGACTACACCGACTCCCTGTCCTGCCTCCACGCGCTGGAGCACTTCGGCCTGGGCCGCTACGGCGACCCGATCGATCCGCAGGGCTACCGGGCGGGGCTGTCCAGCATGGCGCGCATCCTGCGGCCGGGCGGCACCTTCTACCTGGCGGTTCCGGTCGGCCGCCCGCGGGTCGAGTTCAATGCCAACCGGGTGTTCGACCCCTCCGACCTGCTGCGCGAATGCCAGGCCCTCGGGCTGGAGTTGCGCGAGATGCACCTGCACGCGGGGGAGCGCCATCTGCACCGCGTCGAGCCCGACCCGGACACACTGGCGGCGATTGCCTCCGCGCCGTATGGGCTGGGCCTCTTTGTCTTTGGAAAGCGCTGACACGATGAAGCAATTGCTGCACCGCCTGCTGGCCGTCGGCCGCAACGAACACTGGCGCAAGGCCTGGCTGGTGCAGGCGCTGGCGGCGGTCCCCGCGCGCGCGCGCCTGCTCGACGCGGGCGCCGGCGAGCTGGCCAACCGGCCGCTGTGCGCGCACCTGGACTACGTCTCCCAGGACTTCTGCCAGTACGAGGGCCTGGGCGATGGCCAGGGCCTGCACAACGGACGCTGGGACACCAGCCGCATCGATCTGGTGTGCGACATCACCGCGATCCCGCAGCCCGATGCCTCCTTCGACGCGGTGCTGTGCAGCGAGGTGCTCGAGCACGTGCCGGATCCGACGCGGGCGCTCGATGAATTCGGGCGGCTGCTGCGGCCCGGCGGGCGCCTGATCCTGACCGCACCCTTCGCGTCCTTCGTGCACATGGCCCCCTTCCATTTCTGTTCGGGTTTCAGCCGCTACTGGTATGAGCACCATCTGCCCTTGCGCGGGTTCCGGATCCTGGAGCTGCGGCCCAATGGCGACTGGTTCGACTATGTGCACCAGGAGATGGGGCGCCTGGGCAGCATGGCACGCAGCCACGGCGGGCGGCTCTGGCCGCTGGCGTATGCGCTGGGCCTGGCGGCCGCGTTGTACCTGCGCCTGCGCGGGCCGACCCGCGATGCCTCGGGCCTGGCCTGCTTCGGCTGGCATTGCGTGGCCGAGAAGGTCTGACGGCAGCATGGCGGTGGCGCGCAACAGATACGGATGGCCGGCGCTCAAGCGCAGCCTGCTGCGCGTGCCGGCGGTGGCGGCCATGAACCAGCGGGTCAAGGCGCGGCAGACGGTGGCGCAGTACCGCGCAAGCTGCGCCTACTACGCCACCCGCGCGTTGCCGGCCGACGCCCGGCGGCCACTGCGCGAGCGCCTCGGCGGGCGGGCCCTGGCCGGCACTGCCCGGCCCCGGGTGTTCTTCGTCGGCACGGACGAGCAGCAGGACACGAGCGGCCTGCTGCAGGCGCTGCAGCGGCTGGCCGACACGCACTGGTTCCGCAAGGCCGACGGCAGCTACGGGCACAACGATCCCGGGCCGGTGGCGTTGCGCCGGGTGTCCAACGCCGAGCGCCTGTGGGACCAACTCAACGCGCTGGCCGGGGAGGGCTGGGTGCCGGACATCGTGCTGGCCCAGACATGGGCGAGCCTCATCGACCCGACGGTCTTCGACCGGTTGCGGCAGCAGTGGGGCTGCCTGGTGGTGTCGCTGGCCATGGATGACCGGCACCAGTACTGGGGCGGGCGCGTCGGCGCGACCGGCACCGGCACGCATGCGCTGATTCCCCATATCGACCTCGCGCTGACGGCGGCGCCCGAGTGCGTGGACTGGTACGAGAAGGAAGGCTGCCCCGCGCTGTTCTTTCCGGAGGCCAGCGACCCGGATCTGTTCCGTCCCCTGCCGGAGCTGCCCAAGATGCACGACGTGGCGTTCGTCGGCGCGCGGTATGGCGTGCGCGAGCGCCTGGTGCTGGCCTTGCGTGCGGCCGGCATCCGGGTGTCGGCCTATGGCAGCGGCTGGGAGGCGGGACGACTGGCCAACGAGGCGGTCCCGCAGCTGTTCGCCCAGTCCCGGATCGTGCTTGGCGTGGGCACGATCGGCCACTGCGAGGACTTCTACGCGCTCAAGCTGCGCGACTTCGATGGCCCGATGTCGGGCAGCCTGTACCTCACGCATGCCAACCCGGACCTCGATCGGTTGTTCGCGTCCGGTCGGGAGATCGCGACCTACCGCGACGCGCCGGACTGTGTGGCGCAGGCCCGCCAGCTGCTGGCCGACGACGCGCGGCGGGAGGGCATCGCCCGTGCCGGTCGGGCCCGGGCCGCCGCCGAGCATACCTGGGAGCGGCGCTTCACGCAGCTGTTTGCCGCCCTGGGCTCCGGGGCAGACCGGCTGCCGGCAGCGCAGGGCGCAGTGCGCGCGCCGGGGGGCTGATCCGGCATGTGCGGCATCGTTGGCAAGGTCAGCCGCCAGGGTCCCGTGGACCCGGAGGCACTGGCGCGTGCGCGCGACCGCATCGCGCACCGGGGCCCCGACGATGCCGGCCTGTGGCGCAGCGCGGATGGCTGCGTCGGGCTCGGACACCGCCGCCTGTCCATCATCGACCTCAGCGCCGCCGGGCACCAGCCGATGGTCAGCCCCTGCGGGCGCTATGTGGTCGTCTTCAACGGCGAGGTCTACAACTACCTGGAGCTGCGCCAGGAACTCGAGCGCCTGGGCTGCCGCTTCAGCGGATCGGGCGACACCGAGGTGGTGCTCACCGCGTTCACGCACTGGGGCCCGGATTGCCTGGCGCGCTTCAACGGCATGTTCGCGCTGGCGATCCTGGACCAGGGCACGGAATCCAGCCCCCGGCGGCTCTTCCTGGCCCGCGACCGGGTCGGCAAGAAGCCGCTTTACTACCAGCATGATGCGCAGGGGCTGCGTTTCGGCTCCGAGCTCAAGACCCTGGACACCGGGGCGGGCCTGGATCTCCAGGCACTGAACCATTACCTGGCGCTGGGCTACGTGCCCGCGGACCGCTGCCTCGCGCGCGGCGTGCGCAAGCTGCCACCGGCCCATGCTGCCGAGTACCTGCCGGGCACCGGCGTGCTGCGGGTCTGGCGCTACTGGTCCCTGCCAGCGCTGCAGGCCGCTGCCGGCGCCGATCCGCAGGCACTGGCCGACGAGGCGCAGGCGCTGCTGCTGGACGCGGTGCGCATCCGGCTGCGCAGCGACGTGCCGGTCGGCGTGCTGCTGTCGGGCGGGCTGGACTCCAGCCTGGTGGCTGCCTGCGCGGCGCAGGCGGCGGGGCGGACCATCAAGACCTTCACGATCTCGTTCCCGGGCACCCGCTATGACGAAGCCTCCCATGCGCTGCAGGTGGCCCGGCACTTTGCCACCGACCACCATGTGCTGGAGCTGCCGCAGCCCACGCTGTCCGCGCTGGACGGGCTCGCCCCGCTGATCGACGAGCCGATCGCCGACTCGTCGCTGATCCCGTCCTACCTGGTCTCGCAGATGACGGTGCGGCACGTCAAGGTGGCCCTGGGCGGTGACGGCGGAGACGAGCTGTTCGGCGGCTACTCGGACTACACGACGGCCTTGCAGGATGCAGCGCGGTGGGGCGGCGTGCCGATGGCCGCGATGCGGGCCGTGGCCGATGCCGCGGCCTGGTTGCCCGCCGGCGTGCGGGGCCGCAACCGGCTGGCCGCGCTGCGCGGCGGGCCCCTGCAGTCGCTGGTCTGGGGCAGCCCCTACTTCGACCGGGGACTGCGCCAGCGCATCCTGGGCGGTGACGCGCGCGCCGCGCTGGGCGTGGACTACGAAGCCCCCGAGCAGTTCCGGCTCGGCCTGTTCCTCAGCGGCCGGGATCCGGTGGACAGCATGACGCGGACCCATTTCGGCAGCATCCTGCCGGACGACTTCATGGTCAAGGTGGACCGCGCCAGCATGGCCGTGGCACTCGAGCTGCGCGCCCCGCTGCTGGATGTGCGCCTGGTCGAGTTCGCGTTCGGGCGGCTGCCCTCGGCCTGGAAGGTGCAGGGCACGGACAGCCGGCGGCTCCAGAAGCTGCTGGCCCGGCGCCTGCTGCCGCCCTCGCTCGACCTGAACCGCAAGCAGGGCTTCTCGATCCCGCTCAACGAGTGGCTGCGCAGCTCGCGCTGCGCCGAGCTGCAGCAACTGCGCACCAGCCTGCCGGGCTGCATCGACCAGCGCGAGGTCGACCGCCTGATCGCCGGCCACCAGCAGGGCCGCGCCAACGGCGGGCGGCTGTTTGCCTTGATGATGCTGGCCCTGGCGGCCCGCAACCTCGGTTGGAATCCATGAACCTGCCCGCGCACCCGCCGCTGTTTTCGGTCTGTATCCCGGCCTACAACCGGGCCCGTCTGCTGGCGCCGCTGCTGGACTCGATCCTGGCGCAGTCCTTCGGCGATTTCGAGGTGCTGATCTGCGAGGATGGCTCGCCCGAGCGTGCGGCGATCACCGAGGTCGCCGCGCAGTACCAGGCCCGCGCGCCCGGCCGCATCCGGGTCGAGCTCAATCCGGTGAACCTGGGCTACGACGGCAACATCCGCCGGCTGGTGGCGCTGGCGCAGGGCCAGTACTGCCTGTTCATGGGCAACGACGACCTGCTGTGCCCGGGGGCGCTGCAGGCGGTGGCGGACGCGATCGGCGCCAGCCCCGACGTGGGCGTGGTGGTGCGCAGCTATGCCTCGTTCGACGCGGACCCGACGCAGCCCAAGCAGGTGTTCCGGTACTTCCCGCAGCGTCTGGTGCTGCCGGCGGGCGAGCAGGCGATCTTCACCGCCTACCGGCGCTCGGTGGTGATCTCCGGCATGGTGATCCACCGTGCGTCGGCGCTGGCGCACAGCAGCAACGCGTTCGACGGCTCGCTGCTCTACCAGCTGTACCTGGTCGGCATGGTGCTGGCCACGCGCAGTGTCGTCTTCGTGCCCGAGATCATTGCCCTGCGGCGCGACGGCACGCCGCCGGATTTCGGCCACAGCGAGGCCGAACGCGGCAAGTTCGTGCCGCAGGACCAGACGCCGGAGTCCTCGGTGCATTTCATGCGCGGCATGCTGGCGATTGCCGAGCACATCGGCCGCGCAACCGGCCAGGACGTGTTCAGAACCATCCGCGCCGACATCGGCAACTACGCCTACCCGATCCTGGCAATCCAGGCGCGCCGGCCGCTCGGGCAGTTCCTGCGCTACGGCCTGCAGCTGGCAGGGCTGGGCCTGTGGCGTTACCCGCTGTTCCACCTGTACTTCCTGGCCCTGCTGGTGATCGGGCCGGACCGTGCCGACCGCCTGATCAACCGGATCAAGCGCCGGCTGGGCCACACGCCGCGCTTCGGCGCCGCACGGGACCGCCGGCCGTGAAGGTGCTGGTTGCCGGCGACTGGCACTCCGAGCTGCACGAAGAGGTCGTCGCGGCCGCGCTGCGCCGGCTGGGCCATGCCGTGGACGAACTGCGCTGGTGCCGCTTCTTCGAGGATGCGCCGGGATCCGGATCGCCAATGGCCCGGCTGGCCCGCCGTGCGCAGAACAAGTACCTGGTCGGGCCGGTGCTGGCCCGGGTGAACCGGCAGCTGCAGCAGCAGGCGCTGGCGTTCCAGCCGGACGTCGTCTTCATCTACCGCGGCACCCACATCCGGGCCGCCACGCTGCGTGCGCTCAAGCGCGCATTGCCGCGGTGCGTGCTGGTGGGCTACAACAACGATGACCCGTTCTCGCCCGAACACCCGCGCTACCTGTGGCGCCATTTCCTGGCAGCGGTGCCGCATTACGACCTGGTTCTGGCCTACCGGCACGTGAACATCGACGAGTACCGCCGGGCCGGTGCGCAGCGCGTCGCGCTGCTGCGCTCCTGGTATGTGCCCCAGCGGAATTACCCGGCCGTGCTGACCCCCGCCGAGCAGGCGATGTTCGACACCGATGTGGTGTTCGTCGGGCACTACGAGGCGGACCAGCGGCTGGATTTCCTGGAGGAGGTCGTGCGCCAGGGTTTCCGGCTGCGCCTGTTCGGCCCGGGCTACGACTGGGATCCGGTCCTGCGGCAGTCCGCCGTGCTGCGCCATCTGGTGCCGGTGCGCCTGGTCTGGGGCGAGGAGTACAACCGGGCCCTGTGCGGTGCGCGCATCGCGCTGTGCTTCTTCTCCAAGCTCAACCGCGACACCTACACGCGCCGCTGTTTCGAGATACCGGCCAGCGGCAGCCTGCTGCTGTCGGAGCATTCCGACGATCTGGCCGGCCTGTACCGCGAGGGTGTCGAGGCGGATTTCTTCCGCTCCCGCGATGAGATGATCGCCAAGATCCGCCACTATCTGGGCGCACCGCAACGGCGCGACGCGGTCGCCGCCGCCGGCCGCGCCCGGGTCCAGGCGGACGGCCATGATGTAGATTCGCGCATGCGGCAGGTCCTGCAGTGGGCCGATGCGATCCGCGCCGGGCACGCGCTGCCAATCTCCGATGGGTTTTCATGAGTCTCACACGTTTTGTCATTGACCGAGCGGTCGGCCTGCTGGGCTGGGTCCGTCAGGGCCGCCGGCTTTCCCGGCTGCCGGCAACCGCCCGCGGCCAGGTCTGCGTCAACCTCGGCTGCGGCCTGGCGGTCGCGCCGGGCTGGATCAACGTCGATGCCAGCCTCAACGCCCTGTTCGGCGGTGCGCCGCTGCCGCTGCTGCACCTGCTCTACCGCCTGTCCGGCGCGAGCCGCTATTACTCGCGCGACGACTACTGCCGGTTGCTGCGCGCGCACCATTTTGTCTTCCATGACCTGGCGCGCAGCCTGCCGTTCCCGGCCCGCTCGGTGGACTGCTACTTCTCCTCCCACTTCTTCGAGCACCTTTTCCAGGCCGACGCGGCACGGCTGCTGCGCGACATGCACGCCTCGCTGAAGGACGGCGGGCTGGTTCGCATCGCGGTGCCGGACCTGGCGTTTGCGGTGGCGTTGTACGGCAAGGGCGAGAAGACCCGCATGCTGGACGACTACTTCTTCGTCAACGATCTCTCCAGCTTCCTGGCCCGGCACAAGTACATGTACGACTTCGAACTGCTCGGCGGCCTGCTGCGCGAGGCGGGATTCCGTGAGATCCGCCAGTGCCACTACCGCGAAGGCGCGGTGCCGGACCTGCACCTGCTGGACAACCGGCCGGAGGAAACCCTGTTCGTCGAGGCCCGGCGCTGACGGAGTCCCCATGCGATTTGCAACCGAATCACCGTCGATGGCCGCGTTCCGGCGCCTGGGGCTGGAGCCCCTGGCCTGGGCGCTGCGGCGCTTCCACACGCCGGTGGACCCGCAAGCCCTCGTGCTGGAGGTCGGGTCGGGCGGCAACCCGTACCCGCGCGCCAATGTGCTGCTCGACGCCTACGAGAGCACGCGGGAGCGCCATTGGGTTCCGCTGGCCACCGACCGTCCGACGGTGCTGGGCTTCGTCGAGAACCTGCCCTTTCGCGACCAGGCCTTCGACTTCGTGATTGCGGCGCATGTGCTGGAGCATTCGAGCGATCCGGTGCGTTTCATCGCCGAGCTGCAGCGCGTGGCACGGGCCGGCTACATCGAGGTGCCCGATGCCTTCCTGGAGCGCGTCAATCCCTACCGGGACCACCGGCTGGAGATCACCTGTCGCAACGGCGTGCTGCGTATCCGCAAGAAGGGCGCCTGGCGCGCGGCCCCCGAGGTGGTCGAGCTGTACGAGGACCGCGTCAAGCCCTTGATGACCCGTCACCTGGTGCCGCGCCATCCGTTTGCCTTCCATGTGCGCTACTACTGGCACGGTCGCATCGACTACGAACTCGTCAACCCCGAGGTCGACGCGGCCTGGGCGGCACCGCCGGCCGACCGGCCCCCGGCCCTTCCCGGCGGGCGCGCCAGGTTGCGCGAGGCGGTGCGCGACGGCCTGCGCGGCCTGCTGTCGCAGCGCCGGCGCAATGCGGGCATCGATCTGCTGCCGCTGCTGCGCTGCACCGCCTGCCACGCCACCGACCTGGTGCGCGAGGACCAGGCCCTGCGCTGCACCGCCTGCGGCACCGTCTACCCGGTGCGCGGGGGCGTCCCGGTCATGAATGACGGGCGCGCGGCATCGTCCTGACATGGCGCATCCGGAGCCGCCCCTGCACCTGGGCATCGACGCCACCAACATCCGCCAGGGCGGCGGCGTCACCCATCTGTCGCAGCTGCTGGCAGCGGGCGATCCGCAGGCTGCCGGCATCGACCGGGTCACGGTCTGGGCCGGTGCGTCCACGCTGGCCAGCCTGCCGGTGCGGCCCTGGCTGGCCCTGCGGCGGCCTGCATGGGCCGACGCGGGACTGCCGCGGCGGCTGCTGGGCCAGCAGTTCCAGTTGCCAGGCGCACTGGCACGGGCCGGCTGCGACGTGCTGTTCTCGCCCGGCGGCACGCTGCCGGCGCGGGCCCGCCTGCCGATGGTGACGATGTCGCAGAACCTGCTGCCGTTCGAGCCCCGGGAGGCGCTGCGCTTCGGGCGTTTCAGCCCGATGCGGTTCAAGATGCGGCTGTTGCGCCTGTCGCAGGGCCGCTCCTTCGCGCGGGCCGATGGCGTGATCTTCCTGACCCGCTACGCCCAGGCGGTCGTGCAGCGGCAGGTACGCGGCGGCGTGCGCGCCAGCGCACTGATTCCGCATGGCATCGAGCCGCGCTTCCTGCAGGCGCCGCGCCCGCAGCGGGACTTCGCGGCGTTCACCGCGCAGTCCCCGCTGCAGCTGCTGTACGTGTCGATCCTGATGCCCTACAAGCACCAGGCGGAGGTGGCCCAAGCGGCCAGCCTGCTGCGGGCGCAGGGCCTGCCGGTCCGTGTGCGCTTCATCGGCGCGGACTGGGGCGATGGCGGCGCGCAGCTGCGCCGGCTGTTCCAGGTGCTCGATCCGGCGCAGGAGTACCTGCACTGGTCCGGCGCCGAGCCCTTCGACGCACTGCACCGCCATTACCAGGCGGCCGACGCCTGCGTGTTTGCCTCCAGCTGCGAGAACCTGCCCAACATCCTGATCGAGGCCATGGCGGCCGGGCTGCCGATCGCCTGTTCCGACCGCGGGCCGATGCCGGAGGTGCTGGGTGAGGCCGGCGTCTACTTCGACCCGGACCAGCCGCGGCAGATCGCCGATGCGCTGCTGCAGCTGGCGCGGGATGCCGCCTTGCGGGCCCGGCTCGCGCGGGCGGCCTGGCAGGCGGCGCAGGACTACGCCTGGAGCCGCTGCGCCCGTGATACCTTCGGATTTGTTGCCTCGGTGGTACGCCGGCGTCGCGCCGCGGCGGCACAATGAGCCCCCGTGCGACCTCCCGTGGCGCGATCCGACCCTACCTGCACCTCCAGCGACAGCCCCCATGTTTGATGACAAGACGCTCCTGATCACCGGCGGCACCGGCTCCTTCGGCCATGCGGTGCTGCGCCGCTTTCTGGACTCCGGGCTGCGCGAGATCCGGATCTTCAGCCGCGACGAGAAGAAGCAGGACGACATGCGCAAGCGCTACGCGCACCCCAAGCTGCGCTTCTACCTCGGCGACGTGCGTGACCGCGACAGCGTGGCCGGCGCGATGCGCGGGGCGGACTACTGTTTCCATGCCGCCGCGCTCAAGCAGGTCCCCTCCTGCGAATTCCACCCGATGGAGGCGGTGCGCACCAATGTGCTGGGTACCGAGAACGTGCTGCACGCCGCGGTCGCCGCCGGCGTGCGACGCGTGGTCTGCCTGAGCACCGACAAGGCGGTCTACCCGATCAACGCGATGGGGATCAGCAAGGCGATGATGGAGAAGGTGATGGTCGCCGCCAGCCGCAACCTGGAGCACACCGGCACGGTGATCTGCGGCACGCGTTATGGCAACGTCATCGCGTCGCGCGGCTCGGTGATCCCGCTGTTCGTCGAGCAGGTGCGCGCGGGGCGGCCGATCACCGTCACCGACCCGACGATGACCCGCTTCATGATGACGCTGGACGATGCGGTCGAGCTGGTGCTGTTCGCGTTCAACAACGGGCGCAACGGCGACATCTTCGTGCAGAAGGCGCCCGCCGCCACGATCGCGGTGCTCGTGCAGACGATGCTGGAACTGCTGCAGCGCCCCGGTCATCCGGTGCACGAGATCGGCGCCCGGCATGGCGAGAAGCTGTACGAGTCGCTGCTCAGCCGCGAAGAGCGGGCCTGTGTGGAGGACCATGGCGCCTATTTCCGCATTCCGGCCGACGGCCGGGACCTGAACTACGCGAAATTCGTCGAGCAGGGCCAGCACCGGCTGACGCAGGCGCTGCATGCCGACGAATACACCTCCCACAACACCGAGCAGCTCGACGTGGCCCGCCTCAAGCAGTTGCTGCTCCGGACCGACTATGTGCGGCGGGTGGCCGGTGGCGAGGCGCTCGCGGCGGAGGACTGACGCACCATGCAGATCGTGATCACCGGTGCCGACGGCTTCATGGGCCGGAACCTGCGCCTGCGCCTGGCCGAGGCCGGCCACGGGCAGGTCCTGGCCGTGACCCGCGACACCCCGCCGCAGTCGTTGCGCGCAGCCCTGGAGGGCGCCGATTTCGTGTTCCATCTCGCCGGTGTCAACCGCCCGAAGGACCCGGCCGAATTCGTGGCGGGCAACACGCAGCTGACGCAGACCGTCTGCGACCTGTTGGCCGCCACCGGGCGCCGGGTGCCGCTGCTGCTGGCGTCCTCGGCACAGGCCGTGCTGGACAACCCGTACGGGCGCAGCAAGCGGCTGGCCGAGGAGGCCGTGCAGGCCTATGCAGCGCAGACCGGTGCGCAGGCCACCGTGTTCCGCCTGAACAACGTGTTCGGCAAATGGTGCCGGCCGCACTACAACTCCGCGGTCGCGACCTTCTGCCACCAGATCGCCCGGGGCCTGCCGATCACCGTGAACGACCCCGCCGCCCCGCTGCAGCTGGTCCATGTCGACGATGTGATCGACGCCTTCCTGCAGGTACTGGCCCGGCCCGAGGCGCCCGGCGGGTTCGCCGAGGCCGGTCCGGTCTACCGGACGACGGTGGGTGAACTGGCCGGCATGCTGCAGGAGTTCGCGGCCAGCCGGCAGACCCTGGTCACGCCCCGGGTCGGCAGCGGACTGGTGCGGGCCCTGTACAGCACCTATGTCAGCTACCTTCCGATGAGCGCGTTCGACTACCCGCTGCCGATGCACGCGGACGCGCGCGGCACCTTCGTCGAGATGCTCAAGACGCCCGATTGCGGCCAGTTCTCGTATTTCACGGCGCACCCGGGCGTGACCCGCGGAGAGCACTACCACCACACCAAGACCGAGAAGTTCCTGGTCATCGCCGGCCGCGCGCAATTCGAGTTTCGCCAGGTGCTGACCGGCGAGACCCACACGATCGTGACGCAGGGCAGCGAGGCCCGCGTCGTTGAGACGGTGCCCGGCTACACGCACAACATCCGCAACATCGGCTCCGACCTGCTGGTGGTCATGCTGTGGGCCAACGAGATCTTCGACCGCCAGCGGCCGGATACGGTCGCGCTGAAAGTCCATCCATGAAGCGCCTCAAGGTACTCACCGTCGTTGGCACCCGGCCGGAGATCATCCGCCTGTCGCGGGTGCTGGCCTGCCTGGACCAGCACTGCGAGCATGTGCTGGTGCACACCGGCCAGAACTACGACTATGGCCTGAACCAGGTCTTCTTCGACGACCTGGGCGTGCGCAAGCCCGACCACTTCCTCGACAGCGCGGCCGGATCCTCCGGCGCGGCGCAGACGATCGGCAAGCTGATCATCGCGGTGGATGCGGTGCTGGAGCGCGAGCAGCCGGAGGCGATGCTGGTGCTCGGAGACACCAACAGCTGCCTGTCCGTGATCCCGGCCAAGCGGCGCAAGATCCCGGTGTTCCACATGGAGGCTGGCAACCGCTGCTTCGACCAGCGGGTGCCCGAGGAGATCAACCGGCGCATCGTCGACCACACCGCCGACGTCAACCTGACCTACAGCGACATCGCGCGCGAGTACCTGCTGCGCGAGGGTTTGCCTCCGGATCTGGTGATCAAGACCGGCAGCCCGATGTTCGAGGTCCTCACGCACTACCGGCCGCAGATCGATGCGTCGCGGGCGCTGGAGCGCCTCGGCCTGGCGCCGGACGCGTATTTCGTGGTCAGCGCCCACCGCGAGGAGAACATCGAGTCGGCGCAGTCCTTCGCCAAGCTGGTGGCCGTGCTCAATGCCGTGGCCGAGGAGCACGGGCTGCCGGTCGTGGTGTCCACCCATCCGCGCACGCAGAACCGCATCGATGCCACCGGCACGCATTTCCACCCGAACGTGCGCCTGCAGCCGCCGCTGGGCTTCCACGACTACGTCCGGCTGCAGCTGTCGGCGCGCGCCGTGCTGTCCGACAGCGGCACCATCAACGAGGAGGCGTCGATCCTGAACTTCCCCGCCCTCAACCTGCGCGAGGCGCATGAGCGCCCGGAAGGCATGGAGGAGGCGGCGGTGATGATGGTCGGCCTGGAGCTGGCGCGCGTGCGCCAGGGTCTGGCGATCCTGGCCGGGCAGCCGCGCGGGGACAGCCGGGCCGGCCCCCACGGCGTGCGGCCCGTCGGCGACTACGGCATGCCGAATGTGTCCGGCAAGGTGCTGCGCATCCTGCACAGCTACACCGACTACGTGAACCGCGTCGTCTGGAAGAAGCCCTGAACGGCAAGCGGATGCGGCTGCTTGTCGTCTCCCAGTACTTCTGGCCGGAGAACTTCCGGATCAACGATCTGGCGGCGGAGCTGGTGGCGCGTGGCCACTCGGTCACGGTGCTGACGGGCGTACCGAACTACCCGGAGGGCGCGGTGTACCCGCCGTACCAGGCACAGCCGGCGCAGTTCGCCCACCATGCCGGCGCGCGCATTGTCCGGGTGCCGATGCTGGCGCGCGGACGCGGCAGCCTGCGGCTGGTGCTGAACTACCTGAGCTTTGCGCTGAGCGCCTCCTTGCTCGGGCCCTGGCGGCTGCGCGGGGAGCACTTCGATGCGCTGCTGGCGTATGAGCCGTCGCCGATCACAGTGGGCCTGCCGGCCGCGGTGCTGCGTGCGGTCAAGCGCGCGCCGCTGGCGTTCTGGGTGCTCGATCTGTGGCCGGAGACCCTGCAGGCGATCGGTGTGGTGCGCGCGCGCTGGATCCTCGGGCTGGTGGGGCAGCTGGTGCGCTTCATCTACCGGCGCTGCGATCTGATTCTGGCGCAGTCGCGCAGCTTCATTCCGCAGATCCGCCGCTATGCCGATATGGCAACCCCGGTGGACTACTTTCCCAACTGGGCCGAGGCGCTGTTTGCCGATGCCGGCGTGGAGCGCGCGCCGGAGGTCCCGCTGCAGCCGGGCAGCTTCGATGTGATGTTCGCCGGGAACGTCGGCGATGCGCAGGACTTCCCGGCCATCCTGGACGCGGCCGAGCGGCTGCGCGCCGAGCCCGGCATCCGCTGGCTGATCGTCGGGGACGGCCGCCTGTCCGGCTGGGTCGCGGACCAGGTGGTGCGACGCGGGCTGCAGCGGCAGGTGCTGCTGCTGGGCCGGCATCCGGTGGAGCGCATGCCCTCGTTCTTCCGCCATGCCGGGGCGCTGCTGGTCAGCCTGAAGAAGGAGCCGATCTTCGCGATGACGATCCCGGGCAAGCTGCAGTCCTACCTGGCGGCCGGTGTCCCGGTGCTGGCGATGCTGGACGGGGAGGGGGCGGATGTCGTGCGCGCTGCCGGCTGCGGCCTGGCCTGTCCGGCCGGCGATGCGCAGGCGCTGGCCGACGCCGTTCGGACCCTGGCCGCGATGACGCCGGCGCAGCGCCAGGCGATGGGCGACAACGGGCGGCGCGCGAGTGCGCGCGAGTTCGACCGAGGCCTGCTGATCGGGCAACTGGAGGCGCAGCTGCTGGCGCTCGCCGGCGGAGCCCGGGGCGAGTCGCTGTTGGCGCGGGGTGCCCCATGATCCTGGTCACCGGGGCCAGCGGCTTCGTCGGGTCGGCACTGGTGGCCCGCCTGGCGCGCGAGGGGCACAGGGTGCGCGCGTGTTCGCGCCGCGACTCGGGGCCGTTGCCGCCGGGTGTGCAGCGTGTTCGGGTGGCCGACCTCGGCCCGCAGACGGACTGGACGGGCCCGCTGGAGGGCGTCGCGGCGGTCGTGCACGCGGCGGCCCATGTGCATGTGATGGATGCCGCCGGCGCGGATGCGCTGGACATGTTCCGCCGGGTGAACGTCGCCGGCAGCCTGGCCCTGGCCCGGGCCGCCGCCGCCGCCGGCGTGCGGCGATTCGTGTTCATCAGCAGCGTCAAGGTCCATGGCGAAGCGACGCCGGCCGGCCGGCCGTTTCGCGAGGAGGACCCGCCCGCACCGTCCGATGCCTATGGCATCTCGAAGGCCGAGGCGGAGCAGGCCCTGCAGGCGCTGGCTGCGGCCACGGGCCTCGAACTCGTCATCATCCGCCCCCCGCTGGTGTACGGGCCGGGCGTCAAGGCCAACTTTGCGGCGCTCGTGCGGCTGGTCCGGCGCGGCTGGCCGCTGCCGCTGGGCGCGATCGACAACCGCCGCAGCCTGGTGGCGCTGGACAACCTGGTGGACCTGATCCTGACCTGCCTGCACCACCCCCGTGCGCCGGGCCAGGTGTTCCTGGCCAGTGACGGCCAGGACCTCTCGACGACTGCGCTCATTCGCGGTCTGGGCGCGGCGATCGGCCGCGTGCCCTTGCTGCTGCCGGTGCCGGCTGTCCTGTTGCAGGTGGCGGCCGCCCTGGTCGGC
Organism: Rhodoferax sp.; assembly: GCA_016790475.1. Classification (GTDB taxonomy): domain Bacteria; phylum Pseudomonadota; class Gammaproteobacteria; order Burkholderiales; family Burkholderiaceae_C; genus CAISIP01. The sequence goes on along the minus strand of JAEUOX010000030.1, from coordinate 25,875 downwards.
AAGTCCGCAGTGGCGCAACGGCTGTGCGGCAACCTGCAGGTCGACATTGCCCGGGCGCGCCAGTTGCTCGGCTGGACACCCCCGGTGCCGGTGCAGGAGGGGCTGCGCCGCGCGGTGCAGCAGGGGGCGGACCGATGAAGCGCGCGATGGATCTGTTGCTGCTGCTCATTGCCGTGCTGCTGCTGTGGCTGCCCGTCTGTGGGGTGGCGATACTCGTCCGGCTGAGTTCGCCGGGGCCGGTCCTGTATTGGTCGGACCGCGTGGGCCGCCACAACAAGATATTCAGGATGCCCAAGTTTCGCAGCATGCGGGTGGGTACACCGCCGGTGGCGACGCATTTGCTGCAAAGTCCCGAGAGTTATCTGACACCGATCGGTGGTTTCCTGCGCAGGAGCAGTCTGGATGAATTGCCGCAACTCTGGAGTATCCTGCGCGGCGACATGAGTTTTGTCGGCCCTCGCCCGGCGCTGTTCAACCAGGACGACCTGATCGCGTTGCGCACCGCCCAGGGCGTCGATGCGCTGGTGCCCGGGCTGACCGGCTGGGCGCAGGTCAACGGGCGCGACGAATTGCCCATCCCGCAGAAGGTGGCGCTGGACGTGGAATATCTGCACCGCCGGTCGATCCGGATGGATATCTGGATTCTCGCTCTTACCGTGATCAAGGTCATTCGGCGAGATAATGTCACCCACTGATTTTCCAGTGGTTACGGCAATTCCCCCGCGATGTCCGGAGAATGTCGGATCTTTGATTTGCAGGAAACCCCATGACACCCAATCTGATTGATATCCAGAGCCAGATCGAGAAACTCCAGAAGCAGGCCAGTGATATTCGTGCCCGGGAATTCGACAAGACCGTCCAGGATATCGTCGCGAAAATGCAGGCCTTCGGCATCAGCCTGAAGGATATTCAGGCCGAGGTGGCACGCGGCACCAGGACGCGCAGCAAGACCAAGGCCGCGCCGAAGGCGTCCAAGTCCAAGGCACCGAAGGCCGCCCAGGGCACCCGTGGCAGCACGGTGGCCGCCAAGTACCGCGGCCCGAACGGTGAAACCTGGAGCGGACGCGGCCTGACCCCGAAGTGGCTGGCGAGCCTGGTTGCCAGCGGCAAGACAAAGGAAGAGTTTGCGATCCAGCCATGAGGCGGTGAGGCCGCCCGTGATGGCGGCCGATGGGCACCCGGTGCCGGATTCCACCGCCCTGCGGGCGCTTGCCTTCCTGTGGGGGTTTTGCGCCTTCCTGCCGGTCAGCGTGATGTACCTGAGCCTGCTGCTGATGCTGGTCGGCTTGGCGTTTGCGCCGGCCATCGGGCGCCGGATGGCCCGGCTGCCGCAGTCGGTGGTGTTCTGGCCCCTGATCGCGATGCTGCTGTGGTCGGTCGCGGCGGCGATCGCCGGTCCGTGGCTGGAGGACACCTCCACGCGGCTTTTTCACCTGACGCGGGTGGTGCTGGTGGTGTGCATGGGTCTGTTGCTGGTGCCCTCCGAGGCGCGATTCGGTCTGGCCGGCTTCGTGGTGGCTGCGCTGGTGGCCGCACTCGTGGTGGCGGTCCACCACCTGTGGCCCCTGCCGCCCTGGGCCATCTGGGCGAGCCTGCTCACCTCGCGCAACAACTTCAGCAGCGGCAACATGATCTCCATGGCCACGGCCAGTGGCGTGTGCCTGGCGCTCGCGGTGGCCCGCCCCCCGGTGGGGCGGTACCGCTGGCTGGCCCTGGGGGCTGCCGCGGCGCTGGCCCTGACGGTGGCGTTGCATGCGGTGTCGCGCAACGCGCTGCTGCTGTTGTTGCTGCTGGCGCCGGTCGCGCTGTTCTGCCGGTTCCGCTCCGCGCGGGCGCTGGGCGGCGGTATCCTGGTGCTGCTCGGTGCGGCGGCCGCCTTGTGGCAACTCGCCCCGACAGCGAAGGCCCGCTTCCTGGAACTGGCCCAGAACCTGCAAGCCGCCACCAGCGCAACCCAGTACGGCACCAGCGGCGGCCTGCGCTGGCGCATGTTCCAGGAGGCCTGGCAGGGCATGCTCGAGCACCCCTGGCTGGGCACCGGCGTCGGAACCTGGCTGCCGCACTGGCGCGCCACCTGGATGGCGATGGACGTCCAGCTGGATCCGCTGACCAAGGGCCAGTTCGCCGAGATCAACAATCCCCACAACGACTTTCTGCTGGCGGGCATGGAGACCGGGCTGCCCGGCCTGCTGCTGCTGGCCTGGGTGCTGTGGCGCTTCGCGCGGCTCGGGTGGCGCCAGGCCTCGACCGCGGGCAACATCACGGTGCTGCTGGCCGTGGCCCTGTTCGCGACCTGCCTGGTCAATGCGCCCTTGCGTGACGCCGCGCTCGGCATGACCCTGCTGTGGCTGCTGGGCGTCAGCGTCGCAGCCCACGGGAGTGATCGCCGTGAATGAGCGGGTGATGGCCTGGTCCCGCCTGCGCAAGCAGCTGGCGGTGATCCTGATGGATGTGGCGCTGGCCCTGCTGGCAACCTGGTTCGCGTTCAGCCTGCGGCTGGATACGCTGCATTGGCCGACCGGCGCCCAGTGGTGGGTCTATGGCCTGGCGCCGGTGCTGGCCGTGCCGATCTTCATCCGCCTGGGGCTGTACCGCGCGATCTTCCGCTACACCGGGCTGGCCGCGCTGGTCGCCATCGCGAAGGCGGTGTCGGCCTATGCGCTGCTGCTGTTCGCGATCCTGGTCTGGCAGCGCTGGCCGAACGTCCCGCGCTCGATGGGCGTGCTGCAGCCGATCCTGTTCCTGATGATGGCCGGCGGCAGCCGGGCGCTGGCCCGCTTCTGGCTGGCCGGGCTCGGGCGCAAGGCATCGGTGGCCGGGGGGCGCTTGCTGATCTATGGCGCCGGCGAGGCCGGCGTGCAGACTGCCGGCGCCGTCGCCAATGCCCGCGAGTTTTCGCTGATCGGATTCGTCGACGACGATCCCGCCAAGGTCGGCCGCAGCATCAATGGCGTGATGGTCTTCCCGCCGCAGCGAATCGCCGAGCTGGTGCAGCGCAAGGACGTGACCGACATCCTGCTGGCCATGCCGGGCGCCCCGCGCACGCGCCGCAACGAGATCATCGCGAGTCTGGGGACCCTGCCGGTGCATGTCCGCACGCTGCCCAGCCTGTCCGACCTGGCCAGCGGGCGCGTCACGGTGCGCCAGTTCAAGGAGCTGGACGTCGAGGATCTGCTCGGGCGCGATCCGGTCCCGCCGGTCCCGCAGCTGCTGTCCCGCACGATGGCGGACCAGGTCGTGCTGGTCACCGGCGCCGGCGGCAGCATCGGCAGCGAGCTCTGCCGGCAGATCCTGGCGGCGCAGCCGCGCCAGCTGCTGCTGCTGGACCACAACGAATTCGGCCTCTACAGCATCCACCAGGAGCTGCGCGCGCTCGCCAAGGCGCGCAGCCTGACGGTCGAGTTGCTCCCGCTGCTGGGCAGCCTGGCCAATCCGCGCCGCCTGGCCGAGGTCTGCGGCACGTACCGGCCGGCCTGGGTCTACCACGCGGCGGCCTACAAGCATGTTCCGATCGTCGAAAGCAACCCGGCCGAAGGCATCGCCAACAATGTCTTCGGCACGCTCAACATGGCACGCGCCGCCATGGAGGCGGGCGTCGCGAACTTCGTGCTGGTGTCCACCGACAAGGCGGTCCGCCCGACCAACATCATGGGCGCCAGCAAGCGCATGGCCGAGCTGGTGCTGCAGGCACTGTCGGATTTCCAGTCGGGCGCCGGCACGCGGTTCTCGATGGTGCGCTTCGGCAATGTGCTGGGCTCCAGCGGCAGTGTGGTGCCGCTGTTCCGCTCGCAGCTGGCCAATGGCGGCCCGCTGACGGTGACGCACCCGGAGATGACACGCTACTTCATGACCATCCCCGAGGCGGCGCAGCTGGTGCTGCATGCCGGTGGCATGGCCGTCGGTGGCGAGGTGTTCGTGCTGGACATGGGCCAGCCGGTGCGCATCATGGAGCTGGCGCGGCGCATGATCGAACTCGCCGGCCTGCGCGTGCGCGACGAGGCGCACCCGGACGGCGACATCGAGATCACGATCACCGGGCTGCGGCCTGGCGAGAAGCTCTACGAGGAGCTGCTGATCGGCGACGATCCGGTGCACACGGACCACCCCCGCATCATGAAGGCGCACGAGGAGTTCCTGGCCTGGTCGGACCTGCTGGTCCAGCTGGAGGCACTGCGCGATGCGGTGGATGCCGGTGACGTGGACGGGATCAAGGGGGTGCTGCGGACCTGCGTGCATGGTTACCAGGAGGCCCCCAGCTCCGAAATGCAGTCGCTGGCCCCCTGAGCCGGTCGCCCGGGCGGGCTGTTGCACAATCCGGGTTTTCGCTGCACTTTGCCCGCACCTTCATGACCGACACCACCTCCATCGCGCCCCGCGACAAGGCCGAGATCCTGGCCCAGGCCCTGCCGTACATCCGCAAGTTCCACGGCAAGACGCTGGTCATCAAGTACGGTGGCAACGCGATGACCGACCCGGAGCTGCAGGCCGACTTTGCCGAGGACGTGGTGCTGCTGAAGCTGGTCGGCATGAACCCGGTCGTCGTGCATGGCGGCGGCCCACAGATCGAGAACGCGCTGAACCGCCTGGGCAAGAAGGGCGAGTTCATCCAGGGCATGCGGGTCACGGACGCAGAGACGATGGAAGTCGTCGAATGGGTGCTTGGCGGCGAAGTCCAGCAGGACATCGTCGGCCTGATCAATCAGGCCGGCGGCAAGGCCGTGGGCCTGACCGGGCGCGATGGCGCGATGATCCGCGCGCAGAAGCTCAAGATGGTCGACCAGAAGGACCCGACCAAGGAACACGATGTCGGGCAGGTGGGCGACATCGTCAGCATCGACCCCGGCGTCGTGCGCGCGCTGCAGGAAGACGCCTTCATCCCGGTGATCAGCCCGATCGGATTCGGCGAAAACAACGAGAGCTACAACATCAATGCCGACGTCGTGGCCGGCAAGCTGGCCTCGGTGCTGGCCGCCGAGAAGCTGGTGCTGCTGACCAACACGCCGGGCGTGCTCGACAAGTCCGGCAAGCTGCTCACCGACCTCACCGCACGCGCCATCGACGACATGTTCGCCGATGGCACGATCCATGGCGGCATGCTGCCGAAGATCTCGTCGGCGCTGGATGCCGCGAAAAGCGGCGTGCACTCGGTGCACATCATCGACGGCCGCGTGCCGCATGCGCTGCTGCTGGAGATCCTGACGGACCAGGCCTTCGGCACGATGATCCGCTCGCATTGAGGGTCCACGGCTCGGTTTTCGTCGGGCCGAGATCGGGTAAACCCCGAGATGACCGTATGCGAGAATGATTTCAGACGCCATGCAAGACGATCCGAACAGCTCCTCCGTCGACGATGTTTCTGCCGGGACGGCCGCTGAGGCACCCCGAACACCCCGCAAGCGCCCCAAGCCCGGCGAACGGCGGGTGCAGATCCTGCAGGCCCTGGCGGAGATGCTGCAGCAGCCCGGTGCGGAACGCATCACGACGGCGGCGCTGGCGGCCCGGCTGAGTGTCAGCGAGGCCGCGCTGTACCGGCACTTCGCCAGCAAGGCCCAGATGTTCGAAGGCCTGATCGAGTTCATCGAGCAGTCGGTCTTCACGCTGGTCAACCAGATTGCCGAGCGCGAGCAGGCCGCCGGGGACGCCGGCGCCGGCGCACGCCATTGCGCCAAGGTCGTCGCGATGGTGCTGCAGTTCGCCGAGAAGAACCCCGGCATGACGCGCGTGATGGTCGGGGACGCGCTGGTGTTCGAGAACGAGCGCCTGCAGCAGCGCATGAACCAGTTCTTCGACAAGATCGAAGCCACGCTGCGCCAAGGCCTGCGCACCAGCGCCGAAGCGGAAGGCTCCGCGACACCCACGGTGGACGCCCAGGTGCTGGCATCGGCGCTCACCGCCTTCATGGTCGGGCGGCTGCACCGCTTTGCGCGCTCCGGCTTCAAGCGCTCGCCGACCGAACACCTCGAGGCCAGCCTGGCCGTGATGCTGTAGCGCCGGGCTGGCGCCCTTCAGGGGCCGCCGTCGTAGCCGACCTTGCGACCCGCGTCGCGCAGTTCCTGCCAGGTCTGGGCATCGATGACGATGCCGCTCTCGGCCCGCCGCGCACGTGCGCGCCGCTCCGGTTCGCCGGCCACCTGCACACCTTCGAAGCCCGGCGCCACCGGACCGTCCTGGACCCAGTCGGCGAAGGCGCGGGCTTCCTGCGCGAACGCCGCCTGCGTGCCGAGGCGCGCCGGGTCGATCAGGATCGTCAGCATGCCGTTGACCACCGCGCGTACCGCCGGGTCGGTGGGGCGGTGCCAGGTGCCGCTGCCGCTGAGCGCGCCGCCGAGCAGCTCGCAGGCCATCGCCATGCCGAAGCCCTTGTACTCGCCGAACGGCATCAGCGCGCCGAACAGGCCGTTCGACTGCGGCACGACCACCACGCCTGGGTCGGTGGTGGGCCGCCCGTGCTCGTCGATCAGCGTGCCGGGCGCGACCTGCTCGCCCTTGTTGTGCGCCACCCGCATCTTGCCCTGGGCCACCCGGCTGGTCGCGAAATCCAGCAGGAACGGGGCACGCCCTTCGAGCGGGATGCCGATGCAGCAGGGGTTGGTGCCGAAGCGTCCGTCGGCACCGCCCCAGGGGGCCACGACCGGGCGGGACTGCACGTTGACGAAATGCAGCGCGACCAGGCCCTGGGCCACCGCCAGCTCTGCGAAGTGCCCGATGCGGCCCAGGTGGTGGGCCTGTGCCAGCGTCATGATGCAGCTGCCGTGCTGCTGCGCGCGGGCGATCGCCATCTCGATCGCCTGCAGGCCGACCACCTGCCCATAGCCGCGCTGGCCGTCCAGTGCCAGCAGCGTGCCGAGGTCGGTCGTTACGCGGGCTGTCGCGTTGGGCACCAGCCCGCCCTCCAGGACCGCGTCCACATAACGCGGCACCATGCCCACGCCATGCGAGTCATGGCCGCTCAGGTTGGCCAGCACCAGGTTGGCGGCGACGGTGCGCGCCTCGGTGGCACTGCTGCCGGCGGCCTGCAGGATGCGCTGGATCCAGTCCTGCAGCGGTGCGGCGTGGAGACGGTGTTCCATGCGGGGCTCCTACATCACGGCGCCGAGTTGCCAGGGCACGAATTCGTTCTGGCCGTAGCCGTGCAGTTCGCTCTTGGTGGCCTCGCCGGAGGCAGTGGCGAGCACCTGCGCGAAGATGCGCTCGCCCATCTCGGCGATGCTGCAGCCGCCGTCGATGATGCTGCCGCAGTTGATGTCGATGTCCTCCTGCTGGCGTTCCCACAGCGCGGTGTTCGTCGACAGCTTCAGCGACGGCGCGGGTGCGCAGCCGTAGGCCGAACCGCGGCCGGTCGTGAAGCAGATGATGTTGGCGCCCCCCGCGACCTGCCCGGTGGCGCTGACCGGGTCATAACCCGGTGTGTCCATGTAGACCAGGCCATGGGCCCGCACCGCCTCGGCGTATTCATAGACCGCCTTCAGGTTCGTCGTGCCGCCCTTGGCCACCGCACCAAGCGACTTCTCCAGGATCGTCGTCAGGCCGCCAGCCTTGTTGCCGGGTGAGGGGTTGTTGTTCATCTCGCCCTGGTGCGTGGCGGTGTAGGCCTCCCACCAGCGGATGCGCTCAATGAGCTTGTGTGCCACCGACGGGTCGGCGGCCCGACGTGTCAGCAGGTGTTCGGCGCCGTAGATCTCCGGCGTCTCGGACAGGATGGCGGTGCCGCCATGCGCCACCAGCAGGTCGACCGCGGCGCCCAGGGCCGGGTTCGCGCTGATGCCGCTGTAGCCGTCCGAGCCACCGCATTGCAGGCCGATCGTCAGGTGCTCCGCACTGCAGGGCTCGCGGCGGAAACGGTTCGCGGCCGGCAGCATCTCGCGGATCATCGCGACGCCGCGCGCCACCGTCTGCCGGGTGCCGCCGCTGTCCTGGATGTTGAACACCCGCAGCGTGTCGCCTTCGCGCAGCGCGCTGTTGGCCAGCCAGGCATTGATCTGGTTGGACTCGCAGCCCAGCCCGACCACCAGCACCGCGCAGAAGTTCGCATGGGTCGCATACCCGGCCAGCGTGCGCTGCAGCACCTGCAGGCCCAGCCCCTCGCTGTCCATGCCACAGCCGCTGCCGTGCGTCAGCGCGACGACACCGTCCACCTGCGGGTAGTCGGCCAGGGCCTGCGGATGGTTCTGGCGCGAGAACTGGTCGGCGATCGCGCGCGCGGCCGTGGCGGAGCAGTTCACTGACGACAGCACGCCGATGTAGTTGCGCGTGGCGACCCGGCCGTCGCTGCGCCGGTAGCCGAGGAAGCTGGCCTCGCGGCGCGGCAGCGGGGCCTTCACGTCGGCGCCAATCGCGTAGTCCCGCGCGAAGTTGCCCTTGGCGTCGCCCATGCCGAGGTTGTGGCTGTGCACATGCTCGCCGGCGGCGATCGGACGGGTCGCGAAGCCGATGATCTGGTTGTAGCGCCGCACCGGCGCGCCTTCCGCGATCGCATGGGCCGCCAGCTTGTGGCCGGCCGGGACCAGGCCGCGCACCGTGAGGTCCCCCAGCCGGGTCCCGCCGACGAGTTGCGAGCGGGCGATCAGGACATCGTCCTGGGGGTGGAGCTGGAGAATGGTCATTTTTCAGGTTCGTATCACGAAACAAGCGAACGCCAGGCCGCAGCAGGTGCGGGATCGTCCTCGGCACCGGTCAATTTACCATCGTTGCACTGCCACGGTGCAGGGCCGGTTCACGGCAGAATCAATCCTGCGGACATCGATCCGTCCAACAACAAGCGAGGACACACCACCATGAGACTTCAGGGCAAGACGGCGCTGGTCACGGCCGCCGGGCAGGGCATCGGGCGGGCCAGTGCGCTGGCCATGGCAGCGCAGGGCGCGCAGGTGCTCGCGACCGACGTCAATCCGGCGCTGCTGGCCAGCTATGCCGGCGTCGCGAACGTGCGCACCGCGGTCCTCGACGTGATGGACAAGGCCGCGATCCAGCAGACGGTGGCCAGCCTGCCGCGCATCGACGTGCTGTTCAACTGCGCCGGCTTCGTGCACAACGGCAGCATCCAGCAGGCGACCGACGACGAATGGAACTTCGCCTTCAACCTGAACGTGCGCTCGCAGTTCTGGATGATCCAGGCGGTGCTGCCCGGCATGCTGGCAGCCGGCGCGGGCAGCATCATCAACATGTCGAGCATCTGCGGCAGCGTCAAGGGCTTGCCCAACCGCTTCATCTACGGAGCCAGCAAGGCCGCGGTGGTCGGCCTCACGAAATCGGTCGCGGCCGACTTCGTCGGTAAGGGCATCCGCTGCAACGCGATCGCGCCGGGCACAGTCGACACCCCTTCGCTGGGCGACCGCATCAACAGCTATGCCGACCCGGTGCAGGCCCGCAAGGATTTCATCGCGCGCCAGCCGATGGGCCGCCTGGCCCGCGCCGAAGAGATCGCACCCATCGTCGTGTACCTGGCCAGTGACGAATCGGTGTTTGCCAGCGGCCAGGTGTTTGCAATCGACGGAGGCATCACGATATGAACCAGCTCGACATGGCAGGCCGGCACACGGTCATCACCGGGGGCGCCACCGGCCTGGGCTACGCGATCGCGCAGCGGGTGCTGGCCTCCGGCGGCAGCGTCACGCTGTGGGACCGGGATGCCGCCGGCGCCGCGAAGGCCAGCGCCGCGCTGGGTGGCCAGGCCCGATGGGTCGCGGTGGATGTCGCCGACCACGCCTCGGTGGCTGCGGCCACGCGGCAGACAGTGGCGCAGGCGCCGGTCGACGCGCTGGTCAACAGCGCCGGCATCACCGGCCCGAACATGAAGGTCTGGGAATACCCGGTGGACGCCTGGGCGCAGGTGATGCAGGTGAACCTGAACGGCCTGTTCTACTGCTGCCGCGAGCTCGTGCCGCACATGCGCGAGCGCAACTACGGCCGCATCGTCAACATCGCGTCGGTGGCCGGCAAGGACGGCAACCCGAACGCCAGCGCCTACAGCGCCAGCAAGGCGGCCGTGATGGCGCTGACGAAGTCGCTCGGCAAGGAGCTGGCCGACACCGGCGTGCGCGTCAACTGCGTGACGCCGGCCGCCGTGAAAACCGCCATCTTTGACCAGATGAAGCCGGAGCACATACAGTTCATGCTGTCGAAGATCCCGATGGGGCGCTTCGGCACACCGGAGGAGGTGGCGGCGATGGTCACCTGGCTGTGTACCGAAGACTGCTCCTTCTCCACCGGTGCGGTGTTCGACCTGTCGGGCGGCCGCTCCACCTATTGACCGCAACGCAACGCTCGCAAGCTGCAAACCAAGAAGGCAAACCACCATGAAACTCGTACGTTATGGCAACCCAGGCAAGGAAAAACCCGGTCTCGTCGACGCCGCCGGGAAGTTGCGGGACCTCAGCAGCGTGATCAAGGACATCGGCCCGGACCAGCTGTCCGACGCCGCGCTTGCCAAGCTGCGCAAGCTCAACACTGACAAACTGCCGCTGGTCAAGGGCTCGCCGCGCATGGGTTGCCCGGTCACCGGCATCGGCAAGTTCATCGCGATCGGCCTGAACTTTGCCGACCACGCGGCCGAGTCCGGCGCCCCGGTGCCGAAGGAGCCGATCGTCTTCATGAAGGCGACCACCTGCATCCAGGGCCCGAACGACCCGGTGATGCTGCCCAAGGGCTCGGTCAAGACCGACTGGGAAGTGGAGCTCGGCGTGGTCATCGGCACCCGCGCGCGTTACGTGTCGCAGAAGGCCGCGCTGGACCATGTGGCCGGCTACTGCACGATCAACGATGTCAGCGAGCGCGAATACCAGATCGAGCGCGGCCCGCAGTGGGACAAGGGCAAGGGCTGCGACACCTTCGGCCCGATCGGCCCCTGGCTGGTCACGCGCGACGAGATCGCCAATGTGCAGAAGCTCGCGATGTGGCTGGACGTCAACGGCCAGCGCCGCCAGACCGGCAACACCAAGACGATGATCTTCGGCGTCGCGAAGCTGGTCAGTTATGTCAGTCAGTTCATGACGCTGATGCCGGGCGACGTCATCACTACCGGCACGCCGCCGGGTGTCGGCATGGGCATGAAGCCGCCGAGCTACCTGCGCAAGGGCGACGTGGTCACGCTCGGCATCGAGGGCCTGGGCGAGCAGCGCCAGCTGGTCGTTCCGTTCAAGCTCTGAGGCTGTTTCGGGCCGGCCCGGCAGGCCGGCCCCGGGCCGCTGCGCGTGCCCACTCCGGGTAAACCCGGAGTTTTCCTAGTCCCGGCCCTCTAGACCGAGGTCGCCGCCGGGGCGACGAGATCGTGCAAAATAGCACGATCGTTCGTTCTAATTCGTTGCCCATGTCCGTGTCCCCCCTGCACCGCAAGGCCGTCCCGGCCGCTTCTGGCGAGGTCCAGCGCGCGCTGGGCGCCGAAGGCCGCAGCTCGCACAAGGGCCAGCAGACCAAGGCCGCGATCATCGACGCCGCGCTGCGGCTGGCCACCCAGGTCGGCCTGGAGGGCCTGAGCATCGGGGCCCTGGCCGAACTGATGCACATGAGCAAGTCCGGCGTGTTCGCGCATTTCGGTTCCCGCGAGGACCTGCAGATCTCGGTCGTGCACGAGTACTTCCACCAGTTCGAGCAGGAGGTGTTCTACCCGGCCCTGTCCGCGCAGCGCGGCCTGCCGCGCGTCGAGGCGCTGTTCGGCAACTGGATGAAGCGCGTGGCGGTCGAGATCCAGTCCGGTTGCATCTTCATCAGCGGCGCCGTGGAGTTCGACGACCGGCCCGGCCCGGTGCGCGATGCGCTGTCCACCTCGGTCAAGACCTGGCTCGGCGCGATGCACCGCGCGGTGATGCAGGCCCAGCAGGAAGGGCACCTGCACCCGGAGGCAGACGCCCACCAGATGGCCTTCGAGATCCACGGCCTGATCCTGGCGCTGCACTACGAGGCCCGCTTCCTGAACAACCCCGGCTCGGTGGCCCGCGCCAACACCGGCTTCGCCCACATCCTTTCCCGCTACGGCGCGCGCGCCGCGGCGCACTGAATCCCCCTCTTTACCCAGGAGCTCCCCGCATGCCCACCTACACCCCCCCGCTGCGCGACATGCAGTTCGTGATGCACGAAGTCCTGAAGGTCTGCGACGACTTTCGCGCGATGCCGCGTCATGCCGACATCGACGCCGCGACGATCGATGCCGTGCTGGAGGAGGCAGGCAAGTTCGCCACCGAGGTCACGCTGCCGCTGAACATCAGCGGCGACACCGAGGGCTGCCGGCTGGACACGGCCACGCATTCCGTGACCACGCCGAAGGGCTTCAAGGAGGCCTATGCGCAGTACGTCGCCGGCGGCTGGCCGGCGCTGAGCTGCGACCCGGAGTTCGGCGGGCAGGGCCTGCCGCTGGTCGTGAACCAGTGCATGTACGAGATGCTGAACTCCACGAACCAGGCCTGGACGATGTACCCCGGCCTGACCCATGGCGCCTATGCGGCGCTGCGCGCCCACGGCACCGACGCGCAGAAGCAGGCCTACCTGCACAAGATGACCAGCGGCGAGTGGACCGGCACGATGTGCCTGACCGAGCCGCACTGCGGCACCGACCTGGGCCTGATGCGCACCCGCGCCGAGGCCCTGCCGGACGGCACCTACCGCATCACCGGCAGCAAGATCTTCATCAGTGCCGGTGAACACGACATGGCCGGCAACATCATCCACCTGGTGCTGGCCCGCCTGAGCGATGCGCCTCCCGGCATCAAGGGCGTCAGCCTGTTCGTCGTGCCCAAGTTCCATGTGGCGGCCGACGGCAGCCTGGGCGCCCGCAACGCGATCCACTGCAGCCGGCTGGAGCACAAGATGGGCATCCACGGCAGCGCTACCTGCCAGATCGAGCTCGAAGGCGCGATCGGCACGATGGTCGGCCAGCCCAACAAGGGCATGAACGCGATGTTCGTGATGATGAATGCCGCCCGTCTTGGCGTGGGCAACCAGTCGCTCGGCCTGACCGAGGTGGCCTACCAGAACGCGCTGGCCTATGCGAAGGACCGGCTGCAGATGCGCTCGCTGTCCGGCCCGAAGGCCAAGGACAAGCCGGCCGACCCGATCCTCGTGCACCCGGACGTGCGCAAGATGCTGCTGACCGCGCGCGCCTATGCCGAGGGTGGCCGGGCGCTGGCGATCTTCTGCTCGGTGCTGCTGGAGAAGGAGCACCACCACCCGGACGAGAAGGTGCGCCGCGACAGCGGCGAGATGCTCTCGCTGCTGACGCCGGTGGTCAAGGCCTTCCTGACCGACAACGGCTGGATCGCGGCCTCCGGCTGCCAGCAGGTCTTCGGCGGCCACGGCTACATCAAGGAGTGGGGCATGGAGCAGTTCGTGCGCGATGCCCGCATCAACATGATCTACGAAGGCACCAACACGATCCAGAGCCTGGACCTGCTGGGCCGCAAGATCCTGGGCAACAACGGCGCCACGCTGAAGAAGTTCGGCCGGCTGGTCGCCGCGCTGGTCGAGGAGGAGGGCGTCAACGAGAAGATGGCCGAATTCATCAATCCGATCGCCTACCTCGGCGACAAGATGACCAAGCTCACGACCGAGATCGGCTTCAAGGGCTTCCAGAACCCGGACGAGGTTGGCGCTGCGGCGGTCGACTACCTGCGGGTCGCCGGCCACCTGGTGTTCGGCTACTTCTGGGCCCGCATGGCGCAGGTCGCGCTGCGCGAGATCGCCGCGGGCAACACCGACCCCTTCTACCAGGCCAAGCTGCAGACCGCGCGCTTCTACTTCGCGCGCCTGTTCCCGGAAACCGCGTCGCTGATGCTGACGGTGCGCGCCGGCGCGAAGTCGCTGATGGATACCGAGGCCGTGCTGGCCTGACCTTTCACCCTGACCCCCACCTCTGGAGACATCCCATGCGCAAGACCCTTCTTATCGCCGCCCTGGCGCTGTCCGGCGCCACGGCCGCCCTGGCCCAGATGACGCCCGTGGGCACCTGGCACACGATCGACGACAAGACCAACGAGGTCAAGTCCGAGGTGCAGATCACCGAGTCCGGCGGTGTGCTGACCGGCAAGGTCACCAAGCTGCTGCGCAAGGGCGCCAACCAGGCGGCGGTCTGCGATGAGTGCTCGGATGACCGCAAGGGCAAGCCGGTGATCGGGCTGGAGATCATCCGCGGCGCCAAGAAGGTCGACGGCAAGGATGTCTGGGAGGACGGCAAGATCACCGACCCGGAGAACGGCAAGTCCTACACGCTGAAGATGACCCCGGTGGACGGCGGCAAGAAGCTCGACGTGCGGGCGTCGATCGGCCCGTTCGGCCGCACCCAGACCTGGGTCCGCACCCCCTGAGCCCGCCCTTTCGAGAACTTCATGTCCCATTTCCTCGTCAAGCAAGTCGCCATCCTCGGCGCAGGTGTCATGGGTGCGCAGATCGCCGCGCACCTGGTCAATGTCGGTGTGCCGGTGGTCCTGTTCGACCTGCCGGCCAAGGAAGGCCCGAAGAACGGGATCGTGACCCGCGCGGTCGAGGGCCTGAAGAAGCTCAAGCCCGCGCCGCTGGGTGTGTCGCAGGACGCCGCGCTGATCCGGCAGGCCAACTACGAGGAGCACCTGGAGCAGTTGCGCAGCTGCGACCTGGTGATCGAGGCCATTGCCGAGCGCATGGACTGGAAGCTGGACCTGTACCGCAAGGTCGCCCCGTTTCTCGCCGAGCATGCAATCGTCGCGTCCAACACCTCCGGCCTGTCGATCACGAAGCTCAGCGAGGCGCTGCCGGAGGCGATCCAGCCGCGCTTCTGCGGCATCCACTTCTTCAACCCGCCGCGCTACATGCAGCTGGTGGAGCTGATCGCCACGCCGCGCACCGCCCCCGCGGTGCTGGACGATCTGGAGACCTTCGTCACCAGCGGCCTGGGCAAGGGCGTCGTGCGCGCGAAGGACACCCCGAACTTCATCGCCAACCGCATCGGCATCGCCGGGATGCTGGCCACGATGAAGCAGGTCGAGAACTTCGGCCTGAGCTATGACGTCGTCGACGACCTGACCGGCAAGAAGCTCGGCCGGGCCAGCTCCGGCACCTTCCGTACCGCCGACGTCGTGGGCCTCGACACGATGGCCCATGTGATCCGCACGCTGCAGGACAACCTGAGCCTGGAGACCGATCCGTTCTACGGCAACTTCGGGACGCCGGAGGTGCTGGCCAAGCTGATCGCGCAGGGCAACCTGGGCCAGAAGACCGGCGCGGGCTTCTACAAGAAGGTCGGCCGCGACATCCTGCGTTTCGACGCCGCCGCCGGTGACTATGTGCCCAGCGGCGCCAAGGCGAACGATGTCGTCGGGCGCATGCTGAAGAAGCCGGCGCTGGAGCGCCTGCGGCTGCTGCGCAACGCCGAGGGCGCCGAGCCCCGCTTCCTGTGGGCGCTGCTGCGCGATCAGTTCCACTACGCGGCGGTGCATCTGCACACCGTGGCCGACACCGCGCGCGACGTGGACCTGGCGATGCGCTGGGGCTTCGGCGTGCAGCAGGGGCCGTTCGAGCTGTGGCAGGAGGCTGGCTGGCTGGAAGTGGCCGCGATGGTTCAGGAGGACATCGATGCCGGCCGCGCGTTGTGCAGCGCGCCGCTGCCCCGCTGGGTGTTCGAGGGCCCGGTCGCACAGGCCGGCGGCGTGCATACGCCCGACGGTTCCTGGAGCCCGTCCGCCGGGCGATTCATCCCGAGCCGCGTGCTGCCGGTCCATGCGCGCCAGCATTTCCCGGAGGACGTGCGCGGCAGCGCGGCCGCGGTGCCGGACAATGCCGGTCGCACGCTGCACGAGGACGATGCGATCCGCCTGTGGACGCTCGACGAGGCGGTGCTGATCGCCAGCATCAAGACCAAGATGCATGCGATCAGCCCGGACGTGGTCGAGGGCCTGGTGCAGGCGGTCGATCTGGCCGAGCGCGATTTCGAGGGCCTGGTGGTGTGGTCCAACGACACGATGTTCTCCGCCGGTGCGGACCTGCAGGCCATGCTGCCGGCCTTTATGATCGCCGGCATCTCCGCGATCGAGGGCGCCGAGCATGCGATGCAGCAGGCCATGCTGCGGCTGCGCTACGCCAGCGTGCCGGTCGTGTCGGCCATCCGCGGCCTGGCGCTCGGCGGCGGCTGCGAGCTGGCCGTCTACAGCGCGCGGCGCGTCGCGGCGATGGAGAGCTACATCGGTCTGGTCGAGGTCGGCGTGGGTCTGGTGCCCGGCGCCGGCGGCCTGACCTACATCGCGCGGCGTGCCGCGGAGCACGCTGCCGCGTCGACGAACAAGGACCTGCTGCCCTTCCTGACCGAGACCTTCACCGCCGCGGCGATGGCCAAGGTCGGCACCAGCGCGATCGAGTCGCGCCAACTGGGCTACCTGCTGGACAGCGACATCATCGTGCCGCACAAGGACGAGCTGCTGTTCGTGGCCCTGCAGCAGGCGCGCGGGATGGCCGCCAGCGGCCACCGCCCGCCGGCGCGCCGGCCGTTTCCGGTGGCCGGGCGCAACGGCCTGGCGACCATCCGGGGCTCGCTGGTGAACATGCGCGACGGCGGCTTCATCAGCGCGCACGACTTCCACATCGGCAGCCTGATCGCCCATGTCGTGTGCGGTGGCGATGTCGATGCCGGCACGCTGGTCACCGAGGAGTACCTGATGGCACTGGAGCGGCAGGCCTTCTGCGCGCTGGTCACCCACCCGAAGTCCCAGGAACGCATCATGGGCATGATGGCCACCGGCAAGCCGGTGCGGAATTGAGGAAACCCATGAAGCAGATCCAGGAAGCCTACATCGTCGCCGCCACCCGCACGCCCATCGGGCGCTCGCACCGCGGCTTCTTCCGCCACATGCGCCCGGACGACCTGCTGGTCCGCGCGCTGCAGGGCGCGCTCGCCCAGGTGCCCACGCTGGACCCGAACGCCATCGAGGACCTGGTGTGCGGCTGCGCGATTCCCGAGGGCCCACAGGGCCTGAATGTCGCGCGCATTGGCGCGGTGCTGGCCGGCCTGCCGCACAGCGTGGGCGGCATCACGGTGAATCGCTTCTGTGCCTCCGGCCTGAGCGCGATCCAGATGGCAGCGGACCGCATCCGGGTCGGCGAGGCGGACGTGATGGTCGCCGCCGGCACCGAGAGCATGAGCATGGTGCCGATGATGGGCAACTCGCCCTCGCTGTCGCCGGCGATGTTCGCGAACGACGAGAACGTCGGCATCGCCTACGGCATGGGCCTGACGGCCGAGAAGGTCGCCATCCAGTGGAAGGTCTCGCGCGAGGCGCAGGATGCCTTCGCGGTGCAGTCGCATGCGCGCGCGCTGGCGGCCCAGCAGGCCGGCCTGTTCGCGGACGAGATCACGCCGGTCGAGGTCAGCGAACGCACGCCCGACCTGGAGACCGGCGAGGTGCAGGTCAGCACCCGGACGGTCCGCCTCGACGAGGGCCCGCGCAGCGACACGTCGCCCGAGGGCCTGGCCCGGCTCAAGGCGGTGTTTGCGGCGCGCGGCTCGGTGACGGCCGGCAACAGCTCGCAAACCTCCGACGGCGCGGGCGCGCTGATCCTGGCCAGTGACAAGGCGGTGCGGCAGTTCGGCCTGACGCCCTTGGCCCGCTTCGTCAGTTTCGCCAGCAAGGGCGTACCGCCGCACATCATGGGCATCGGCCCGATCGAGGCGATTCCGGCGGCGCTGCGCTACGCCGGCCTGCGCCAGGACGACATCGACTGGTTCGAGCTCAACGAGGCCTTCGCGGCCCAGTCGCTGGCGGTCGTGAATACGCTGGGGCTGGACCCGGCCAAGGTCAACCCGATGGGCGGCGCGATCGCGCTGGGCCACCCGCTCGGCGCCACCGGTGCGATCCGCGCGGCGACCGTGGTGCATGCGCTGCGCCGTCAGAAGCAGCGCTATGGCATGGTGACGATGTGTGTCGGCATGGGCCAGGGTGCGGCCGGCATCTTCGAGCGGGTCTGAACCGATGGCGGAGCATGTTTTCGATGCCGCGATGGCGCTGCGGCCGGACGGGCCGGACCGTTTCGTCGGCCACTGTGGCCGCAGCTACTGGAATGCCGTCGGCCCCTTCGGCGGCATATCGGCCGCCACGATGCTCAACGCCGTGCTGCAGCACCCGGCGCTGCTGGGCGAGCCGGTCTCGCTGACGGTCAACTACGCCAGCGGTCTGGCCGAAGGCGCCTTCCGCATCCTGGCGCGGGCCGTGCGGACGAACCGCTCGACGCAGCACTGGGTCGTGGAGCTGGAGCAGGCGGGCGCCACCGTGCTGACGGCCACCGCGTTGACGGCCATCCGGCGCGCCACCTGGAGCGGCAGTGACGTGCCGATGCCCGAGGTGCCAAGCCCGGGCGCGTTGCCGCCGGCGGACCGCATGATTCCGCTCGAATGGCTGCACCGCTACGACGTGCTGCCGGTGGTCGGCGGCATTCCGAAGGACTGGGACGGCGCCGAGAACGACGGCGGACCGGACCAGGCCAGCCTGTCGCGCTTCTGGATGCGGGACCGGCCAGAGCGTCCGCTGGATTTCTGCTCGCTCGCCGCGCTGGCCGACGTGTTCTACCCGCGGGTGTTCCTGCGCCGTGCCTTTCGCGTGCCGGCCGGCACGGTGTCGATGACGGTCTACTTCCATGCCGGCGCAGAGATACTGCGCGCCGTCGGCAGCGACTTCGTGCTCGGGCAGGCGCGCGGGCAGTTCTACCATGCCGGCTACTTCGACCAGACCGCGCAGCTGTGGAGCCGCAATGGCGTGCCGCTGGCCAGCAGCACCCAGATCGTCTACTACAAGGAATAGGAGCCACCATGCCGCAGGCGACCGAACCCTCTGACCTGCGGCCGCGCGTGGCGCTGGTGATCGGTGCCGGTGATGCGACCGGCGGCGCCGTCGCACGGCGCTTTGCGCGCGAGGGCTTCGTGGCCTGCGTGACACGGCGCCAGGCGGACAAGCTGGAGCCCCTGCTGGCGCAGATCCGCGCCGACGGCGGCGTGGCCCACGGCTTCGGCAGCGATGCGCGCAAGGAGGAGGAGGTCGTCGCGCTGGTCGAGCACATCGAGCGAACGATCGGCGAGATCGAGGTGCTGGTCTTCAACATCGGCGCGAACGCGCCCAGCAGCATCCTGGACGAGACGGCACGCCGCTACTTCAAGATCTGGGAGATGGCCTGCCTGTCGGGCTTCCTGAACGCCCGCGAGGTGGCGCGCCGCATGGTG
Organism: Rhodoferax sp.; assembly: GCA_016790475.1. Classification (GTDB taxonomy): domain Bacteria; phylum Pseudomonadota; class Gammaproteobacteria; order Burkholderiales; family Burkholderiaceae_C; genus CAISIP01. The sequence continues at coordinate 6,713 of JAEUOX010000030.1, read as the reverse complement.
GCGCGGCCGCGGGAAGGCCACCGCGGCACGATCCTGTTCACCGGCGCCACCGCCTCGCTGCGCGGCAGCGCCGGATTCGCCGCGTTTGCCGGTGCCAAGCATGCTCTGCGCGCGCTGGCGCAGAGCATGGCGCGCGAGCTCGGCCCGCGCGGCATCCATGTGGCGCATGTCGTCATCGACGGCGCGATCGATACCGCCTTTATCCGCGACAATTTCCCGGAGCGCTATGCACTGAAGGACCAGGACGGCGTGCTGAACCCCGACCACATCGCCGAGCAGTACTGGATGCTGCACCGCCAGCCGCGGGACGCCTGGACCCACGAGCTGGACCTGCGCCCCTGGATCGAGAAGTTCTGACAAGGAGACAGCCATGCCCGCCAAGACCGTCGAGTTCTATTTTGATTTCGGAAGCCCGGCCGCCTGGCTGGCCCATACCCAGATGGCAGTGATCGCCCGGGACACCGGCGCCACGGTGGTGTACCGCTCGATGCTGCTGGGCGGCGTGTTCCAGAGCACCGGCAACCGGCCGCCGATCAGCGTGCCGCTCAAGGGCAGCTACCTGTTCACCGACCTGTCGCGCTTCGCGCGGCGCTACGGCGTGCCGCTGGTGATGAACCCGGCCTTTCCGATCAACACCATCACGCTGATGCGCATCGACGTCGGGCTGGAGCGCACCGCCGATCCGCGGCTGGCGGCCTACCGCGACGCGATGTTCCGCGCGATCTGGGTCGACCAGAAGAACCTGAACGACCCGGCCACCGTCGCCCAGGTGCTGACGGCCGGCGGCTTTGATCCGCAGCAGATGCTGGCGCTGGCGTCGGATCCGGCCGTCAAGGAGGACCTGCGTGCGCGCACCCAGGCCGCCGTGGACCGCGGCATCTTCGGTGCGCCCACGTTCTTTGTCGGCGACGCGATGTTCTGGGGCCAGGACCGCCTCGACTTCGTGCGCGAGGCGCTGCAGGCCTGACGGCCCTCTCCCCATCTCTCCCACTTTGACGGACACCACCATGAGCGACATCCTGCAACACACCGAAGCCGGCGTCATGACGCTGACGCTGAACCGGGTCGACAAGAAGAACTCCCTGACCGTCGCGATGTACGCCGCGCTGGCCGATGCGCTGGAGCAGGCCGCCGAGGACATCGCCGTCCGTGCCGTCGTGCTGCAGGGCCATGCCGCCGTGTTCAGCGCCGGCAACGACATCGGCGACTTCCTGAACAACCCGCCCACCACCAGCACCTCGCCGGTGCACCGCTTCCTGCAGGCGATCAGCGGCTTCCCGAAGCCGCTGGTGGCCGCGGTCTGCGGCCCGGCGGTCGGCGTGGGCACGACGATGCTGTTCCATTGCGACCTGGTCTATGCCGGTGACAACGCGGCCTTCTCGATGCCCTTCGTGAACCTGGGCCTGTGCCCGGAGGCCGCCTCCAGCCTGCTGGTGCCGCAGATGATGGGCTACCACCGCGCGGCCGAGGCCCTGCTGCTGGGCGAGCCCTTCATGGCCGAGGCCGCGCTGGAGGTCGGGCTGGTGAACCGCATCGTGCCGCCCACCGAAGCCAATGGCGTCGCCCAGACGCAGGCCCGCAAGCTGGCGGCCAAGCCGCTGGGCTCGCTGGTGCAGACCAAGCGGCTGATGAAGATGGGCCAGGCGGCGGCGGTGCGCCAGCAGATGGCCGAGGAAGGCGCGCAGTTTGCCCGCATGCTGACCGAACCGGCGGCGCGCGAGGCCTTCTCCGCCTTCATGGAGAAGCGCCGCCCGGACTTTTCCGCGCAGTGATGCCGCCCTGCCGCGGGCCCTGGCGCCTGCGTGCCAGAATTCGGCATGTCTGACACCTTGCCGCCGCCGATGCAGGAGCCCATCGGATTGCCGGACCTGGCGGCGCCGACACCGGACCCGGCCCCTGGCCCGGCACTGGACGCGGCAGCCGATCCGGTTCTCGAACCCTTGTCCGATCCGGTGCCTGAGCCAGCCCCCGCGGCGATGACGCTGGACACGGCGCCCGGCAATGCGACCCAGGCGCTGTACGCCGCAGCGATCGGCCCGGTCAGTACCGCGCGCTACCTGCGCCTGTTCACACACATGGAAGCCACCGGGCGCAGCGGCTGGTCCTGGAACTGGGCGGCCAGCCTGTGCACGCTGGGTTGGATGCTGTTCCGGCGCATGGGCACCGCAGCTTTGGCTTACCTTGGCGCGCTGGCCGGGCTGCTGCTGGTGGTCGGGCTGCTGGTCGCCGTGGTGTTTGCGGGCCAGCCCGAGGTGCAGGCGGGCGTGGGGCTGGTGGCGTCGCTGCTCGCCTGGGGCGTGCCGGGCCTGTGCGGTGATGCCTGGCTACAGGCCCACTGCAAGCGCCGCATGGCCCGCGCGCTGGCGGACAGCCGGGACTGGAACGACGCCGTGGCCCTGCTGGCCGGGCAGGCGGTGACGGGCTCGCGGGCCGGCTGGCTGGCCGGCGCCCATGCCGCGGTGCTGGCGGCAGTGGCAGGGCTGGCGGTCACCGTGCCCTGGCCGCCGGGCGGCGAAGGCCTGGGGGCCGTCTCCGCAGCGCCAGCACCGGCGGCCTCGGCAACCCCAAGCTTGGCATCCGCTGCCGCCGCATCGGCGCCTGCGTCGGCGCCGGTGGCTGCAGCCTCCATCGCCGCTGCTGCAACAGGGGCCTCTGGCGCTTCGTCCACCGCCACATCGCTGTCCCCGGAACCGGCCACCGCAGCCTCCGTACCGGTTCCGCGACTCGCCGCCTCTGTCGCGGCCCTCGGAACGGCCGTGGCGCTGAGTCCGCCGTCCGTGGTGACATCCGCCAAGACTGCATCTGCGGCCACAAAGGCACCGGCCGCCACGAAGGCTTCCACCCCCAAGTCGCCAGCGACCGACCAGCGGCACCTGCTCAATGTCGGCCTGTTCGCCGTCGAGTCGAACGCCCAGGCCGCCCATGCCCGGCTGCAGGCGGCCGGGCTGCCAGCGACGATCGAGACGCTGCAGACGCGCAACGGCCCGCGCAAGCGGGTGCGCGCCGGCCCGTTCGCGAGCGCCGCAGCGGCGGAGGCTGCCGCCCGGCGCATCCGTGCCATGGGGCTGGAGGCCCAGCCCGTCGTGCCCCGGCCCGGGAGCACGCCCCCTCGACAGAAAGGACCCTGACGATGCCCTACCGATCGGCATTTGCACCCGGGCTGATGGCCGGGCGCGTGGCGCTGGTGACCGGCGGCGGCTCCGGCATCGGCCGTTGCACCGCGCATGAACTCGCGGCACTCGGCGCGCGCGTGGCGCTGGTCGGCCGCAAGCCGGACAAGCTGCAGGCGGTCCAGGCCGAGATCGCGCAGGACGGCGGCAGCGCCAGCGTCCATGTCTGCGACATCCGGCAGGAGGACGCGGTGCGCCAGACCGTGGCGGATGTGCTGGCCGCGCACGGGCGGCTGGACATGCTGGTCAACAATGCCGGCGGGCAGTACATCACGCCGCTGGCGCAGACCAGTGCGAAGGGCTGGCAGGCCGTCATCGACACCAACCTGACCGGCGGCTTCCTGGTCGCGCGCGAGTGCTACCTGCAGGCGATGCAGCGCAGCGGCGGGGCCATCGTCAACATCGTGGCCGACATGTGGGGTTCGATGCCCGGCATGGGCCACAGCGGTGCGGCCCGTGCCGGCATGGTCAGCTTCACCGAGACCGCGGCGCTGGAGTGGGCGGCCGACGGCGTGCGCGTGAATGCGGTCGCGCCGGGCTACATCGCGTCCAGCGGCATGGACCACTACCCGCCGGAGCAGGGCCCGCGGCTGCGCGCGATGGCCGCCACCGTGCCGCTGGGCCGCTTCGGCAACGAGGCCGAGACCTCCGCCGGCATCGTGTTCCTGCTGAGCCCGGCGGCGTCCTTCATCAGCGGCACCGTGCTGCGCATCGATGGCGCCCGCCCGCAGGGGCGCCTGGGCTGGGACGTGCGCCATGCCGATGCCGCCGCACCGCCGCGCGACGCGGTGCGCCCCTTCGACGGGTTCCACCGCGCGGTGGTGCCCAAGGTCTTTTCCGTCTGAACCCGCGAGGCCGGCCATGCAGTACACCCACGAGCATCTCGAGATCCAGAAGACCCTGAAGCGTTTCATCGACGCCGAGATCAACCCGCATGTCGACGAATGGGAGGAGGCCGAGATCTTCCCGGCCCATGAGGTCTTCAAGAAGCTCGGCAACCTGGGCCTGCTCGGGCTGACCAAGCCGGAGGCCTTCGGCGGCGCCGGGCTGGATTACTCCTATGCGGTCGCGATGGCCGAGACGCTGGGCTACATCCACTGCGGCGGTGTCCCGATGGCGATCGGCGTGCAGACCGACATGTGCACGCCGGCGCTGGCCCGCTTCGGCAGCGACGAACTGCGGCGCGAATTCCTGGCGCCGGCGATTGCCGGCGACATGGTCGGCTGCATCGGCGTCAGCGAGCCGGGTGCCGGCAGCGACGTGGCCTCGATCCGGAGCTACGCCCGCAAGGACGGCGACGACTATGTCATCACCGGCCAGAAGATGTGGATCACCAACAGCCTGCAGGCCGACTGGATGTGCATGCTGGTCAACACCAGCGAGGGCCCGCAGCACCGCAACAAGAGCCTGGTCATGGTGCCGATGGACAGCCGGGGCATCGAGAAGGCGAAGAAGATCCGCAAGATCGGCATGCACTCCAGCGACACCGGCCTGATCCATTTCGACGAGGTGCGGGTGCCCCAGCGCAACCGCATCGGTGCCGAAGGCCAGGGCTTCATGTACCAGATGATGCAGTTCCAGGAGGAGCGCCTGTGGGCCGCCGCCAGCGCGATCCAGGGCCTGACGAACTGCATCGAGGAGACGATCACCTGGGCCCAGGAGCGCAAGCTCTTCGGCGCCACGCTGGCCGACCAGCAGTGGGTGCAGTTCAAGCTGGCCGAGATGAAGACCGACGTGGAGGCGCTGCGCGCGCTGACCTACCGCGCCTGCGGGCTGTATGTGCAGGGGCAGGACGTGACCGAGCTCGCATCCATGTGCAAGCTGCTGGCCGGCCGGCTCAACCGCTCGGTGCCGGATGGTTGCCTGCAGTTCTGGGGTGGCATGGGCTTCACCTGGGAGAACCGCGTCGCGCGCATGTACCGCGACGGGCGCCTGGGCTCGATTGGCGGCGGCGCCGACGAGGTCATGCTGGGCATCCTGGCCAAGACCATGGGCATCGCGAAGCGGCCACCGAAGGCCTGACCCACCGACCCGGGAGACTGCGCGTGCATCCGATGCCCTTGAGCACCCCCCGCGACGAAGCCGGTGAGCTCGACGCGATGTCCTACCTCGTCACGCGTTTCGCCACGCGCGAGATTGCGCCGCTGGTGCCGGAATGGGACGCGGCCGGCGAGTTCCCCCGCGCGCTGTACCAGCGCGCCGCGCAGCTCGGGCTGCTGGGCCTGGGCTATCCGGAAGACCTCGGCGGCACGCCGGCGAGCTACCGGATGCGCCATGTCGCAACGCTGGCCTTGGCCCGCCATGGCGCCAGCGGCGGCGTCGGGGCCAGCCTGTTCTCGCACACGATCGGCCTGCCGCCGATCCTGCGCCATGGCTCGGCCGCGCTGCAGCGCGAGGTCATCCCGCCGGTGTTGCGCGGCGAGAAGATCGCCGCGCTCGCGATCACCGAACCCGGCGGCGGCTCGGACGTCGCAAGCCTCCGCACCACGGCTCGCCTCGACGGCAACGAGTGGGTCATCGACGGAACCAAGACCTTCATCACGTCCGGCATGCGCGCGGACTTCCTGACCGTGGCCGTGCGCACCGGTGACGCCGAGGGCGGCGCTGAGGCACCAGCGGCGCGTGGTGCCCGCGGCATCTCGCTGATCGTCGTGCCGGGCGACGCGCGGGGCCTGACCCGCACCCGGCTCGACAAGATGGGCTGGCACTGCTCCGACACCGCGCAGCTGCAGTTCGACGGCGTGCGGGTGCCGGCCCGCTATCTGGTGGGCGAGGCCGGGCAGGGCTTCCGGATGATCATGGGCAACTTCAATGCCGAGCGGCTGGGCCTGTCGGTCGCGGCGCTGGGCTACGCGATGGCCTGCTTCGACGAGGCGCTGGAGTGGGCCCGCCAGCGCAAGACCTTCGGGCAATCCCTGGTGGAGCACCAGGTGATCCGCCACAAGCTGGTGGACATGCAGATGCGCATCGCATCCACGCAGGCCTGGGTCGATGCGGTCGGCGACCGCGCCGATGCCGGCGACGAGCATGCCGGTGGCGACACCACCGCCAACTGGGTGGCGCAGGTCTGCATGCTGAAGAACCACGCGACGCAGACGATGCAGTTCTGCGCCGATCAGGCGGTGCAGATCCTCGGCGGCATGGGCTTCATGCGCGGCACGCGCAGCGAGCGCATCTACCGCGAGGTCAAGGTGATGATGATTGGCGGCGGCTCGGAAGAGATCATGAAGGAACTGGCTGCACGACAATTGGGGCTATGACAAAAACGCCCAAGAGCCCCGCGAATGCACCAGAGCCGGCGCCCGTCGTCTTCGAACCCGAGTTCGTCGACGGCCTGCGCAACATCTTCGACAACCTGGTCGTCTTCAACCGGTTCCTCGGCCTGAAGATCACCAGCATCGCGCCGGAGCGCGTCAGCGGGCGCATCGTCATGCGCCCCGAGCTGGTCGGCCATTACGGCTACAACCGGGCCCACGGCGGTGTCATCAGTGCCGGGCTGGACAGCATGGGCGGCCTCGCGGTGATGGCCGCGATCGGTGCCCG
>JAEUOX010000016.1 GCA_016790475.1 Rhodoferax sp. | reverse complement strand
GCGCGTGCTGGCGTCCTGCTTGGCGGCCTCGACGGCCTGGTTGACCAGCGTGAACGGCGTGTAGGCCTGGCCCTGTGCGCGGCTGGCGAGCGCGAGCGCGACACACAGCAGCGCGTCCACCGCCGGCGGCGGCTTGCGCGGTGCCAGCTGGCGGCGCAGATGCTCGGCACGCGCCAGGCCGCGCAATACGTCGAAGGCCAGCGCCTGTGCCGCCGGGCGCAGCGGCGCGGCCACCCGCTCCAGCGCCACCGTGGCCGACTGGCCGCTGCGCACGGCCTGCAGCACGTCGCGCGCGGCCAGCAGCTGGCGCCACAAGGGCACGGCGGTGCTCACAGAACCCCCGCCGCACGAAAGCCGAACAGCCGCGCCAGCAGCAGCGCCGGAAACTGGCCGATGGCCTCGTTGTGCGCACGCACCGCCTGGTTGAAGACCTCGCCCGCCTCGGCGACCTGGCGGCGGTTCTCCAGCCAGGCCATCTGCCAGGCGGCCGGAAGGTGGTCCGCCGGGTAGGCGGTGTCCTGCACCAGCCGCTCCCACCAGGTGTGCAGCGTGTCATGGGCGGTGCGCAGCGCAGCCACGGCCTCCGGATCCATCACCTGACGGCGCACCACCCGCAGCGCCACGTCGAACTGGGTGCAGGCGCCATTCAGCCCGGTCCACAGGCTGGAGGCCAGCAGCAGTGGCTGGGTGCGGGACGGGTCGAAGCGCAGGGGCGCGGGCTCCTGCAGCAGCGTGATGCACTGGGACAGCCGCGCGTCCAGCGGCGGGAAGGCGGCCAGCACAGCGCCGCGCAGGCGCACCAGCCGGTTGTAGGCGCCCACGGCCCAGAAGATCGCCAGGGCCAGCAGGCCCCAGGGCAGCATGTCGTCGATCATGCGGGGCGTATTCCGGATCGGCAGCGCAGACGTGGCAACGCCCCCGGCCCTGCACAGGCAGGACGAGGGGCGTTGTTGCCAGCCACAGGCTGCGGCGGACGACTTACTCGGCCGCGGAGCCCGTGTCGGCGTCGGCGGTGGCAGACGCCTCGCCGGACTCACCAGCCAGCTCGGCCGCTTCCGCTTCGGCGATGGCGCGGCGCTCGGCGTCGTCCATGTTCTCGCGGATCTTGCGGGCCTCGTGGTAGGCCATGCCGGTGCCGGCCGGGATCAGGCGGCCGACGATGACGTTCTCCTTCAGGCCACGCAGGTCGTCGCGCTTGCCCATGATGGCCGCCTCGGTCAGCACGCGGGTGGTCTCCTGGAAGGAGGCCGCGCTGATGAAGCTGTCGGTGGACAGCGATGCCTTCGTGATGCCCAGCAGCAGGTTGGTGTAGGTCGCGGGGACCTTGCCTTCAGCGCGCAGCGCATCGTTGGTGTTGAGCATCTCGGAGCGCTCGATCTGCTCACCGCTGATGTAGCTGGAGTCGCCCGGGGCGTCCACCACGACACGGCGCAGCATCTGGCGCACGATCACCTCGATGTGCTTGTCGTTGATCTTCACGCCCTGCAGACGGTAGACGTCCTGCACTTCGTCGACGATGTAGCGGGCCAGCTCCTCGGAGCCCAGCAGGCGCAGGATGTCCTGCGGATCGGCTGGGCCGTCCACGACGGACTCGCCCTTGTTGACCACCTGGCCTTCGTGCACCAGGATGTTCTTCTCCTTGGGCACGAGCTCCTCCCAGACCTTGCCGTCCGGGTCGGTGATCTGCAGGCGGATCTTGCCTTTGGTCTCCTTGCCGAAGGAGATCGTGCCGGTCATCTCGGCCAGCACGCCCTTGTCCTTGGGCGAGCGGGCCTCGAACAGCTCGGCGACCCGCGGCAGACCGCCGGTGATGTCACGCGTCTTCTGGCCTTCGATCGGGATGCGGGCCAGCACCTCGCCAGGGCCCACGTCCTGGCCGTCGCGCACCTGGATCAGCGCGCCAATCGGGAAGCCGATCGTCACCGAGTGGTCGGTGCCGGGGATCTTCACCTCATGGCCGCTCGGGTCGATCAGCTTGACCTGCGGGCGCACGATCTTGGCGGAGCCACGGCGCTTCGGGTCGATGACCACCAGCGTCGACAGGCCGGTGACCTCGTCGAGCTGCTTGGCGACCGTCAGGCCCTCTTCGACGTTCTCGAAGTGCGCCTTGCCGGCGAACTCGGTGATGATCGGGCGGGTCAGCGGATCC
>JAEUOX010000487.1 GCA_016790475.1 Rhodoferax sp. | reverse complement strand
CACCAGGATGCGGACCGGCCGCGTCGGAAAGGACTGCGCGCGCGCCGGTGCCGCGCCCTGCCAGATGCCGGAAGCCAGTGCGATGTGCAGTGCCGCGGCGCGGCGGGTCAGGCGCGGCCCGGGCATGCGTCAGGCGCGCAGGTGCTGGTTGAAGAACGCGAGCGTGCGATCCCAGGCCAGCTTGGCCGCCGCCGCGTCGAACCGCGGCGTCGTGTCGTTGTTGAAGCCGTGCTGCGTGCCCGGGTACTGGTGTGCGGTGTAGCGCGCACCGGCGGCCTTCAATGCTGCCTCGTAGGCCGGCCAGGCGGCGTTGATCCGCTCGTCAACGCCGGCGAAGTGGATCAGCAGCGGTGCCTTGACCTTGGCCGCATCCTCCGCCGGCGGGTGGTTGCCGTAGAAGGGCACGCCTGCCGCCATGTCGGGCAGCCGGGTGGACAGGAAGTGCACCATGCCGCCGCCATAGCAGAAACCCACGGAGCCGTATTTGCCGGTGCACTCCGGCCGCTGGCGCAGCACCTGCGCCGCGGCCAGGAAATCCTCGCGCGTCTTGGCCTGGTCGAGCTTTGCGAAGGCATCCCGGGCCTTGTCCTCGTCACCCGGGTAGCCACCCAGCGGCGTCAGCGCGTCGGGCGCAAAGGCGATGAAGTTGTCCAGCGCCAGACGGCGGGCGATGTCCTCGATGTGTGGGTTCAGGCCGCGGTTCTCGTGCACCACCAGGATGCCGGGCAGTTTGCCGGTCACGTTGGCCGGCATCGCCAGGTAGCCCTTCATGCTGCCCGAGCCATTCGGCGACGCGTAGGTCAGCATCTCGGTGCGGATGCGCTTGTCGTCCTTGGGCACGACCTGGGCGGCAGCGAAGTTCGGGCTCAGCGAGGCCAGCAGCATGCTGGCGGTGACGCCGCCCACGGCAAACTTCTGCGCGCGCTCCAGGAAGCCGCGCCGGTCGATGCCGCCGTGCACATAGGCGTCAAAGAGGATCAGCAGTTCCTGGTCGAAGTCGGCGGCAGTCTTGCGTTGCATGGAAGGCTCCGGAAAAAGTGGATGAAGCTTCTGCGATCCGGATCGGGCGCAATTGTTCCTGCCCGCCGGGGCCGATCTGGGCAGGGTTAACCCGCGGACCAGCCAGCCAGACGGCCGCGCGCCGGCTCAGCCTGCCGGCTTGGCCGCGACGGCATCCAGCCGCAGCAGGCGCACCGCGTTGTCCTTCAGGATGCCGGGCATCACCTCGGGGCGGAAGCCGGCTTCCTCGAAATCCTTCATCCAGCGCTCGGGGGTGATCAGCGGATAGTCGCTGCCGAACAGCACCCGGTCCTTCAGCAGCGTATTGGCGTACTGCACCAGCTGCTTCGGGAAGTACTTCGGGCTCCAGCCGCTGAGGTCGATCCAGACGTTCGGCTTGTGGGTGGCCACGCTCAGCGCCTCGTCCTGCCACGGGAAGCTGGGGTGGGCCATGACGATCTGCATGTCGGGGAAGCTGATCGCGACGTCGTCCAGATGCATCGGGTTGCTGTACTCCAGCCGCAGACCGCCACCGCAGCGCATGCCGCTCCCGATGCCGCTGTGGCCGGTGTGGAAGATCGCCGGCAGCTGGTACTCGGCGACCACCTCGTAGATCGGCCAGGCCATCCGATCGTACGGGTGGTAGCCCTGCACGGTCGGGTGGAACTTGAAGCCGCGGATGCCCTCCTCGGTGATCAGGCGGCGGGCCTCGCGGGCGCCCATCTTGCCCTTGTGCGGGTCGATGCTGGCGAACGCGATCATCATGTCGCTGTTGGCCCGGGCCGCCTCGGCGATCTCCTCGTTCGGGATCCGGCGCCGGCCCATCTGCGTCTCGGCGTCGACCGTGAACATCACCAGGCCGATCTTGCG
>JAEUOX010000484.1 GCA_016790475.1 Rhodoferax sp. | reverse complement strand
GGCGCCAGCGACATGGTCAGCAAGGTCGGATCGTGGTCGGACAGCTGGTCACTGAACTCCGCGTTGGCATGCACCACGTCATACACCAGCGACGCGCTGTTCATCAGGTGCGGAGACACCAGCATGTGGTCCAGCGCCTGCAGGTTGCCTTCGAAGTTGTAGGTGTAGCGCTCGCCTGCCGGCAGCGTGTTGGTCAGGTTGATCAGCCCCGCGGCCGCCAGTGGCGCCAGCGTGTCGGCGAACTGGAAGTCGTTCAGGTCACCGGCCACGACGATATTGGCGTTTGCATCGATCGCCAGCAGCGACTGCACGAAGGCGGCCACGGCCTGCGCCTGCTGCAGCCGCTGCGTCGCCGACGACAAAACCGGCGCCTGGCTGGGACCGAACAGCGGCTGATCGCCGCCCTTGCTGTTGAAGTGGTTGCTGACGACGATGATCTTCTGGCCGTCCACCGTGAACTCCGTCACCAGCGGCTTGCGGCTGTTGGCGAACGCGGTGTTGGTCGGATCAATCCGCCCGGCGCCCAGGCTGAGCTGGATCTTGCCGCCGACCGAGGTGGCCGTGATGGCATCCAGTGCGCCGCCGACCACGCCAGAGAAGGTCACGCGCGCGGCATCGTACAGGAAGGCCTGCCGGATGTTGCCGCCGGTTTGTCCGCCATCGGCATTGTTCACCGGGTTGACCGTCACGAACTGGTAGTTGCGCCCCGTCTGCGCATTGAGTTCGGCGGCCAGCCGGCCCAGCGTGACATCGGCCGCCACGACACCGTTGTTGGTGGCGCCGTTGTTGTCCTGCACCTCCTGCAGCGAGATCAGGTGCGGCGCGCCCAGCGTGTTCTTGATCTGCGCGGCGATTTGCGTGATCCGCGCGGCCGAGGCATCGCCACCCAGATTCTCGACGTTGTAGCTCGCCATCGCGAACTTGCCCTCGGGGATGGCGGCGACCTCCCGCGTGAGATTGTTCGACACGACGGAGACGGCCTGCGTCACGTTGAGCTTGTAGTTGGAGAAGCTGTAGTCCATCACGCCCACGATATTGGCCAGCTCGGCGCCGCTGTGCACCGACGGCGTGGCCAGCAACCGGTCATCCAGCTGGATGCGTTGTCCATTGAACTGCCCGGGACCGATGACGACACCGCCGCGGGGCGAGGTGATCGTACCGGGCGCGCCGATCTGCGCGGTGGCAACGACCGGAATCTCGCCGAAGCTGTTGCGCGGGCCGACCGAAATGGCAGACGGCAGGCTCACGCGCATGCCCTCGAGTGACTCGTAGAAGTCGATCGCGTACTGGGAGGGCTGCAGTGTGTAGCCAGCCGCGGTCTCGACGTTGCCCACGTTGGGCGCGATCAGCGAGGGCGGCAGGAAGCCGGCCTGGATGACCACCGGCGCCGGCAGGGCATTGCCGGATGACACCCGCGTCCAGCTGCCCGAAACGGCGTCGATCTCGGTCGTCGTCAGGTTGACGGCGCTGCCGCCGGGCCGGAACTCCTTGAGCGTGCCGGACACGCGC
>JAEUOX010000389.1 GCA_016790475.1 Rhodoferax sp. | reverse complement strand
ACACCGTCGGTCCCGATGCTGTCGATGTGGCGGGTCTCGACGAGCTGGCTGCCATAGGCGGACAGGTCACCGTAGCCCATGTCGTCGGCAAGAATGATCACGACGTTGGGGCGCCGGCGCGGGGGGCTGGGAATCGGGTCGGTCATGGGCTCGGATGCTGTGGTGGGTTCGGCAGAGGGAGGTGAGGCAGGCCGCCGTCCGAAGGCTCGGGGCGCGTGCAGCGGATGGTAGAGTGCTTCGCACCCCGCCCGGTAATCACCGATTGTGATCAAGCGATCAACCCGGGATGCCGGGCCCTGACGCCGCACCCATGAACCGCACCGCCCGCCCTCCGCTGCGCAACCGCATCAAGCTGCGCCACCTGATGCTGATGGACGCGCTGTCCCATGACCCGAGCCTGCATGGCGCGGCGAGCCGGATGCACATGACGCAGCCCAACGCGACCCGGATGCTCGCGGAACTGGAGGACATGCTCGGCGCCCGTCTGTACGAGCGCTCACCACGCGGCCTGCTCGCAACGCCCTATGGCGAGGCGGTGACCGAGCAGGCCCGGCTGCTGCTGGCCAATGTCGACCAGATCGAGCACACGATGCAGTCGCTGCTCGAAGGCCATGCCGGCCTGGTGCGGGTCGGCATGATGGCGTCGATTGCGCCCGCGCTGCTGGCCCAGGCGCTGACCGCCACCGGCAGCCTGCTGACCGGTGCCCAGCTGCGCATCGTGGAGGGGGCGCATGACATGCTGGCCGAGCGGCTGCGCCATGGTGAGCTGGATCTCGTCGTCGGGCGCGTGCGCCCCGATACCGCGCTCGATGGCCTGCAGCTCACGCCGCTGGTGCAGGAGGAGTTCACCGCCGTGGCCGGCCCGACGCACCCGCTGGCGCGGCGCCGCCGGCTGGCATTTGCCGATGTGCTGGACCAGGCCTGGGTGCTGCCACCGGCCGCCGTGGTGGTCCGCCAGGGGTTCGACGCGGCCTTCCTGCGCGAGTGCGGCCGGGCGCCGGCCCAGGTCATCGAGTCGGTCTCGCTGTTCACGAATCTTTCCCTGCTGCGCAGCGCGCCGCTGCTGGCCATCATGCCGGCCACCGTGGCGACGGAGCTGCAGCAGCACGGCCTGCTGCGCCGCCTGCCCCTGCCGCTGGCGGGCATCGTCGGCCCGGTCGTGCTGCTGCGCCGCCAGGGCAGCATCCTGAACCGTGCGGCGCAGCGGCTGGCCCAGGCGCTGATCGATACCGCGGCCCAGGGCGCCGCACCGGCGGGCGAGCCGCGCAAAAGCGCATCGGCACATCAGAAAGCCTGATGGCCCACCGCGGGCTGAAGTCCTTAGGATGGAGGCCCCCGCAACGGAGAACCACCATGCACCCGACCCCTCGCCGATTCCATCGCCGCCAGATCTTGCAGGCCAGTGCCGCGCTGGCCAGCCTTCCGGCCCTGATGCCGCTGCGGGCGCAGGACCGTCCACCGGTGCGCATCCTGGTGGGATTCCCGCCGGGCGGATCCGCGGACGTGGTCGCCCGCGCGATCGGGGACGCGATGCGCGATGACCTGGGAGCGGTCATCGTCGATAACAAGCCCGGTGCCGCCGGCCGGCTGGCGATCGGCCTGCTGAAGGCGGCCCGCCCGGACGGGCAGACTGTCATCATCGTGCCCTCGCCGCCGATGGTGCTGTTTCCGCACCTGTTCAAGAAGCTGGACTACGACCCGGTGCGCGACTTCACGCCGATCAGCCAGCTGGCGCTCGTGCAGTTCGGCATCACCGCCGGGCCCGCCAGCGGCGTCAAGTCGATGGCCGAGATGCTCGCGAAGATGAAGGGGTCCGCCACGCCGGTGAGCTTTGCGTCGCCGGGCGAAGGCAGTGCCGCGCATCTGCTGGGCACGATGCTGGGCCAGGCCACGGGCACGACGCTGACCCATGTGCCCTTCTCCGGAGGCGCACCGGCCAACGCGGCCTTGCTGGGCGGCCATGTGGCCTACAAGATCGACGCGGTGTCCGAATCCACCGAGTACCACCGCACCGGCAAGGCGACGATCATCGCGGTGGCCGGGCCGCGGCGCGACCCGCAGGTGCCGCAGGTGCCGACGCTGAAGGAGTCCGGCATTCCGATCGAGGCCTCCGCCTGGTTCGGCATGTATGCGCCCGCCGGGCTGCCGGCCGACCTGCAGCAGCGCCTGCAGAACGCCGCGATGAAGGCCGTCAAGCGGCCGGATGTGGCCGAGCGCCTGCTCAAGCTCGGCTTCGACCCGGTCGGCTCCACGGCCGCCGAGCTGGCCAGCGCCCAGCGCACCGACCTGGCCAGCTGGGAGCGCCCGGCCAAGGCGACCGGCCTCAGCCTGGACTGACACCGGCGCCGCGGCAGGCGGGTGCCTGGCTCAGCCCCGCTGCCGCGCCCGCCACTGCGCCGCCGTGCAGCCGAACTGCCGGCGGAACCAGTACGCAAACGCGCTCGGCCCGGAAAACCCCAGCAGCTCGGCCAGCTCCGCCAGCGTGCGGTCGCTGTCGCGCAGCTGGCGCTGCGCGAACTCGCTGCGGATGCCGGCCATCAGCGTCGAGAAGCTCTGGCCCTCGGCCGCCAGATGCCGGTGCAGCGTGCGCCGGTCCACGCCCAGATGCTGGGCCACCTGATCCGCCGTGCAGCGCCCGCCCGGCAGCAGCGCGCCGATCAGCTGGCGTGCAGAATCCAGCGTGCTGCGCCGAGTAGTGCTCAGGGCCTGGTCCAGGAAGCGGCGGGCATAGACCGCCATGCCGGAATCCAGCGTCGGCAGCCGCACGGTCAGGTCCCGCGCCGCGCAGACGATGCCGTTGAAGCTGGCGTTGAACTCCGGGTCGCCGCCGAACAGCCGGCGGTGGCTCGCCAGGTCCTGGGGCGCGCGGTGCGCGAAGCACACGCGCCGCGGACGCCAGCGGGTGCCCAGCAGTTCGGTCAGGATGCGGAACATCACGCCGACCGCCAGCTCGATGGACTGGCGCACCGGCCCGGCGCCGTCCACCAGCACCTCCTCGCGGATCAGCACCAGGTCGCCATGGTCCTCGATATGCGTCAGCAGCGAGGCGTTCAGCAGGCGCAGGTAGCGGCCCAGCGTGTCCAGCGCCTGGCGCGCCGTGGGCTCCTCACGCAGCACGATGCTGATCGGCCCGAGGTTGGCCAGACGCCGCCCGGCAGCCAGTTGCAGGCCCAGGTCCTCGATGCCCGCAGCCTGGGCGCTGGCCTCCAGCAGTTCGCGCACCGCGACGACACTGATCGGCGTTTCCGGGTCATCCAGGCAGCGCGGGCTCAGCCCGGCGGCCCGCAGCTGGGCCTGCGGATCCAGGCCCAGGCTGCGTGCGAGTTCCACATAGCCGCTGAGGCTGGCGCTGCGGATCACGGGCACGGCGAGGGTCATGGCGATGTCCCAACTCAGACATGTGGTGTCCCAAAATATAAATCAGAAAGCCGGACCCGCCGATAAGCTCCCTGACCTGATTCACATCAATAACCAGGCCGCCCCCTGCGACCCCACCCACCGGAGACATCCATGCGCCACCTGCTGCTTTCCCCCCTGTCACGCCGCCTGCTGCTGGCCGGCCTCGCCCTCGCCGCTGCGCCCTGGGCCCAGGCCTGGACCGACAAGCCGGTCAAGATGATCGTGCCGGCGCCGGCCGGCGGCACGATGGATGTCGGCGCCCGGATCATTGCCGACCAGCTGTCGGCCGACATCGGCCAGCCGGTGATCGTCGAGAACAAGGCCGGCGCCGGCGGCGCGATCGGCGTGCAGGCAATGAACAGCGCGCCGCCCGACGGGCAGACCATCATGGTCACCGTCAGCAACATCCTGACCGAGATTCCGCATGTGATGAAGACCGCGTTCGACCCGCTGAAGGACGTGCGCCCGGTCGCGTCGTTCGCCCGCTCCAGCATGGTACTGGTGGTCGCGCCTACCGTCCCGGCGCAGGACGTCAAGGGCCTGGTCGCCTGGGGCAAGGCCAACGCCGGCAAGGGCAGCTTCGCGTCCTACAGCGCCGGCAGCGCGTCGCACTACGCCGGCATGATCTTCAACCAGAAGGCCGGGCTGGACCTGCAGCACGTGCCCTTCCCCGGCTCCCCGCCGGCGCTGCAGCAGCTGCTGGGCAGCCAGATCCCGATCATGTTCGACGGCATGGTGACCTCGCTGCCCCAGATCAAGGCCGGCAAGCTCAAGGTGCTCGGCGTGGCCTCCAAGACCCGCTCGGTGCACCTGCCGGACACGCCGACGATGGCGGAACAGGGCATGCCCGAGATCGACTTCGGCAACTGGCTGGGCGTGGTCGTCAGCGCGAACGTCCCGCCGGCCATCGTCGACAAGATCAATGCGGCCATTATCAAGGCCGCCTCCGCGCCGAAGGTCCGCGACCGCTTCGTGGCGTCCGGCTTCGAGCCCACGGCACCGATGTCCTCCGCGCAGCTGGCGCAGTCGGTCAAGGAGGAGTTCGACCGCAATGCCGCGATCGTCAAACAGTTCGACATCAAGCTCAGCCAGTGAGCTGGAACCGCGACCGCCGGAGCCGTCGATGACCACGACCACTACCACCGGGATCCGGGTCGAGCCGCTGACCTGCGCGATCGGTGCGGAACTGCAGGGTGTACAGCTGTCCGCGGCCGCCCGCGACGATACGCTGTTCGCCGAGATCCGCGCGCTGCTGCTGCGCCACAAGGTGCTGTTCCTGCGGAACCAGGACATGACGCGTGCCGAGCATGTCGCCTTCGCGCGCCGCTTCGGTGATCTGGAGGACCATCCCGTGGCGGGCAGCGACCCGGACCACCCGGGTCTGGTGCGGATCTACAAGTCGCCCGACGCTCCGATCGACCGGTACGAGAATTCCTGGCACACCGACGCCACCTGGCGCGAGAAGCCGCCGATGGGCTGCGTGCTGCATTGTGTCGAGTGCCCCCCGGTGGGCGGCGACACGATGTGGGCCAACATGGCCCTGGCCTACGAGAACCTGCCGGCGCACATCAAGACCCAGATCGCTCCGCTGCGGGCCCGGCACAGCATCGAGGCCACGTTCGGCGCCGCGATGCCGACCGAGAAGCGGCTGGCGCTGAAGGCCCAGTTCCCGGACGCCGAGCACCCGGTCGTGCGCACCCATCCGGAGACCGGCGAGAAGGTGCTGTTCGTGAACGGCTTCACGACGCACTTCACGAACTTCCACACGCCGGCCAACGTGCGCTTCGGGCAGGACTACAGCCCGGGCGGCGGCGACCTGCTGCGCTACCTGTTGATGCAGGCCGCCATCCCGGAGTACCAGGTGCGCTGGCGCTGGCAGCCGCACAGCGTCGCGATCTGGGACAACCGCGCGACGCAGCACTATGCCGTGATGGACTACCCGCCTTGCCACCGCAAGATGGAGCGCGCCGGGATCATGGGCGACACCCCGTTCTAGCTGGTGCCGCGCACGCCGCTGCGCACCGTTCCGATCCGCTTTTGACACCACCCACCAAGGATGCACGATGAACTTCCTCGACGGCTCGCTGTTCCCTGAGAACCAGCCCCCCCTGATGATTACCGCGGCGCCCTACGCGCCCTCCTGGATGCCCTCCGACTTCCCGGAGGACATCCCGGTCACGATGGAACAGCAGATCCAGAAGGCTGTGGACTGCTACAACGCCGGCGCCAGCGTGCTGCACCTGCATGTGCGGGAGCTCGACGGCCGCGGCAGCAAGCGCCTGTCAAAGTTCAACGAGCTGATCGCCGGCGTGCGCCGCGCGGTGCCGGACATGCTGATCCAGGTCGGCGGATCGATCTCCTTCGCGCCGGAAACCGACGGTGCGGCCGCGAAGTGGCTGTCCGACGACACCCGCCACATGCTGGCCGAGCTGGAGCCGAAGCCGGACCAGGTCACGGTCACGGTCAACACCTCGCAGATGAACATCCTGGAGCACATGGCCTGGGAGGACATTGCCGGCACGTCGATGGAGGACCCGGCCACCTTCAACGCGTACAAGGAGATGACCGTTCCCGCGCAGCCGGGCTGGGTCGAGGAGCACATCCGCCGGCTCAGCGCCGCCGGCATCCAGAGCGCCTTCCAGTGCTACAACATCAACAGCTTCGAATCCGTCGAGCGCCTGATGCGCCGCGGCATCTACCGCGGACCGCTGGTCATGAACTGGGTCGCGATCAGTGGCGGCATGGACGCGCCGCACCTGTACAACCTGGCCAACTTCGTGCGCGCCACGCCGGACGGCGCGGTGCTGACGGTGGAGAGTTCGATGCGCAACGTGCTGCCGATCAACATGATGGGCATCGCGATGGGCCTGCATGTGCGCTGCGGCATCGAGGACAACCTGTGGAGCCAGGACCACACCGAGAAGTTCAGCACGGTGCGGCAGGTGGAGCAGCTGGTGCGCATCGCGCGGGAGTTCGGCCGCCCCATCGCCAGCGGCAAGGAGGCCAAGGCGCTGTGCCGCATCGGCACCTTCTACGACACGACCGAGGAAAGCCTGGCGCGCAACGGCTTTGCGCCGAACGGCCCGCGCGGCCACCAGGGCTTCCTGCGCAAGGCGGCCTGAGCCATGGCCCGTGCGATTCGCTTTGACAGCATCGGGGGCCCGGAAGTCCTGCGCCTGGAAACCGTCGAGGTCGGCGACCCCGGCCCGGGCCAGGCGCGCGTGCGCCACACCGGCATTGCCGTCAACTTCATCGACGTGTACTTCCGCACCGGCCGCTACCCGACGGCCCTGCCCAGCGGGCTGGGCTCGGACGCGGTCGGCGTCGTCGAGGCGGTCGGCCCCGGCGTCACCGATATCGCAGTCGGCGACCGGGTCGGCTACCTGATCGGACCGCAGGGCGCGTACGCCGACGTCCGGGTCATGCCGGCCGAGGTGCTGATCCGCCTGCCGGACGGCATCAGCGATGCGACCGCTTCCACGCTGATGATGAAGGGCATGACTGCCCAGTACCTGTTCCGCCAGGTCTACCCGCTGAAGGGCGGCGAGACCATCCTGTACCACGCCGCGGCCGGCGGCGTCGGCCTGCTGGCCTGCCAGTGGGCGCGGGCGCTGGGCGTCACGATGATCGGCACCGTCAGCTCGGAGGAAAAGGCGGCGCTGGCCCGGGCCAACGGCTGCACGCACACCATCATCAGCACCCGCGAGAACATTGCGCAACGCGTGCGCGAACTCACCGACGGCAAGGGTGTGCCGGTGGTCTTCGACTCGGTGGGCAAGGACACGCTGCAGGCCTCGCTGGACAGCCTGCAGGTGCGCGGCACGCTGGTCAGCAACGGCACCAGCTCCGGCGCGGTCGTCATCGACACGCAGCAGCTCGCCGCCAAGGGCTCGCTGTGGGTCACGCGGCCGGCGATGATGCACTACATCCAGCCACGGGCCCACATGCTGGCGATGGCGGACGAAGTGTTCGGCATGGTGCTGTCCGGCAAGATCACCAGTGCGCCGGCCCAGACCTTCGCGCTGGCGCAGGCGGCCGATGCCCACCGCGCGCTGGAGGCGCGCCAGACCGTCGGCGCGACCGTGCTGCTGCCCTGAAACGGTGCACCGCCCCTATGATCGGGGCATGGCATCGGAGGACCGGATCGTCGACAAAGGCGCCGGCTGGGCGCGCAAGTTGCTGCACCTGGCCGGATGGCGCATCCGGTTCGACGGCACGCCGCCAGGCTGCGGCGTGATCATCGCCTACCCCCACACCTCGAACTGGGACTTCGTCGTCGGCATCGTCACGGTGTGGGCCGTCGGCATTCCGCTGGTGTTCCTCGGCAAGGACAGCCTGTTCCGGATCCCGCTGCTGGGCCGGCTGATGCGCCGCTGGGGCGGCCTGCCGGTGGACCGCAGCCGCGCCAGCGGCGTGATCACCGACATGGCTGCGCAACTGCGGGCCGCACAAGCCCGCGGTGAGCGCCGCTGGCTGGCGCTGGCGCCCGAGGGCACCCGGCAGCGCGAGGCGCAATGGCGCTCCGGCTTCTACCACATCGCCGTGCAGGCCGGCGTTCCGATCGGGCTGGCCTATTTCCATTTCGGGCGCCGGGAGATCGGCGTGGCCGGCTACCTGATGCCGACCGGGAACGTGGAGCAGGACCTTCAACGCATCGCCGCCATCTATGCGGAGGTCGCCCAGGGACTGCATCCGGATCTGGCTGCGCCAATCCGCTTTCGGGCGTAGAGTCGGGCCCGAAATGGTCACCATCGAATTTGCCGCCAGCCTGCGTTCGCATGTCGACTGCCCGCCGCAGCAGGTGGCGGCCGGCACGTTGCGCGCGGCGCTGGACGCCGCACTGGCGGCAGCGCCGGCCCTGGCGCACTATGTGCTGGACGACCAGCGCTGCGTGCGCAAGCATGTGGCGGTGTTCGTGAACCGCCAGTTGCTGCGGGACCGCTGCGCGCTGGAGCTGCCACTGGCCGATGGCGACCGGGTGCTGGTGGTGCAGGCCCTCAGCGGCGGATGACGCGCCGGCGCCCCGGCAGACACACGCAGGAGAGAGTGATGCAACACAGCTTGCTTGTCGGTACCCGCAAGGGCCTGTTCGTGGTGCACGGCGGCAGTGCGCCGTGGCGCATCGCTGCCCACCATTTCGCCGGCGAGCCGGTCACGCAGGTGCTGGCCGACCCGCGGGACGGGGCCTGGTATGCCGCGCTGCGCATGGGGCACTTCGGTGTCAAGTTGCGCAAGAGCGTCGACCAGGGTGCGCACTGGGTGGAGATTGCGGCCCCGGCCTTCCCGACCAAGCCGCTGGACGGGCCGCTCGCCGCCGACACAACCCCGTGGAATGTGGACATGGTCTGGGAACTGGCGGCCGGCGGTCCGTCGGAACCCGGTGTGTTGTGGGCCGGCTGCCTGCCCGGCGGCCTGTTCCGCTCGACGGACGGCGGCGCCAGCTGGCAGCTGAACCGACCCCTGTGGGACGACCCGCGCCGGCTGGCCTGGATGGGCGGCGGCTACGACCACCCGGGCATCCACGCGATCGTCGTCGACCCGCGGGATGCGCGCCACCTGACACTGGCCGTCTCGACCGGCGGTGTCTGGCAGACGCGCGATGCAGGTGCCAGCTGGTCGCTGACGGCGGCCGGCATGCGGGCCGACTTCCTGCCGGCCGAGATGGCCGAGGAGGCCAACCTGCAGGACGTGCATGCACTGGTGCAATGCCCGGCCGCGCCGGAGCACCTATGGGTGCAGCACCATGGCGGCCGCTACCGTTCGACGGATGGCGGCGCGCACTGGCAGACCATTGCACCATCGCAGCCGTCGGGCTTCGGCTTTGCGGTCGCGGTGGACCCGCACAACCCGCAGCGCGCCTGGTTCGTGCCGGCCGCGGCCGACGCGCTGCGCATGCCGGTCGATGGCCGCATGGTGGTCACGCGGACCGACGACGGCGGGGCGAGCTTCCAGGTCTTCCGTGCCGGCCTGCCGCAGGACCATGCCTGTCACCTGGTCTATCGCCACGGTCTGGCCGTCGCGGCCGACGGCAGGACGCTGGCGATGGCCTCCACCACCGGCGCACTGTGGCAGAGCACGGACGCGGGCGAGCACTGGGAGGCGATCTCGCGGGACCTGCCGCCAGTGGCGGTGGTGCGCTTCGCGCCGGGCGGCTGAACGGCGCCCGGCCGCTGCGGGTCAGATCTGGCGCGGCGGCAGCCGGATGACCAGCCCGTCGTGCTCCGGCTGCAGCGGCAGCTGGCAGGACAGGCGGCTCGTCGGCAGCGGGTCGAACGCGTAGGAGACCAGCTCCGTCTCCTCGACGCTGGCCGGCGGAAAGCGCTCCGCCCAGGCCGGGTCGACATAGCAGTGGCAGGTGGCACAGGACCGCGAGCCGCCGCAATCCGCCAGGATGCCGCGGATGTCGTTCTCGATGGCGGCCTGCATGACCGTCTGCCCGGGCTCGACCTGCAGTGCATGGGTCGTGCCGTCCGCGTCGATGAAGGTGATCTGCAGCATCAGGGGGTGTCCTCGTCCACGACCAGCAGGATCGCGGCCTCCGGGCAATGGCGCGCCCCGAGCCGGGCCTGTTCATGCAGCTGCGGCGGCACGATGGCGCCGTCGGAGCAGCAGTAGCCCTCGTCATCCAGTCGGTAGACGTCCGGCGCCTTGGCCGCGCACAGCGCGTGGCCGGCACAGACCTGGCGGTCCACGACGATCTTCATGGCGTACTCCCCGCCACAGCGGCATCGGTTGGCCAGACGAGCGGTACCGCGACCGGCGACCAGACCAGACCGCCGCGGGTCGGCAGGTCGCCCGGTGCGTCCACCGCGAAGGCCGGGACGCGGCGCACCCATTCCTCGATGAACACCTTCATCTCCAGCCGGGCCAGGTGCGAGCCGACACAGCGGTGCGGCCCGGAGCCAAACACCAGGTGGCTGCTCACCGGGCGGTCGAAGTCCACGCGCATCGGGTCCTCGACCATCTGTGCATCCAGCCCGTAGACATGCGGCAGGAACACCAGGCGATCCTTCGCCTTGAACTGCACGCCGGCGTATTCCATGTCCGCCGTGACGCCCCGCTCCATGCCGGCAACCCCATGCACGCGCATCAGCTCCTCGATCGCGTTGGCGATCAGTGGAGGGTTGTCGACCAGGCGCCTGTACTGCGCCGGGTGCTGCCCGAGGTAGGCCATGATGAAGGACAGCATCGCAGCCACGGTGTCCAGACCGCCGAGGAACAGCAGGTTGACCATGCCCTGCTTCTCGTCCTCGGTCAGCGCGCGGCCCTGGACCGTGCCATGGATCGCCAGGCTCACCAGGTCGTCGCCCGGCGTGTGCTGGCGCTCGACGATCATGCCGTGCAGGTAGGCGCCCAGTTCCCCGAGGGCCGCCAGGCGCTCCTGGATGTCGGGCGCCCGGGTGAACCGGTCGACCTTGGCCACCAGCATCTCGCGGTCCTGCAGCGGCGCGTTCGCCATGCGCATGAACAGTTCCACCGGAAAGCGCTGCGCGATCTCGTGGACGAACTCGCAGTGCCCGCGCGCCAGCACGCCGTCGATCAGCTCACCGGCGAGCTGGCGGATGCCCTGCTCCATCTTCTGCACGCCGGCCGGCGAGAAGAACGGGTTGATGATGCGCCGCAGTTCGGTGTGCAGCGGCGGGTCGCACTGGTTGGGCAGCGTGGGCGGCTTGCGGGCATTGGCCGGGTTGTGCACCGGGTCGCTGGAGAACTTGTCGGGTTGCCGGAGCATGTCGCGCGCGACCGTGGCGCTGCCCACCACCCAGTGGCCGCGGTCGCCAGTGGTGTAGAAGATGTCGGGGCTGTTGCGGAACAGGTCCGACACGCCCTGGTGCGGACAGCGCTGCAGCACCGGCGACGTGAACCGGTCGAAGTCGACGACCCGCTCGGGGGGGACATGGTCGGGAATCACGGGTTTCATGCGGAGCCTCGCGATGTGGGGGCGGTGGGGATGGACGGGGTGAAGCGGTCGGCCCGGCGCAGATCCGCGATCGTGCTGCAGCCCAGCTGCGCCATCGCGGTATCGAGCTCGCCGCGCAGGATCTCGATCGTCGCGCGGGGTCCCTGCTCGGCCCCCAGTGCTGCGGTGCCGTACAGGAAGGTGCGCCCGAGCAGCACGAAATCCGCGCCGGACGCCAGGGCCCGCGCGATGTCGTCGCCGCTGCGCACGCCGCTGTCGATCAGCACCGCGAAATCCGGACCGACGGCGGCCCGGATCGCCGGCAATGCCTCGATCGAGGACGGCACCATCGCCAGCTGCCGCCCGCCATGGTTCGAGACGACGACGCCATCGGCGCCCAGCGCGGCGATGCGCCGTGCATCCTCCGGATGCAGCACACCCTTGACGATCAGCCGATGCGGCCAGCGCGCACGGGCATGCTCCAGCAGGCTCCAGTCGATGTGGGCCTGCGCCAGGGCCACCAGCATGTCCTTGATGTCGATGCTGCGCGGGTTCTTCGCGGTCGGCTTGAAGTTCTCGAAGGTCGGCGCCCCGGCGGCAAGCGTCGCCAGCGACCAGTGCGGATGCGAAGCCAGATCCGCCAGCAGCCGCGGCGTCGGTCGCAGCGGCAGCGCAAAGTGGTTGCGCCGGTCGCGCAGCCGGCGGGCCGTGAAATTGGCATCGACGGTCAGCACCAGCGTGCGGATGCCGGCCGCCAGCGCCCGGTCCAGCAGGCTGTCGGCGATGGCGGCATCGCCGCCGACATACAGCTGGAACCAGGTGTGTTCCGGCGCAGCGCGGGCGATATCTTCGATCGAGGTGCTGGCCATCGTGGACAGCGCATACGGAATGCCGGCCTGCGCGGCGGCCCGGGCGATGCCGAGATCGGTACCGGGCCAGGCCAGGTTGCACAGCCCCATCGGCGTGACGCCGAAGGGCATGCCGTAGGTCTGCCCCAGCAGCGCGGTGGACAGGTCCCGGCTGCGGCAGGGCACGAAGACCCGCGGCACCAGGCGCAGTTCCTGGAAGGCGGCTTCATTGCGGCGCAGCGTGGCCTCGTCGCCAGCCCCGCCGTCGATGAAATCAAACACCACCCGGGGCAGGCGCTGACGCGCCCGCGCGCGCAAGTCGGCGACGCTGTGCACCGCTCAGCTCCCGCTGCGGGGGGCCGCCTTGAGCCGGACCGACTCGTACCAGGACGGGCTGGCATACCACTCCACCAGGATGCGGCGGTCGGCGATCAGCCAGCGCGTGCCATGGCGCTTGAAGGTGTCGACATACCGGCCGGCATGGTCCGGTCCGTGGCGGGTCAGCGAGAGAAAGTAGGTCCAGCCCTGGGCCGTGTCGGCGTCGACGAACTCCACGCGGGAGGTCGTCAGGTTATGGCGTAGCAGCGGCAGCGCGCCGTCCGGCCCCCTGTCGGGCCGGTTGGGGCCGATCACGGGGGTGTAGAACGCACGGATCGCGTCGCGCCCGGCAGCCTTCGTGCCGCTGGACAGCTCCAGGTGGCCGTCGGGCATGAACACGGACACGACGCCGTCCACGTCGCCGCTGTCCACCGAGTTGCAATAGACCGCCATCGTGTACTGGATCTGCACGCGATCGGCGTTCTGGTCTGGGCTCATGCTGCTGTCTCCGGTGCTTGTGCGGCCTGCCGCAGGACGACAGCGCCCCGCTGGCCGGACCCTGCTGCAGGACAAGAGGGCCCAATTCGCACAAAAGTATTTTCAGGGATCATAATATATACAGAAGCAGCACTTCAAATATAAATTGACCCGATTCCCGTGCCGGACTACCGCTCCGGCCGGACCACCAGGAGACCCACTGCATGCGTACTGTTCCCGTTTACCAGGTACTGGCCGAAGACCTCAAGGCCCTGGGTGTCGACACCGTGTTCGGCCTCATGAGCGACTGCATCTGCCAGCTGTTCTCGACATTGGACGCGATGGGCGTGCGCATGGTGGGCGCCCGCCATGAAACCAATGCCGTCATGATGGCCATGGGGTATGCCGCCGCCACCGGCAAGCTGGGGGTTGCATTGGTCGGCCGCGGCCCGGCGATGGCGAATGCGATGCACGGCACGATCTCGGTGGCCAAGTCCGCGATGCCGGTGCTGATCATCAGCGGCGACGCGCCGATCGGGCGGGGCGTCGTCAACGGTCTCGGGCCGGACCTGAAGGCCTTCCCGGCGGCCACCGTCGTGCGGGCCTGCGGCATTCCGACCTTCCAGCCGAGCAGCGCGGACGCGGCGCGCCAGTCGCTGGCCGACGCCGTGGCGGAAACCTCGCTCGGCCGGGCCTCGGTGCTGCTGCTGCCGACCGACGTGCAGGTGGGCTACACCACCGTGGCGGATGGCCCCTCCCCGGTCAAGCTGTCGCCGGTGCCGGCGCCCCAGCGGGCGCGGCAGTCGGCCATCGACACCGCCGTCAGCGTGCTGTCGCGCGCGCGCCGCCCGGTGATCGTCGCCGGCGTCGGGGCCCACCGCGCCGGCGCGCGCGAGGCGATCGAGGCGCTGGCCGATCGGACCGGTGCGCTGCTGGTGAATGCGCTGAAGGCCAAGGACCTGTTCCGTGGCAATCCGTACGACATGGGCATCCTCGGCTCGTCCTCCACGTCGGTGGCACGCCGCTACATCGAACAGGCAGACTGCGTGCTGGCGATCGGGGTGGCGCTGAACTCGCTGACGATGAGCTCGGGCAGCGCCCTGCCCCCGGTGCCGCTGATCCATGTGGACGCGGTGCGCACCAACATCAACCGCTGGTGGCCGGCCGACGTCGGCGTGGTGGGCGACGCCCGGCTCGTGGCGGAACAGCTGACGCAGGCGCTGCCGGAGCGCACGGCCGAAGAAAAGCCCTGGCATACCGACAAGGTGCGCGCCGAACTGGCCGCGTTCCAGCACACGATGGACTTCCAGCCGGCGCACACCGCCAGCACGATCGACCCGCGCATCCTGACGCTGGAACTCAGCCGCATGCTGCCGGAGAACCGGCACATCGTGTTCGACGGCGGCAACTTCATGGCGAACTGGGCCTACTTCTCGGTGCCCGGCCCCAGCCATTTCACGCACAGCCTGGACTCCGGCTCGGTCGGCCTGGGGCTGGGCACGGCGATCGGCGTCAAGCGCGGCCAGCCGGACCGCACCGTGATGCTGATGATCGGCGACGGCGGCATGCTGATGTCGATGGGCGAGATCGAGACCATCATCCGCGAGGACCTGCCGATGGTCGTGGTGGTCATGAACGACGCGGCCTACGGCGCCGAGGTGCACATCCTGCGCGGGCAGAACCTGCCGCCGGCCAAGGCGGAATTCTTCGACGTGGAGTTCGCGCCGATGGCCGAGCCACTGGGCTTCGACTGCCACACGGTGCGCTCGGTGGCCGACCTGAAGAAGCTCGAACCGCTGCTGGCCAACCCGGACGGCCCGATCCTGATCGACTGCAAGATCAATGTCGAGGTGATCGCCCCCTTCCTGACCGAATTCATCCACAAGGACACCGGCCCGAAGCGCTGAGTGCCCGCACCCCAGGAGACAACCCATGGCAGATCGACTCAAGGGCAAGGTGGCTATCGTCACCGGTGCCGCGTCCGGCATCGGCCGCGCGACGGCGGAGCTGTTCGCCGCCGAAGGCGCCCGCGTGATGTGTGCCGACATCCAGGCCGACGCGGTCCGCGAAACCGCCCGCCGGGCCGGCCACGGCGCGATCGCCTCCACGGTGGACGTGCTGCAGCCGCAGGACATCGAGCGCATGGTCGCCGAGACCATCGCCGCCTTCGGCCGGCTGGATGTGCTGTATGCCAATGCCGGCATCGCCGAGGCCACCAACGCGATCGACATGACGCTGGAGCAGTGGAACCGGATGATCGGCATCAACCTCACCAGCGTGTGGCTGTCGGCCAAGTACGCGCTGCCGCACATGATCGCCGGCGGCGGCGGCTCGATCATCAACCAGTCCAGCACCGCCGGCCTGATCGGCATCCCGGACATTCCGCATTACTCCGCGGCGAAGACCGGTGTTGTCGGGTTGACGCGGCAGATCGCGGCCCACTATGGCCCGCAGAACATCCGCTGCAACGCGATCTGCCCGAGCTCGATCCCGACGCCGCTGATGGCCGGTGTCTGGGAAACCCGCGCGAAGAACGCCAAGGACACCTCCAGCTTCGAGGCCCAGCAGGCGGTGGTGGCCGCCCGGCACCCGCTGCGCCGGCTCGGCGTGCTGGCGGACTGCGCGAACCTGGCGCTGTTCCTCGCGAGTGACGAGTCCTCCTGGATCTCGGGCGTTGCGATGCCGCTGGACGGGGGCCTGACCGCGACCTGAATTCCCGGATGGCGGCTCCGTGATTGACTGCCCCCGGAGGCCGCCGCGCCGGTGACGTGCCACAGTCACCGGCCGCCGCATGAGTGGCAGCATGAACAAGCAAGGAGACTGACATGGCATTGAACAAATCGGCAGCCGGCTGGAGCCGTCGGGGGGCCCTCGGCGCGGTGGGTGCGCTGGCCCTCGGTGCGGCCGGGGTCCGCGCCCAGCAGGGGGACGCGAACTGGCAGCGTACCGTGGCCGCCGCGAAGAAGGAAGGCAGCCTGGTGATCTACCACCAGGCCGTGCCGCAGGTGCTGGACCGCGTGACCAAGGACTTCATGGCGGTGTACCCGGAGATCAAGGTGGAGTACCGCCGCCTGCTGACGCCGGTGACCCACATGCAGGCGATCGAGTCGGAGAAGGCCGGCAAGCTGGATGGCGCCGACATCACCCAGTACGCCAACGCGATCTGGTACCGCGACAAGGCGCAGGAGAACTTCTTCCTGAAGCCGGTCGGGCCGGCGACCGCGGAGTACCCGAAGGACAGCCTGCTGTACGGTGCCGTCGCGACCGTGGCCGTGATGCCCTTCGTGATGGCCTACAACACCAATCTGGTGAAGACACCCATCACCAGCATGAAGGATCTCCTGAAGCCGGAGTTCAAGGGCAAGGTCGGCAGCTCGGACATCGTCGCCGAGACGGTCTATGCGTTCTATGAGTGGATCGAGAAGACCCAGGGTGCGGATTTCCTGCCCCAGTTCGCCGCGCAGAAGCCCAAGCTGACGGTCGGGGTGCTGCCGCTGTTCCAGAGCATTGCGGCCGGCGAACTGGCGGCCGGCCTGTACGGCATCCACTCCGTGGCCAACAGCCTGATCGCGCAGGGCGCGCCACTCAAGGTGGTGCAGCCGAATCCGGCCTTCGCCAGTGTGGACGTGCTCGCGGCGCTGGCGCATTCGCGGCGGCCGAATGCGGCGCTGGTGTTCCTGGACTACATGATGTCGCGCCGCGGCCAGGGCGCCTGGAACGGATCGGGCGAGACCGCCAGCGTGCTTCCGGGCGTCCCGGGTTCGCTGGACGCCCGCACGATGCAGCCCTGGGATGTGTTCCGCTACACCCCGGAGTTCCAGCGCGACTACAAGCTGAAGTTCGACAAGCTGTTCAAGGCCTGAGCCGCAGCGCTCCGCCCGGCGGCGCCAGCGCCGCCGGATGGCGGATCAGCGGGCGTCCGCCAGCAGGAAGTCGGACGCGCGCTCCCCGATCATGATGGCTGGCGCCGCGGTGTCGGCGGACAGCAGCGTCGGCATGATCGAATTGTCGACGACCCGCAGACGCCCCACGCCGCGCACCCGCAGCGTCGGATCCACCACGGACTGGGCATCCCCGCCCATGCGGCAGGTACCCGCGATATGGTGGGCCGTGCCGCGCACCTCGCCGGTGTAGTTCTTCAGTTCCTCGTCGGTCGACACGTCCGGGTAGGCGTCCAGCTCGTCGCCGATGTAGCCCTGCAGCGCCGGGCGGCGCATCAGGTCGCGCACCCGGGCCATGCCGGCCGCCACCGTCTTGCGGTCGAGTTCGGTGGACATGAAGTTGAACCGGATGCGGGCGTCCTTGACCAGGTCCGGCCCGCCGATCTCG
Organism: Rhodoferax sp.; assembly: GCA_016790475.1. Taxonomy (GTDB): domain Bacteria; phylum Pseudomonadota; class Gammaproteobacteria; order Burkholderiales; family Burkholderiaceae_C; genus CAISIP01. Next base: position 2,542 of record JAEUOX010000389.1, on the reverse strand, counting down.
ACCGTGCCGCGGCTCTCCGGCCGCAGCTGGCAGACGGTCGCCATCACCGCCGAGAAAGGCAGCAGCGCCGGCTTCACGCGCTCGGTGCCGAACAGGAAGAAATGGATGTGCACGTCCGGCCGGTCCGGCGAGAGCTCGGTGCGGCAGATCGCGCCGCCGTAGACCGGCCCCAGCGCCATGAACCCGCGCCGGCGCAGCGCGTACTGCAGCACCAGGCGCATGCGCCCCCAGCGCGACGCCATCTGGTCGTTGAACGTGACCGGCTGCTTGCAGCGGTAGCTGATCCAGGGGTTGAAATGGTTCTGCAGGTTGCGCCCGACATCGGCCGCGTCGTGGACGACGGCCACCCCCTGCGACTGCAGCAGCGCCCCCGGCCCGACGCCCGATGCCTGCAGCAGCAGCGGCGACGCGAAGGCACCGCCGGAGAGGATCACCTCGCGGCGTGCCGAGAAGGTCTGGCGCTGGCCGTCGATGATCACAGACACGCCGCTGGCGTTCTTGCCCTCGAACAGGACTTTTTCGACCCGTGCGCCGGTCTTCACGGTCAGGTTGCTGCGGTGCCGGACCGGATGGATGAAGGCCATCGCCGCCGAGCAGCGCCGGCCATTGCGCGTCATCGTCTGGTAGTAGCCCGCGCCCTCCTGCGTGGCGCCGTTGAAGTCCGGGTTGCTCGGAATGCCGGCCTGCGTGGCGGCCTGGATGAAGGCATCCACCACCTGGTGCGGCTCGGCCGGATCGGACACGGCCAGCGGGCCGCCGACCGCATGGTAGGGTCCGGCCCCGCGGGAGCGCTGGTCCTCGGAGCGCAGGTAGCACTGGAGCACCGATTCGAAATCCCAGCCGGTGCATCCGAGGCGGACCCAGTGGTCGAAGTCCTCACGCTGGCCGCGCAGGTAGATCATGCCGTTCACCGCGCTGGAGCCGCCGAGCACCTTGCCCTGGTAGAACGGGCCGGCCCGGTTGTTCAGCTGCGGCTCGGGCTGCACCTGGTAGATCCAGTTGAACTCCGGCTTGCCGAAGACCCGCGCATACCCGATCGGGATGTGCAGCCAGCGGTCGGTGTCGGCACCGCCCGCCTCCAGCAGCAGCACCCGGTGCCGGCCGTCGGCCGACAGCCGGTTCGCCACCACGCAGCCGGCCGTGCCGGCGCCGACGATGATGTAGTCGAAGGTGCTGGAGGCTTCGCTGGTCATGGTCATCCCTCGTTCACGAGCCGGCCATCGGCATAGAGCAAGGCGTCCTGCCCGGCCAGCGATACGGTCACCGCATCGCCCGGCTGGAAGCGGGTGCGGCTGATCGGACGCGTGACGAACAGCGACACGCCGCCGGCCTCGACGACATAGTCGACCTCGCCACCGGAATACAGCACGTCGACGACATGGCCGCCGCGCAGCGCCATGTGGCCGGGGTCGGCCGGCGGCGCGTCCGGCGCGCTCAGGTGCAGGGCCTGCGGACGCACGAACATCTGCAGCGGGCCCCGATGCCGGTCCAGCACCTGCATCTGCCCTTCGAGCGGGCCGGCATCCGACACCCAGCCGGTCTCGCGCCGCAGCGCCAGCGCATTGCGGATGCCGAGGAACCGGGCCACGTATTCGGTGGCCGGGCGCTCGTAGACATTGTTCGCGCTGTCGAGCTGCTCGATGCGCCCGGCATTCATGACGGCCACCCGGGTGCCCAGGTTGAAGGCCTCGATCTGGTCGTGCGTGACGTAGATGCCGGTGAAGCCGAGCTCGCGGTGGATCGCGCGCAGGTGGGCGCGCAGCTCCACGCGCAGCAGCGCGTCCAGGTTGGACAGCGGCTCGTCGAGCAGCATGATCTTGGGCCGGGGCGCCAGCGCCCGGGCCAGCGCGATGCGCTGCTGCTGGCCCCCGCTGAGCATCGCCGGATAGCGGTCGGCCAGGTGGCCGCACTGCACGACCTGCAGCACCTCGCGCGAGCGCGCCGCCCGCTCGGCGGCACTGCTCTTGCGGGCCCGCAGCGGGTACTCGACATTGCTCTGGACCGTCATGTGCGGCCACAGCGAGTAGTTCTGGAACACCATGCCGATGTCGCGCAGGTGGGTCGGCTGGTTCAGGCCGCTGGCCGAATCGAAGACGGTCTTGCCCTCCAGCACGATGCGCCCTTCCTGGGCGTCCTCCAGCCCTGCCACGCAGCGCAGCAGCGTGGTCTTCCCGCACCCGCTGGGGCCCAGCAGCACCAGCATCTCGCCGGCCTCGACCTCGACATCGACCCGGTTGACCGCGACCACCTGGTCGCGCCCCGGGTAGCGCTTGACGAGCTTTTCAACTTTGAGTTCCTGCACGCATCATCCCTTGGTTTGAGTCGGATCCGCACCGCCGAGCATGGCCGCGATGCACACGCCGACCACGGTCACGACGACCATGATCAGGGCCAGCACCGCGACCTGGGAGTACACGCCCCCGGCCCACACGTCGTACATCACGCTGCCGATCACCTGGGTCCGCGCCGAGCGCACCATCAGCGAGGCGCTGAACTCATGGAACAGCAGCACGAAGGTCAGTGCGGCGGTGGCGGCGATGCC
>JAEUOX010000354.1 GCA_016790475.1 Rhodoferax sp. | reverse complement strand
CCACCGTGATGGGCCCCTGGGCCGCGCGCCTGGCCCGGGGCGGGGGGGTGGTCCGGCTGCGCTGGCCGGGTGGGGTCAGCGAGCAGGGGGTGCCGATTTTCTTGAACGGGCGGTTGCCCGGCCTGGACGGGCCGCGGCGCTTCCGCAATTTCGACGCGTTCGACCTGGCGCTGAACTACGCGCAATGACCCCTTCCCTCTACCGACAGGCCCCCCATGATCGACCAGTTCATCCTCGACCACCAGCTTGACGCGATGCGCATCGCCGGCCGCAAGGTCGGTGCCGGGCGCAGCGCCGAGCGCAGCATCGCGGTCTTCAACCCCTACACCGAACAGCAGATCGGCCGCGTGCCGAAGGCCACGCTGGAGGAAGTCCGCGAGGCCTACGCGATCGCCGCCGCCTACCGGCCGACGCTGACGCGCTTCGAGCGCGCGGCCATCCTGAACCGCGCCGCGGCCATCAGCGCGCGCCGGGTCGACGAGGTCGCGGCACTCATCAGCGCGGAGGCCGGGCTGTGCATGAAGGATGCGCTGTACGAAGCCGGCCGCGTCAGCGACGTGTTCCTGTTCGGCGCCAACGAGGTGCTCAAGGACGATGGCCAGATCTTCAGCTGCGACCTGACGCACCACGGCAAGAAGCGCCGGGTCTTCACGCAGCGCGCGCCGCTGCTGGGCGTGATCACCGCCATCACGCCCTTCAACCACCCCGCCAACCAGGTGGCGCACAAGGTCGTGCCCAGCGTGGCCACCAACAACCGCATGGTGCTCAAGCCCTCGGAGAAGGTGCCCTTCTCGGCCATCCTGTTCGCCGACATCCTGTACGAAGCTGGCCTGCCGCCCGAGATGCTCAGCGTGGTGACCGGCGACCCGCGCGAGATCGCCGACGAGCTGATCACCAACCCGCAGGTCGACCTGGTCACCTTCACCGGCGGCGTGGCGATCGGCAAGTACATCGCCGGCAAGGCCGGCTACCGGCGCATGGTGCTGGAGCTTGGCGGCAACGACCCGATCATCGTGATGGAAGACGCCGACATCGACGAAGCCTCCACGCTCGCGGTGACCGGCTCGTACAAGAATTCCGGCCAGCGCTGCACCGCGGTCAAGCGCATGCTGGTGCACGAGGCCGTGGCTGACCGCTTTGTCGAGCAGGTGGTGGCCAAGACCCGCGCCTGGACCTATGGCGACCCCAGCGACAAGAGCCTGGACATGGGCACCGTGATCGACGAACCGGCGGCGAAGTTCTTCGAGTCGCGCGTGAACGAGGCCGTGGCCCAGGGCGCGAAGCTGCTGCTCGGCAACCAGCGCCGGGGTGCCCTGTATTCTCCGACCGTGGTGGACCAGGTACGCCCCGAGATGCTGCTGGTCAAGGAAGAGACCTTCGGCCCGGTATCGCCCATCATCCGCTTCAAGGACATCGACGAGGCGATCAGCATCTCGAATGGCACGGCCTACGGGCTGTCCAGCGCGGTGTGCACCAACCGGCTCGACTACATCACCCGCTTCGTCAGCGAGCTGGAGGTCGGCACCGTCAATGTGCGCGAGGTACCCGGCTACCGGCTCGAACTCACCCCCTTCGGCGGCATCAAGGACTCGGGCCTGGGCTACAAGGAAGGTGTGCAGGAGGCGATGAAGAGCTTCACCAACATCAAGACCTATTCCCTTCCCTGGGCCTGACCCGGTGCCGGCGATCCCGACCCAGCTGTTGCCGCGCAGACGGTGCCCCGCACGATGGCACTGACCTGGCCAGTGGTGGCTGCCGTGCTGTTCGGCGCGCTGCTGCACGCGGGCTGGAACGCCATGGTCAAGTCGAGCACCGACAAATCGCTCGACACGGCGCTGATCCATCTGCTGGGTTCGGTCGTGGCCATCCCGCTGGTGGTGGTGGCCGGCTGGCCTCCGGCATCGGCATGGCCCTATCTGGTGGCCTCGCTGGTCATTCACGTGGGCTACTACACGGCACTCGCAGGCGCGTACCGGCACGGCGACCTGGGGCTGACCTATCCCCTGATGCGCGGTACGGCCCCGCTGCTGGTGGCCCTGTCGGCCACGGTCACGCTGTCCGAGCACCTGAGCCCGCTGGCCTGGGTCGGCGTGGTGGCGGTCAGCGCCGGGGTGCTGGTGCTGGGCGTGGGCAAACATGCCTTCGAAGCACCAAAGGCGGTGTACTTCGCGCTGGCCAACGCGGTCATCATTGCCCTCTACACGGTCGTGGACGCCCTGGGCGTGCGGGCCTCGGGGCATGCCCTGCAGTATGTCGCCACGCTGTTCCTGCTGGATGGCTGGCCGTTCGCGCTGATCGTGTTCCTGCAGCGTCGCACCGACTTCATGCCCTACGCGCGCAAGCGCTGGCCGGTGGCGCTGGGCGGCGCCATCGCATCCCTCGGGTCCTACGGCATCGCCCTGTGGGCCATGACACAGGCACCGGTGGCCATCGTGGCGGCGCTGCGCGAAACCTCGGTCCTGTTCGCGGCGCTGCTGGGCGTATGGTTGTTGAAGGAGGTCATGACGCCGCGCAGGGTGATCGGCACCTGCGCGATACTGGCAGGCGTGATGGCACTGCGGCTGGCGTGACCGCGCAGGTGCCGACTCCGACCCCGACCAACCCGGCCCACCTCCACCCCATGGACCCGTCGACGCCCACCGCCATCCCTGCTGGCGCACATGCCTTGTTCGGCCCGCCCGGCCGCTGGTCGCTCGAGCCGGTGGCCACCTGGCTGATGACGCAAGGGCGCCATGTCACCGAACCGCGCGCGTTCCTGGGGGCCCTCGTGGAGCAGCTCGACGCCGCCAATGCGCGCGTCGACCGCATCCGTATCTCCAGCTCCACCCTGCACCCCCAGTTGGCGGCGCTGGGGGTCAGCTGGTCGCGGGGCGAGGGCGTCCAGCTGTGGAGCGGCGAGCATGGCGTCCAGCTGACTGACGCCTTCCGCGGAAGTCCGATGGAACACCTGCAGCAGCACCACCGGCTGTTGCACCAGAGCGTGAGCGAACAGCCGCTGAACGACGAACATCCAATCTGGCAGGACCTGCGCGCGGCCGGCATGCGCGACTATGTGGCGCTGCCCATGTGGATGGGGTCCGGCCGCCAGAACGCGATGACTGTGGCCACCCGGAACCCGGCCGGCTTCGATGACGACGACATCGCACGGTTCACCGCACTGGCCAACCTGCTCGCGCCTCTGGTGGAGCTGATGGTCGGCCGGCGCACCACGCTCGGCCTGCTCGAGACCTTCGTCGGCAAGCGCATTGGCGAGCGCATCCTGCAGGGCCAGGTCAAGCGCGGAGATGGCGAGACGATTTCTGCCGCGTTCTGGTATTCCGACCTGCGCGGGTTCACCGCCCTGAGCGAGACCCTGCCGACCGACCAGCTGCTCAAGCTGCTCAACGACTATTTCGAGTACTGCGCCGCCGCCGCTGCATCCCGCGGTGGCGAGATTCTGCAATTCATCGGCGACGCCATCCTGATCGTGTTCGAGATCACCGAACCGCAGCGCTCCCGGCAGGTCTGCGCGGCCGCACTCGATGCCGCGATCGATGCCTTTGACAGCATCGCGGTGGTCAACAACCGGCGCCGACGTTCGCGCCAGCCGGTGATCGAGTTCGGCCTCGGCCTGCACCTGGGCACCGTGACCCACGCCAATGTCGGCGCGCCCGACCGTCTGGCATTCAACGTGATCGGGCCCGCGGTCAACATGACCGCGCGCATCCAGTCCCTGACCAAGGAGCTGCAGATTCCACTGCTCATGTCGTCGGATTTTGCGCAGCAGGTCACCAACCCCGTCCTCAGCGTGGGTCACCACGCCATGCGCGGCATCGGGCACTCGCAGGAGCTGTTTCGGCTCCGGCCGGAGTGAGTCCTGGGCATGGGGCGACGGCGTGCCGTCCCACGGAAATTCAAGGCCTACCCGGCGGCCATCGGATGCTGCTGGATCCAGGCCTTCAATTGCCGGATGAAAACAAGCGCCGACGGGTGCAAGGCAGCATGCTTGAGCATGGTGACACCCTGGCGAGGCTGCGGCATGGTCTCCACCACCGGCACGCGCATGAGGTCATAGGCGCTCGCATCGAGCATGCAGTCGGGCACCATGCCCACCATGTCGGAGTTGGCGATCAGCGACATCATCGCTAGGAATGACTCGCAGCTTACCGCGGGCGCTGGTGGCTCCAGGCGGTGTTCACGGAACAGCTGGTTCACGATCCGCCCCGGCCCGTCCTCGTGGCCCGCCACTACCCACTGCGCTGACCGAAGATCCGAGATGGTCCGTGCCCGCACCAGGGGATGGCCCTTGCGCACGGTGATGGTGATCTGTCCAAGCAGCAAGGTGTCAAATGCAAGATCAGCTGGCCGGTTGCTGACCGGGATCGGCCCGAAATAGGCATCGATCGCGCCCTCGCGCAAGCGCTCCCAGATCGTCGGGTACAGACCATCGCAGATCTTCGGCTGGACCTGGGGGTAGCGAGCGAGGAACTCCGGTAGAAATCGCGGCAGATGCTGGATCGCGAACAGCGGAGACACGCCAATGCTGACCTCACCCGACAGGACACCCTGGTCCCGCCGGAAAGACTCCTGAATGGCGGCCATCTCGTGCTCAATGAGACGTGCCTTGGACAGCAACGTCTTGCCTGCCGGAGTGACAGAAACGCCGCGCACCGAGCGACGCAGCAAGGGGGTGCCCACCTCCCGCTCGAGCAGAGTCAGGCTGCGGGACAACGAGGGCTGGGACAGCCCCAGAACCTCGGCCGCCTTGCGGATGCTGCCCGAACGAGCAGCCTCCATGAACGCTTGCAACTGGTGCAGCTTGATCATGGCCGGCAACAGCACTGCGCGCAGCAGCAACACAAACAGTTTCGGGGTCGACAGCGATAGCCAAAGAACATACCCCACATCTTAATCACACTATGCACCGGGCATCCAAGCAGAAACAATCCGCGCAGTCGTGCAGCCTCCGGCCAGATGCGACCAACAAGAAGCGAAGACGAGGAGCCACCATGAGCAGCAGCATGATCTGCATGTCCCACAGCCCGCTGATGCTGGTCAAGGAACTGCGCCCGCGCGAGCGGGATGCCGAAAAGCGCTTCTACGACACCCTGCGTGACTACAAGGCGCGGCTGGCAGCCTGGCCAGTGGACGTCGTGGTGGTGTTTTCACCAGACCACTTCAATGGCTTCTTCTATGACGCCATGCCCTCGTTTTGCATCGGCACCGAAGCACGCACCACCCAGGACTGGGCCCTGCCCAGTGCCGAACTGAAAGTCGATGCAGCATTGGCTGAATCCCTGATCCGCCACCTGCACGGCAAGAACTTCGATGTGGCGATATCGCGCCGCATGCAAGTGGACCATGGCGTGAGCATTCCCCTGCTGAAACTCTTCGGCAGCCTGCGCCGGCCGCTGGTCGTGCCGGTGTTTGTCAACTGTGCCGCAGACCCCCGCCCCTCGTTCAAGCGGGTGCGCCAGTTCGGCGAAGCGGTAGGGAAATTTCTCGCCCAGCAAAACCGCAGCGTTCTCTTCATCGGCTCAGGGGGCTTGTCGCATGACCCGCCAACGCCGCGGCCTGGCGCACCCAAGGAGGTGCTGCAACGCCTGATCGACCGCCATACGCCGGACGAAGCCGAGTACCGCCGTCGGGAGAGTCGCGTCATCGAGAACGCGCGACAACTGGCCGCAGGCACCGGGCCTCTGCAGGCGCCGGACCGGCAATGGGACAAGACATTCATCGACAGGCTTCTGTCAGGCCAGCTCCGGTCCTGCGACCGGTACACGGACGCCGCCGTGGATCGCGATGCAGGCTTCGGTGGCCATGAGGCGCGCGTGTGGCTGGCAGCATTTGCTGCGATGCACGCGACACAGACTTTCCAGGCAACCCTGGACTTCTATCGGGTGATCCCGGAGTGGATCACCGGCATGGCAGCAGCGCACGCGTGTCTGCCGGCGCGCAATACCTGAACCCGTCGATCCAACCCAACATCACCAAGAACCGGAAACACCATGCAAACATTGAGAAGAAGACTGTTGGTCGCCAGCGCCCTGCTACCAGCGGCGGCACTGGCCCAATCCGCGTTGAGCAAGTCACGCCCGATCCGCATCGTGGTCGGCTTCGCCCCCGGTACGCCGCCCGAAGTGGTGGCGCGCATCCTGGCCGAGAGCATGTCGCGCAGCACGGGGCTGAATTTCATGGTCGAGAACCGTCCTGGCGCTGGCGGCACCCTGGCCGCCGACGCAGTCGCCAAGTCGGCGCCTGACGGACACACGCTGATGATGGGGGTCGCGGCCAATCTGGCCGTCGCACCCCATCTTCTGCCCTCCGTGAAATACAACCCGGCCACCGACTTCACGGCCATCGGCTTCGTCCAGAAGAGCCCGTATGTCGTCACCGTGAACGCCGCCGCACCGATCCAGACCCTGAAGGATCTGGTCGAACTCAACCGCAAGAGTCCCGGCTCGGTGTCGCTGGCCATTCCAGGCCTTGGCACGCCCCACCACCTGGCGCTCGAATTGCTGATGGCCAAGACTGGCACTCGGTTCACCGTCGTGCCATTCCCCGGCAGCCTGCCCCTCGTGACGGAGACGGTCAGCGGTCGGGTGACCGGCATGCTGGACGCGGCCTTCCCGCTGGTGCTGGACTTTGTGCGCCAAGGCAAGTTGCGCCAGATCGCCGTGACCGACAGCGAACGCAGTCCCCGGTTTCCCGACCTGTCCACCACGGTGGAGCAGGGCTACCCAGACCTCACGTTGTACTCGTGGTGGGGCATGGTGGGGCCTGCAGGGCTGCCCGAGGCGCTGGTGCGGGAGCTCAACCAGGCTCTCAATGCGGCACTGGCCAGCCCGGACGTCAAGCAGCGCATGACGACGGAGGGCTTCGACGAAAAGGCCCAGCGCTCCTCCACGCCTGCCGAGTTCGCCGCCTGGATCAAGAGTGAATACGCGCAGGCAGGAAAGATCGTGAAGGACGCCAACATCCGCATGCAATAACCCTCTACAAGACAAGACCACGAACCCATGCTCACTCAAGACCAGCGCCTGGAAGCGGCCGCCGCCCTCGACCAGGCGGACCAGCAACGCCAGGTGATCCCCCAGGTCAGCAAGACCTATGCCGGCATCGAGCTCGAAGATGCCTACGCAATCCAGAATCTGTGGCTTGAGCACCGGCTGGCACGCGGCGCGCGCCTGATCGGCCGCAAGATCGGGCTGACATCGCGCGCCATGCAGATGGCGTCGAACTTCAATGAGCCAGACTACGGATTCCTCACCGACGACATGGTGGCGGCGGATGGCGCACAGATCGAAGCCCGCCGGTTCCTCAGCCCGCGGCTGGAAGTCGAACTCGCGTTCGTGATGGGTGCGGACCTGCAGGGCAGTGGCTGCACCATTGCCGATGTGATGCGGGCTACCGAGTTTGTCACCCCGGCGCTGGAACTGATCGCTTACCGCACCCAGGTGCCCCGGGCCATCAGCGACACCATCGCGGACAACGCTGCCGCCGGTGCCATGGTCCTGGGCGGGCGCATGGTGCGGCCGTTCGACCAGGACATCCGCTGGGTCGGTGCCACGCTGAGCAAGAACGGTGTCATCGAAGAGTCCGGCGTGTCTGCGGCCGTCATGGGGCATCCTGCCGCTGGTATCGCCTGGCTGGTCAACAAGCTGGCCCGCCATGGTGCAGGCCTGCGGCGGGGCCAGTACGTGCTTGCTGGCTCTTTCACGCGCCCGGTTGCAGTCGCACCGGGTGACGTCATTCACGCCGACTACGGCCCGTTGGGCGCCATCGGCGTCCGGTTTATCTGACTGCCTCAACCCATCCCACCATGACCTACCGTTCACTTGAAGACATCCTGCGGCATGAAGGCAGCATCCTGCCGACGCTGCGCCACTCCAAAGCCGGCATGTACCTCTATCCGGGCGTTGCCGCCGAATTCACCAACTGGCGCGATGAGCAGCGCGCCTGGCGGACATCGGCTGTCTTGTTCGACCAGTCGCACCACATGCACGAGGCCATCGTGGAGGGCCCGCAGGCTTTCGAGTTTTTGCAGAGCCTGGCAGTCAACAGCTTCGCCAACTTCGACTGCAACCGGGCCAAGCAGTTCATCGCCGCCAGCCCGGAGGGCTTCTTCATCGGCGACATGATCGCGTTTCGGGAGCGCGAGGACCAGTTCGTGCTGGTCGGGCGCGAGGTCATCGCGAACTGGGTGGAGTTCAACGTCAGCCAGACCGGCTACAACGTGCGCGTACGCCGCGACGCGCGCTCTCCGGCGCGGCCGGACGGGCGGGCGATCACGCGGCTGCACTACCGCTTCCAGATCCAGGGCCCCGAGGCGCACCGAATCATCGAACGTATCCACGGCGGACCCATCCCGGATATCCGCTTCTTCATGGTCGACACGATCAACATCGGGACCAAGCGGGTGCGCGCCTTGCGCCATGGAATGGCTGGCGCGCCGGGCCTGGAGATCTGGGGGCCCTACGACGACAAGCCCTATGTGCGGGACACGATCCTGCAGGCGGCGCGCGACCTGGGCATCGATCTGCGCCAGGTCGGCAGCCGCGCCTACCCGACCAACACCCTGGAGTCCGGCTGGATTCCCAACCCGCTCCCGGCGGTCTACACCGGCGAGGGCCTGATGCAGCGCTACCGCGAATGGCTGCCGGTGGACAGCTACGAGGCGTCAGGCGCCCTAGGCGGCAGTTTTGATTCGCCGGACGTGCGGGACTACTATGTCACGCCCTACGACATGGGTTATGCCAACTTCATCAGGTTCGACCACGACTTCATCGGCCGCCAGGCGCTGGAAGGCATGCAAGGCCGGCGCCACCGCAAGAAGGTCACTTTCGAGTGGAATGCCGAGGACGTCGTGCGGGTGTTTGCCTCCATGTTCGGGCCGAGCGAGAGCCACTACAAGTGGATCGAGTTTCCGTGGATCAACTATGCCGCAACCATGGTCGACAAGGTCCTGCGCGACGGGCAGCTGGCCGGCATGTCGCTGTTCTCCGGCTACAGCTACAACGAGCGCTGCATCCTGTCGCTCGGGCTGGTCGACCAGGATGTGCAGATTGGCGAAGTCCTGACGATGGTTTGGGGCGAACCCGCCGGCAGCAGCGGACTGACCTCGGTCGAGCAGCACGAACAGACCACAATCCGGGTGCGGGTTTCGCCCACGCCTTATGCGCGGCAGGCACGTGAGGAGTACGCCAGCGGCTGGCGGACTGGCACTCGCTGACCAGCCCCGGAGCACGTCCATGTCGCCGCAGCGTCGCAGGCCGAACATCATTTTCATCGTTGCCGATGACCTGGGATATGCCGACCTGGGCTGCTATGGGGGGCGCAGCGCGGCGTTCGGCCAAGTGTCGCCCCGGCTGGATGCACTGGCGGCGGACGGTCTGCGGCTGACGGACGGCTATGCCAACTCGCCCGTCTGCTCACCGACGCGGCTCGCCATGATGACCGGGCGCTACCAGTACCGTTACCGGGGTGGCTGCGAGGAACCGATCAATGTGCACAGCAAAGGCAGCGCCGTGCTGGGACTGCCTGCCGAGGTGCCGACGCTGCCCGCGATGCTGCGCACGCACGGCTATCGCACAGCGCTGATCGGCAAGTGGCACCTGGGGTACCCACCCGCATTCAGCCCGATCCGGTCCGGGTATGAAGAGTTCTTCGGACCCATGTCCGGCGGTGTCGACTATTTCGACCACCGCAGCAATGGGGGGATGCACGACCTGTTCGAACGCGAGTCCGAGACCCGCGCCGAAGGTTATCTGACCGACCTGCTCACCGAGCGGGCAAGCAACTACATCCGGCGTCGGGCCGCCGAGCCGTTCTTTCTGAGTCTGCATTACACAGCACCGCACTTTCCCTGGCAGGCACGCGACGGCAAGCCACTGGCTCGTGACACCGCGGGTGGCCTGTTCCATCTGGATGGCGGGAACATCGCGACCTACCAGCGCATGATCCACCACATGGACGAAGGCATCGGCCAGGTCGTTGATACGCTGCGTGATTGTGACCTGCTCAGCCAGACCCTGATCATCTTCACCAGCGACAACGGCGGCGAACGCTTCAGCGACAACTGGCCGCTGGTGGGTGGCAAGATGGATCTGACCGAAGGCGGCATCCGGGTGCCGTGGATTGTCAGCTGGCCCGGAACGCTGGCGGGCGGGCAGGTCAGCGCGCAGCACTGCATGACCATGGACTGGACTGCGACCATCCTCGACCTGGCCGGGTATGGTGTGCCGGCGGAGCTCGATGGCCTGTCCATGGTCCATCTCCTGAACACGCCGGAGCGTACGGTGCCGCGTCCACTTTTCTGGCGCATGAACCATCGCGGCCAACGTGCCCACCGTGAAGGCGACTGGAAGTACCTGCGTGTGGACGGCAACGACTACCTGTTCGATCTGGCCGGGGATGCCCGGGAGCGCGCGAATCTGGCAGCACGCCAGCCGCAACGGCTGGCGGCCATGCGACAGGCCTGGGAGGCCTGGAACGCCACCCTGCCGCCCATCCCGGAGGACGCCAGCGTCAGCCTTGGGTTCTCGGTACGGGACATGCCGCAGCGTTGACAAGCACTCGGTGTTCGCCGGGCAGCGACTGACAGCCCGAGGCCTCTGTGACGTTCGCAGCGGATGCACAATCGGTGACACCGTGTTCCCAGGAGCCCCCGTGTCCCTCCCCACCCAAGCCCGCATCGTGATCGTCGGCGGCGGCATCGCCGGCTGCTCCACTGCCTACCATCTGGCCAAGGCCGGAGAAACCGACGTGCTGCTGCTCGAACAGGGAAAACTCACCAGCGGCACCACCTGGCACGCAGCCGGCCTGGTCGGCCAGATGCGCCCGAACCGCAACATGACGGTGATGAGCAAGTACGGCATCGAGCTCTACAGCAGGCTGGAGACCGAAACCGGGCTGGCCACCGGCTGGAAGCAATGCGGCAGCGTCAATGTGGCCAGCACCCCCGAACGCATGCAGGTGCTGAAGAAGCAGACCGCCATGGCGCGCAGCTTCGGCGTCGAATGCCATCTGATCTCGCCGCGCGAGGTCGCCGACCGCTACCCCGTGATGCGCACCGACGACCTGCAGGGCGGCATCTGGCTGCCCGGGGACGGCAAGGCCAACCCGGCCGACCTGTGCATGTCGCTGGCCAAGGGCGCGCGCAACCGGGGCGTCAAGATGCACGAAGACATCGAGGTGACCGGCGTGATCGTCGAGGGCGGCAAGGTGGCGGGCGTGCGGACCACGCAGGGTGACGTGCGCTGCGAGGTGCTGGTCAATTGCGCCGGCCAGTGGGCCCGCCAGTTCGGCCGCCTGGCCGGAGTCAACGTGCCGCTGTACTCCGCGGAGCATTTCTACATCGTCACCGGCAAGATCGAGGGCGTGCACCCGATGATGCCCGTCATGCGCGACCCCGACGGCTTCATCTATTACAAGGAGGAGGTCGGCGGCCTGCTGATGGGTGGTTTCGAGCCGGTGGCCAAGCCCTGGAAGGTGGACCCGATCCCTGCGAACTTCCAGTTCCAGCTGCTCGGGGAGGACTGGGACCAGTTCGAACCGCTGATGAAGAACGCCATCCACCGAACACCCTGCCTGGAAACCGCCGAGATCAAGATGCTGCTCAACGGCCCGGAGAGCTTCACGCCCGACGGCAACTTCATCCTCGGCGAAGCACCCGAGCTGCGCAACTACTTCGTGTGCGCCGGCTTCAACTCCGCAGGCATCGCCAATTCCGGTGGCGCCGGGAGGCTGATGGCCGAATGGATCGTCGGCGGCGAACCCAGCACCGACCTGTGGGACGTGGACATCCGCCGCTTCGGCCCCTTCACCGGCAACCGCAAGGCGCTGTTTGCGCGCACGGCCGAGACCCTGGGCCTGCATTACGCGATGCGCTGGCCACGCCAGGAGCTCGAAACCGCGCGCCCCTTGCGCACCTCACCCCTGTACGACACGCTGCAGGCCAGGGGCGCCGAGTTCGGCAGCAAGAACGGCTGGGAACGCGCCAACTACTTCCGCCCGCCGGGGGTGCAGGCGCCCGCCCACACGCTGGGCACGCCGGGCTGGCTGCCCTGGGTGCAGGCCGAGCAGCAAGCCACGCGCGAGGCCGTGGCGCTCTATGACCAGAGCTCCTTCTCCAAGCTGATGCTGCACGGCCGCGATGCGCTGGCGGTGCTGCAGCGCCTGTGCGCCAACGAGATGGACATGGCGGTCAACCAGATGGTCTACACGCCGATGCTCAACGGGCGTGGCGGCTTCGAGAGCGACCTGACGGTGATCCGGCAGAGCGACGACCGCCAGGGCGAGCGCTACCTGATCGTCACCGGCTCGGCCCAGTCGGTGCGCGATGTCGACTGGATCTCGCGCCATATCGGCGCCCAGGAGCATGCGGTGCTGACCGACATCTCGCCGATGTACAGCGTGCTGTCGGTCATGGGGCCGCGCGCCCGCGAACTGCTGGCGCGGGTCAGCCCGGACGACCTCTCGCCGGAGGCGCTGAAGTTCTCCTGGTCCCGGGTCATCGACCTGGGCTTTGCGCGCGTGCGCGCAGCGCGCATGGCCTATGTGGGCGGGCCGGGCTTCGAGCTGTACGTGCCGGTCGAGATGACGCGGCATGTCTACCAGACGCTGATGGAGGCCGGTGCGGACCTCGGCCTGCGCGACGCCGGCTACTTTGCACTCGATGCGCTGCGCATCGAGCGCGGGCGGCGTGCCTGGGGCGCCGAACTCGGCCCCGACGAAACGCCGTTCGAGGCCGGCATGATGGCCCATGTACGCCTGGACAAGCCGGTGCCCTTCCTCGGCCAGCAGGCGCTGCAGCAGCGCCTGGGACAGCCGCTGCGCAAGAAGCTGGTGACGATCGTGCTGGAGGCCGCCGAGGTCTATGCCTGGGGCGGCGAGGCGATCCTGGTGGAGGGCGCCAGCGCGGGCGAGATCAGCTCGGTGGGCTGGAGCCCGCTGGCCGGCCGCTGCGTCGCGCTGGGTTATGTGCGCGGCCCGCTGGCGCAGGTGGCGCATGCCGGCACGCCGGCGGCGATCGAGCTGTGGGGCCAGACCCACGCAGCCCGCCTGTTCGACCACTGGCCACCGCGGCCGGCGGCGAGCTGAGGAGCACCGCCGCGATGCCCCCGATGCCCGCTGTGGACGGCCTGCCGGACACCCCCTGCCTGCTGCTCGATCTGGACGCCTTCGAGCGCAATTTGGCGTCGATGCGCCAGACCATCGTCGTCGACGGCGGCAAGCGCTGGCGGCCGCATGTGAAGGCGCTGCGCGCACCGGCACTGGCGCAGCGCCTGCAGGCCGCGGGCGCCAGCGGAGTCACCTGCGCCACGGTGGCGGAAGCCGCCACGATGGTGGCCGCCGGCATCCCGGACGTGCTGATCGCCAGCCAGGTGGTCGGCAGCGACGCGGTGCACCAGCTGGCCCAGCTGAACCGCGGCGCGCGGGTGATTGCCGCGGTCGATGCCCCGGCCCACCTGGCCATGCTGTCTGCCGCTGCGCGGCAGGCCGGTGTCGTGCTGCCGGTCGTCATCGAGGTGGATACCGGCATGCACCGCTGCGGCCTGCCGCCGGGTGACGCGGTGGTCGATGTGGCCCGACGCATCGGCGCCGAGCCCGCACTGCAGTTCTGCGGCCTGATGGGCTGGGAGGGCCACACCACCGCGATCGCGGACCCGACGGCCAAGCGCGCCGCCGTCACCGCCGCGATTTGCCAGCTGACCGACACCGCACAGCGTTGCCGCGCTGCCGGCATCGCGGTCGACATCGTCAGCTGCAGCGGCACCGGCACCTTCCCGATCGCCGCACGGGTGCCCGGTGTCACCGAGATCCAGGCCGGCGGCGGCGTGCTGGGCGACCGCCGCTACCGGACCGAGTACCAGATCGACCTGGAGCCGGCGCTGTACGTGCGTGCGGTGGTGCTGAGCCGGCCGTCCGCGCAGCGCATCGTCTGCAATGCCGGCTGGCGCTACCTGGCCGCCTGGCCGACACCGGCGCGGGTCTGCGGGCTGCCGGGCGATGTGAAGCTGTCGCCGTCGGCAGAGCACCTGACGCTCGACGCCACCGAGCCGCTGCCGGACCTGCCGATCGGCGCGTCGCTGCTGTTCGAGGTCGGTTATGCCGACTCCACGGTGTTCCTGCATCCGGCGTTCCACGCGGTGCGCGGCGGCAGGCTGGACAGCGTGCTGCCGATTCCCGCGCGCAGCGCGGCGCCTGCGCCATGGTGATCCTGCCCGGCAGCGGCCGCGCCGCACCGTCCGTCGGCTTCGAGGTGCCGCTGGAGATGCTGGCGGCCTGCCATCTGCGGGTGCAGTCGCAGTGCGACACGCTGCAGCGGCTGGTGCCGCACCTGCAGGCGCACGGCAGCGACCGCGCCGCCCAGGAGGCGGCCCAGGCCGTGATGCGCTACTTCGACACCGCCGGGCGGCACCACCACGAGGACGAGGAGCAGGACCTGTTCCCGGCGCTGCGCGCGGCCGGCACCGGCGCGGACGCCGGACAGGTCGCGGACCTGACCGCCAGCCTGTGCGCCGACCACCGTGCGCTGGAGGCCGCTTGGCAGGCGCTGCGGGCAGCGCTGGAGCCGATCCGCCAGGGCGCGCCCGGCACACTGGAGGCCGGCAGCGTCGACGCATTCGCGCAGCGCTACGCGCAGCACATCGCGCGGGAGGACACGGAACTGCTGCCGCTGGCCGGTCGCTTGCTCGATGCTGCGACGCTGGACCGGGTCGGCCGGGCAATGCGCGCGCGGCGCGGGGTCTGAGCGTCCCCGGTTCCGCGGGGCGGCTCAGCGCCGGCGCCAGGCCTGCGTGCTGCGGTCCAGACGCCGGGTCAGCAGCAGGTGCAGCACCTTGACGCCGGCCGAGGTGGCAACGATCGTGATCGCCATCGCGGC
>JAEUOX010000349.1 GCA_016790475.1 Rhodoferax sp. | reverse complement strand
CCTGTCGCCCGGGCCGAACCCGCGACCGCGCCCCATACTGCGGGCAGCGCCGTGGACAGGCGCATCCGGGAGCCCCCATGACCCTCGCTGAACAGGAAGCCCTGCTGGCCATCGCCTTGTTCGCCGCCTATGCCGACGGTGGGCAGGGCGACACCGAACGTGCCGAGATCCGCCGCATCGCGCAATCGCTCGCGGACGCGTCCGGCAGTGCCACGCTGTCGCGCCTGGTGCAGGATGTGCTGCTGCGCCGGGTGCGCCTGGAGGCCGTGACCGGCGCGCTGACGGACGCCGGCCAGCGTAACCTTGCCTATGAGCTGGCGGTCTGCGTCTGTGACGCCGATGGCCGGCAGAACGATGCCGAGCGGCAGTTCCTGGCCACGCTGCGCCGGCAGCTGGGGCTGGACGCGGCGCAGACGGCCAGCTTCGACCGGGAGGAGGAAGCCCTGGTCGCCGCGGCAGAGTCAGGGGTTCCGGCAATGCTGCCCCCGGCGCCGGCGGGCGCCCCGGCGGCACCCACGGCCGCGCCGGTCGGCCTGGCGCCACCGGCTGCAGCCGCGCTGGACAAATCCATCCTGAACTACGCGCTGCTGACCGGCGCGCTGGAGCTGCTGCCGCAGTCCTGGGCTTCGATGGCCATCATCCCGCTGCAGGTCCGCATGGTCTATGGCATCGGCCAGGCGCACGGTGTGCAGCTGGACCAGGGCCACATCCGCGAGTTCATTGCGGCCGCCGGCGTCGGCATCACCGGCCAGTACCTGGAGCAGTTCGGCCGCAAACTGCTGGGGGGCCTGCTCGGTGGGGTCGCCGGCCGGATGGGCCGCAGCACAGGCGGTGCGGCCGCCGGCATCGCGATGTCCTTTGCGACGACCTATGCGCTGGGCCAGGTCGCACGCCGCTACTACGCCGGGGGCCGG
Source organism: Rhodoferax sp. (assembly GCA_016790475.1). Taxonomy (GTDB): domain Bacteria; phylum Pseudomonadota; class Gammaproteobacteria; order Burkholderiales; family Burkholderiaceae_C; genus CAISIP01. Next base: position 943 of record JAEUOX010000349.1, on the reverse strand, counting down.
GTCATGAGCCGTGCGCTGCTGCGCGACAGCTTCCAGGAGCTGCTGGCGCCGGCCCGCCAGCTGCAGCAGCACTACCTGCCGCAGATCCGCGACAAGGCGGCCACGCTGGATGCCGGACAGATCATGGCGATGGTGCGGGGGCGCTGAGGCGGGGGGCGCGCGTCAGCCCGCGCTGGCATGGATGTGCTCCCGCACCCGCGGATAGATCTGCTGGTTCCACTTCCTGCCGCTGAACACGCCGTAGTGGCCCACGCCGGTCTGGATGTGGTGGGTCTTGCGGTAGGGGCGCACGTTCGGGCACAGATCCTGAGCCGCGACCGTTTGGCCGACGGAGCAGATGTCGTCGCGCTCGCCTTCGACCGTCATCAGCGCGGTCCGGCGGATCGCCGCGGTGTCGACGGTGCGGTCGCGGTAGCGCAATGCGCCGCGGGCCAGGTCGTAGGTCTGGAACACCTTCTCCACGGTCTCCAGGTAGAACTCGGCCGGCAGGTCGTTCACGGCCAGGTACTCGTCGTAGAACACCCGGATGATGTTCGCCTTCTCGACATCGCCGTCGACGAGGTGGTGGTACATCTCCTTGAAGGCATTCTTGTGGCGTTCCGGGTTCATGCTCATGAAGGCGCTCAGCTGCACGAAGCCGGGGTAGACGCGGCGCATGAAGCCCGCATGCGGGAGCGGCACGTGGCTGATCAGGTTCTTCTCGAACCAGTCGATCGGCTTGCTGGTGGCCAGCAGGTTCACGCTGGTCGGGTTGATCCGGCAGTCGACTGGGCCGGCCATCAGCGTCAGGCTGCGTGGCTGGGCCGGGTTGTCGTCCTCGGCCATCACCGCGGTGGCGGCCAGCGCGGCCACGCAGGGCTGGCAGACCGCCATCATGTGCGCGCCCGGGCCGATCGCCTCCAGGAAACGCACCATGTAGCTGATGTAGTCGTCCAGCCCGAAC
>JAEUOX010000333.1 GCA_016790475.1 Rhodoferax sp. | reverse complement strand
CAGCACCTGCCAGCCCTGGCCGAGGCCTTGCGCGTACTGATGGACAGGCCGGGCCGGATGCACCAGCCCGGGCAATACCTGCTGCTCGGCAGCGCAGCACCCCGCGTGATGCACCGCAGCGAGTCGCTGCTGGGCCGTGCGGTAACGCTGGAGGTCAGCGGCTTCGACGTCGGCGAGGTGGGTGCAGACCCGGCGGCGCTGCAGCAGCTGTGGCTTCGCGGCGGCTTTCCGTCGGCCTATCTGTCCGAGGATGACGACACCAGCGCACGGTGGCGTCAGGCGGCCATCCAGCGCCATGTTGCCGGAGACCTTCCGCTGCTGGGCATGAATGCGCCGGCCCCGCTGATGACCCGCTTCTGGCAGATGCTGGCCCACTACCACGGGCAGATCTGGAACGCGGCCGAGCCTGCGCGCTCGCTGGGCATCTCGGAATCCACCATACGCCGCTACCTGGACTACCTGACGCAGACCTTCATGGTGCGCCAGCTGCAGCCCTGGCACGAGAACCTGGCCAAGCGCCAGGTCAAGGCCCCCAAGATCTATTTCCGGGATACCGGCCTGCTGCACACACTGGCGGGCATCCGCACGCTTTCCCAGCTCCTGGTGCACCCCTTGTGCGGCGCCAGCTGGGAAGGGTTTGCCCTGGAGCAGGTGCTGCGCCTGGCCCAGCCGGACGAAGCCTACTTCTGGGCCACGCACCAGGGCGCCGAGCTGGATCTGCTGCTGTTCAAGGACGGACGCCGGATCGGCGTGGAGTTCAAGCGCAGCGACGCCCCCAAGCTGACACCCAGCATGCGCATTGCCCTGGCCGACTTGCGGCTGGACGCCCTGTACGTCGTGTATCCGGGCCTGCACCGATACGCGTTGGCACCGCAGGTGGAAGCCGTTCCCCTGCAGGCGTTGCTGCACTGATCCCCCTTTGCTGCGTACGCCGCAGCCACTGCGTCATACCGGCGTGCTGCCGGACGGGGCTTCCGGCGCGGCAAAGCGGCCCCGCAGCGCGGGCTTCTGCACCTTGCCCGCGCCATTGCGCGGCAGCGCATCGAGCAGCAGGATGCGTCGCGGCTTCTTGTAGCCGGCGATGCGTGCGGCGCAATGCGCCTGGAGATCCTGCACGCTGACCCGCGCGCCGGGCCGCAGCACGACTGCGGCGGCGACCAGTTCGCCCCACTCGGCGTCCGGCAATCCGAGCACGGCCGACTCCAGCACCGCCGGGTGCGCGTCGAGCGCCGCCTCGACCTCCGCTGCGTAGACGTTGAAGCCGCCGCTGATGATCATGTCCTTGAGCCGCCCGACAATGTGCAGGAAGCCGTGGCGGTCGAAGCGGCCGAGGTCACCGGTATGGAACCAGCCCTTGCGCACCGTATCGGCTTCCAGATCGGGGCGGTTCCAGTAGCGCACCGCGCCAATGCCCTCGTGCGCCAGCGTGATCTCGCCCACCACGCCGGGGGGCACGGGCGCGCCGTCGGCATCGCGCAACACCAGCTGCACCTGGGCGGTCGGGCGGCCGCAGGAGCCGATCGGGTCATCCGCGCCATCCTCCGACGCGCCGACGTGCTCGTGCGGATAGAGCACGCACAGCGGCTGCACCGCCTCGGTCATGCCGTACTGTTGGCGCAGGATCGGGCCGAACACCGCCTGGGCGCGGCGGATCAGCGCCACCGGCGTGGGCGCGGTGCCATAGTGGATGCGTCGCAGCGATGACCAGTCGCCCTGCAGCCCGCCCTCGATGGCGTCAACGAGCCGCGCCATCATCGTGGGTACGAGCATCAGATGCGTGATGCGGTGCTGCGCGATGGCCGCGACCAGCGACGCGGGATCGAACCGGTCCAGCACCACGTTGCGCGCGCCGCGCAGGAAGCACGGGAACAGATAGACACCGGCGGCATGGGTCAACGGCCCGACATGCAGCATCGCGTCGTCGACCGAGAGCCCGTATTCCATCGCCAGGAAGTGGTTCTGCAGCCGCTGCTCGGTGCGCGCCTGGGTGTAGACGATGCCCTTGGGCTGCCCGGTGGTGCCCGAGGTGTAGGCGATGCGGGCCACATGATCTGGCGGCAGCAGGATGCCGGGCAGCGTGGCGGGTGCCGCCGCGACCAGCGGCGCGAAGGCGGTCTGGCCGGCGGCCGCCGGGCCCAGCACCAGCACCTGGCGCAGCGGGCCTGGCGCCGTGCGCTGCGCCAGCGCGTGCGCCAGGTCGGCAAACTGCGGCCCGATCAGCACCGCGGCTGCCTGGGCGTCATCCAGGACTGCCAGGTGCTCGGCAACCGTATGGCGCGCATTGAGCGCAACCATCGTCAGCCCCGCCTTCTCGGCACCGAACACCGTGTCGATGCTTTCCACCGAGTTCTCCAGCAGCACCGCCAGCCGCTCGCCGGTCTGCAGGCCGCAGCCGCGCAGCGCGTGCGCGACCTGGTTGCTGCGCCGGTCCATGTCGGCATGGCTGAAGCTGCGGTCGCGGAACACCACCGAGGGCCGGTCGCCGTGCTGGGCGGCAGCCCAATGGATCAGGCGGCCCGCCACGGCACAGGCCGGTGGCAGGAGGGAATGGGCGTCGGCCATGGCGGCTCCGGGGCAGGGACTGGGGAGCCCGGATCATAGGAAACATTAAGATTGTTGACAATAAGACAATACGAAAACACAATCCGCCAGATTCGTTCAGGCGTCGCCGGCCGCCGCACCTGACGCCCCCACGACTTCGCAGGAGACTCCCCCCATGCAACGACGCCACATCCTCCGCCACGCCGCCCTCGTCGGGCTGCTCGGTCTCAGTGCCACTGCGGGGGCTCAGGACGCCTACCCCTCCAAACCGATCACACTGGTGGTGCCGCAGGCGGCCGGCTCCGGCTCGGACATCGTGGCGCGGCTGCTCGCGCGGGAACTGCAGCGCGAGTTCAACGCCACCGTCGTGGTGGACAACAAGCCCGGTGGCAACGGTGCCATCGCCGCGCAGGCGGTGGCGCGCGCTGCGCCGGACGGCTATACGCTGCTGATGGGTACCGCCACCACCAACGCGGCGAACTTTGCGTTCTATCCTGGCAAGCTCGGCTACGAGCCGGGCAGCTTCGAGGTCGTCGGCCTGCTGGCCGCCAGCCCGATGACGCTGCTGGTCACCGCCGAGTCCCCCTGGAAAACCGTGGCCGATCTGATCGCCGACGCGAAGAAGCAGCCGGCCAAGATGAACTGCGGCGCCGGCATCGCGACGGCGCAGGTCGCCTGTGAGCTGCTCGCGAAGATCAACGGCCTGCAGACCGCGACCGTCAATTACCGCTCCAGCCCGCAGTCGCTGACCGATCTGGCCGGCGGGCAGGTGCAGTTCGCGATCGCGGACATGGCGGTCGCCTCCGGGCTGGTGGCCGGCAAGAAGCTGCGGGCTCTCGGGGTGATCGGGCCGGTGCGTGAGGCGCTCTGGCCGGAGGTTCCCACGATGATGGAGCTGGGCATGGCCGACTTCCAGATCACCGGCTGGGCCGGTGTGTTCGCACCGGCCGGCACGCCGCGGGCCGTCCTGGAGAAGCTCAATCCGGTGTTGATCAAGGCCAACGATGCACCGGAGTTCGTGAAGTCGCGCGCCAGCACCGGCGGCCGGGCTCTGAACTTCGCGTTGCCGGCCGCACAACAGTTCGTGCGCTCCGAGGTCGAGCGCTGGCAGCGCCTGTACCGCGACAGCGGCGTCAAGCTCGAGTTCTGACCCGGCGCAACGCCACCACCACCAGGAGATCGCCATGCGTGTGCAGGCAGACATTGCGGGCACGGTGTGCCGCATCGAGGCCGCCCCCGGGCAGGCCGTGCAGGAGGGCGACACCGTGCTGATCGTCGAATCGATGAAGATGGAGATCCCGATCAGTGCGCCGGCCGCCGGCACGGTGCGAGCCGTCCACGTGGCCGAAGGCGATGTGGTGCAGGAGGACACGGTCGTGTTCGAGATCGCTCGATGAACTCCGCGGACCTGCCGGCCGACCTGTTCGCCGCCTGGGAGAGCGCGGTCGCGTTCCGGCTGTTCGCCGACCAGACCGAGCCGACGCTCTCCATCCCCGAGCAGATCGCCGCGCGCGTGGGCGAGCGCATCCTGCGCGGCGACATGGCCACCGGCGAGCGCATCGGCGAACAGGAGCTTGCCGCAGGAACCGGCGTGAGCCGCGGCCCGGTGCGCGAGGCACTGCGCATCCTGGAGCGCGAGGGGCTGGTCACCATCCTGCCGCGGCGCGGCGCGATCGTCACCGAGCTCAACGCCGCCGAGGTCCGCGAGCTGATGGAGGTGCGGGCCGGTCTGTTCGAGATGGTGATCCGCAAGCTGCACCGCAGCCGCCCGCCGGAGCTGTTCGCGTTGCTGGATGCCGGGCTGGCACGTCTGCTGGCCCTGGCGCCGCTGGAGGACCGTGGCAGCGACTACGCCGAGACCGTCTACCGCATCCACATCCTGTGCGCGCGCATGGCCGGCAACCAGCGGCTGCAACGCATGCTGACCGGCCTGTCGCTGCAGAGCCTGCGCTACAGCCGCCTCGGGCTGCTGTCGCCGGCGCGCCGACAGCGCTCGGCAGCACTGTGGCAGCAGGCGATCGAGGCCCTGCGCGCAGGCGACGTCGAACGCACCATCGCGCTGACGCACCAGCGCATCGAAGAATCGGGTGACGAGGCGCTGCGCCGTATCGACGGCGCATCGGCAGCCCGCACCTGAGAGCCCGCACCGGGCAAAGGAACCCCGATGACCGCCACCATCACACCACCCCAGGGCGAGGCCTTCGCGCCCGCCGGCGAATGGGCCGCCGAGCTGGCCGAGCTGCAGGCACGCCGGCACCATGCCCAGGCCATGGGCGGGCCGGAGGCGCTGGCCCGTTTCAAGGCCAGCGGGCGCATGAACGCGCGTGAGCGCATCGCCGCACTGCTCGACCCGGGCAGCTTCCACGAAATGGGCACGCTGGCCGGCAAGGGCCACTACCACGCGGACGGAAGCTACGCCCACACCGAGCCGACCAACGCGATCGTCGGCACCGGCCGCATCGACGGACGCAAGCTGGCCCTGCATGTGGACGACTTCACGATCCGCGCAGGCAGCTCCGAGGGCACCATCGCCGACAAGTGGATCTACATCGAACGTCTGGCCTTCCAGCTGCGCATGCCGCTGGTGCGCCTGGTCGACTCGGCGGGGGGCAGTGTCAAGCTGCTGATGCAGATCGGCGGCACCAAGATCCCCGAGTACACCACCTGGCCGGCGCAGGACCTGCTGCAGACAGTGCCAGTGGTCGGCGTCGCCCTGGGCGCGTGCGCCGGGCAAGGCGCGATCAAGGTGCTGTCGTCGCATTTCTCGGTGCTGGTGCGCGACCAGGCGCAGGTCATGGCTGCAGGGCCGCATGTGGTGCGCCAGGCCTACGGCGTGGATGTCGACAAGAACGACCTGGGCGGCTGGAAGGCGCACCGCAAGAGCGCACTGGTGCACAACGAAGCGCTGGACGAGGCCGATGCCCTGGCCCAGGTGCGCCGCTTCCTGAGCTACTTGCCTCGCAGCGTCCACGAACTGGCGCCGGTCCTGACCTGCACCGACGATCCGAACCGTGCGGAGGACTGGCTGAAGGACGCGATCCCGCACGACCGCCGCAAGATCTATGACCCGCGCAAGCTGCTGGAGGCCGTGTTCGACCGGGGCAGCCTGTTCGAGATCGGTCGCCACCAGGGCGGCTCGGTGATCACGATGCTCGGGCGGCTGCGTGGCATTCCGGTCGGGGTGATCGGCAACGACCCCAAGGCCGCCGGCGGCGCAATGACACTGCAGGCGGCGGCCAAGATGGAGCGGCACACCCGGCTGTGCAGCCTGTTCGGGCTGCCGGTCGTGAATTTTGTCGACCAGCCGGGCAACGCCACCGGACTGGAGGCCGAACTCGCCGGCACGCTGATGGGCGCCACACGCCTGGCCGAGGCGCTGGCCGCCTGCCGCTCGCCCTGGATCTCGATCCTTATCCGGCGCTGCTTCGGCATGGCCGGCGCTCTGCACGGCCCCAAGGGCGGCGACCGTCTCAACCACCGATTCGCCTGGCCGTCCGCGCGCTGGGGCTCGATCCCGATCGAGGGCGGCGTGATGGCGGCGCACAAGGCCGAGATCGAGGCCGCGCCGGACCCGGCCGCCAAACGCGCCGAACTCGAGGCCCATTACCTGGCGATGACCTCGCCGTTTCGCACCGCCGAGAAATTCGGCGTGCTGGACATCATCGACCCGCGCGAGACCCGCCGCGTGCTGTGCGACTGGGTGGAGGATGCGTGGTACGTGGTGCAAGGAGATCGCACCGCACGGGCTTGAGACAGAGCGCCGTGGCGGCAATTCGCGCGAGAATCGGCCGCGGGACATGCATCCGGAGCCGCCTCCATGACCACCACCGTCTTCAGCGACATCGATTGGACCCGTGAGGGCCGCCAGGTCGGCTCCCTGTTCCTGCCCCACTCCCCGGACGACGACGCCTGGGGCGTGATCCCGTTCCGTGCGGCCTCGATCCGCAATGGCGAGGGGCCGGTCGTGGTGCTCACCGGCGGCGTGCATGGCGACGAGTACGAAGGGCCGATCGTGATCGCCGAGCTGCTGCGCACATTGCAGCCCTCGGATGTGCGGGGTCAGCTGATCCTGTTGCCGGGTTTCAACGCGCCAGCCCAGCGGGCCGGCCGGCGCACCTCGCCGATCGATCACCTGAACCTGAACCGTGTCTTCCCCGGCGACGACTTCGGCGCCCCGACGGAACAGATCGCGCGTTATGTCAGCGACCAGTTCTTCAGCCGGGCCGATTTCTTCATCGACCTGCATGCCGGCGGCCGCACGCTGTTCATCCAGCCCAGCGCCCATGTCGTGATGGCCGACGAGATGGACCCGGCCGTGGTCCGGGCCAACGCGAAGATGGCCGAGGTCTTTGGCGTCGGCATCACGGTACAGACCAGCAACATGGGCGACTACCGCACCGCGGCCGGCTATGCCAGCAAGAAGGGCATCCCGACCTTGGCGGCCGAGATGGGCCAGGGCGGCTGGGTCACCGGCGCCTCCGTGCAAGCCACGCGGGAAGCCACGCTGCGGCTGCTGCGGCACACCGGCGTGCTGCCGGGCGTGGCCACCGTACCCGGCGTGCCGACCCGCTGGACCCGCATCGCCGGGCCGCAGGCCTATGTGTTCGCGCCCTGTGACGGCTACTTCGAACGCCGCTTCGAGCTCGGTGACCCGGTGCGCGCCGGTCAGCTCGCCGGGCTGATGCACCAGCTGGCGCGGCCGGAGCTGGCCCCGGAGCCGGTGCTGTTCCAGTCGGACGGCACGCTGTACGCGCACGGGCTGCTGGGGCATGTGCGGGCCGGGCAGAACCTGGCGGTGGTCACCGAGGACGTGCCCACGCCGTCGTACTGATGCGGCAACGCGCGCTCAAGGCTCCGGCACGAAGCGCGCCGCGTCCGCCATCGACTCCTGCAGACTCCGGCGCGCCGTGAAGCCGAGTTCGGACTGGGCACGCGACACGTCAAAAGGCTGGTTGCGCTGGTGCGGGAAGCCGGCAAAGCCGGTGGCTGGCAGCACGACCGGCGCCTGCTGCAGCCGGGGCCGCACCGCACGCGCCGCGGCGACGAAATCCTCGAACCGGGTCAGCCGCCCGCTGCCGATCGTGTAGACGCGGCCCGGCAGTCGGGGCGCATGCAGCGCCGCGACGTTGGCGGCGGCCACGTCGCGGGCATCGATGAAATCGTCCCCGCCCGACCACAGCAGCAGCGGGTCGCGCAACTGCACGACACCGCCCTCGGCACCCTGGCCCAGCAGCGTGGCCATCAGCCGCCCGGGCACGGAATTGTTCGGCCCGGCCCACAGGCCCAGCACCGCGGAATAGCGCAGCACGCCGACCGACAGACCGAACTGGTCGCCGTAGTGCTGCACGAAGAACTCGGCGGCCAGCTTGCTGGCGGCATACAGGCTGCCCGGGCGCTCGCTGACCGAATGGAACGCGAAATCCTCCCCGATCGGACCGGGCCAGGCGCGGTGGAAGGTGGGGTAGACCACGGTCGTCGACGAGGCCAGCAGGAAGCGCTGCACGCCAATCGCGCGCGCGGCCTCCAGCAGGTTCACGGTGCCACCGAAATTCACGTCGGCCGCCAGCACCGGCTGCGCGCGGATCGCCATGCTCAGCGCCGCCGCGGTGTGCAGCACCGCGCGGGGGCGATGGCGCTCGAACAGCGCCTGCAGCGCGGCACGGTCCCGCACATCCGCCGCCTCCAGCGTGACCTGCGCCAGCGGCAGCACGCTGGCGATCAGCGCCGGATCCGGCCGCAGGTCCAGCAGCACGACGCGCTCCCCGCGCGCAGCCAGCAGCGCCGCCGTCTGGCAGCCGATCAGTCCCGCGCCGGTGATCAGCGTCGTCATGCGGCGCCCTGTCTCAGCCCTGCTGGAAGACCTGGTGGTAGACGCGTCCCTGGAAGCGCGTCATGACCTGGGCGATCTGCGCGCGCACCAGCTGGCGCGTCGACGTGGCCAGCGCGGCGTCCATTGCGGCCAGATCCGGAAAGTACAGGTCGAACACCGC
>JAEUOX010000204.1 GCA_016790475.1 Rhodoferax sp. | reverse complement strand
CCCTCGATCCGGATCGTCAAAGGCAGGCGTTGCACCAGCGCCTGAGCGCGCGCGACCTCGGGCGTGCCGCCCGGGCTGATGTCCTGCGCGAGCCGGTCGACATAGTCGCGCACCAGCGGGCGGGCCGCCTCGCGCCAGCCGAGCGAGAAGGCGCGCTGCGCACCGCCAACGAAGGCCAGCACCATGACCAGCGCCAGCAGCAGGAACACCACCAGCAGACGCAGCTTGATCGAGTGGCCCAGCGCGTGGCGGGCGCGGCGGTGCCAGCGGCCGGACGCCTTGTCGCGCGCTTGCTCCGGGCGGCCCGGCGCTGCGCTCATGGTACGGCCGGGCGCAGCGCCAGCGAGTAGCCGGCGTTGCGCAGTGTCTTGATGCAGTCCAGCGGCTCCAGCTTGCGGCGCAGGCGGCTCACCAGCAGGTCCACCGCGCGGGTGTAGAGATCGGCCTCGTGGCCGCGCAGGTGGTTCAGGATGTCGTCGCGGCTGTGCACCCGGCCGCTGCCGCGGGCCAGCAGGAGCAGCAGCTCGAACTCGGTGCCGGTCAGGGTCACCGGCTCGCCGAGGCGCTCGACGCTGCGGCGGGCCGGGTCGACGACCAGACCGTCGAAGCGCAGCAGGTCGGCGGATGCGCCGGTGGCCGGGCCCGGGACCGCGCGGCGGCGGCGCAGCACGGTCTGCACCCGGGCCACCAGCTCGCGCGGCTCGAAGGGCTTGGGCAGGTAGTCGTCGGCGCCGAGCTCCAGGCCGACGACCCGGTCCATCACCTCGCCGCGCGCGGTCAGCATCAGGATCGGGATGTCGCTCTCGCGGCGGATCGTGCGGCAGAGTTCGAAGCCGTCCATCTCCGGCAGCATCACGTCCAGGATCGCGGCATCGAAATGGCCGCCGCGCAGCCGGGTCAACCCGCCGCTGGGCCGCAGCGCGTGCACCAGCTCCAGCTCGAAGCGCCGGAAGTAGTTCGCCAGCGGCGGGCCGAGCTGGGCGTCATCGTCGATGAGCAAAACGCGGGGCATGGCGGATTGTCCCATCGGCGGTGACGGCAGTCCCGGCCCGGTGCGGCCGGGTCAGCCGCGGCTCCACCAGCTGGAGCGGCGGTGCTGCAGCCGCTCGCGCACCTGCTGCTGCTGCTGCGGGTTCAGGCTGTCGTAGAAGTCCGCGAATGCGGCGATCAGCTTCGGGCCGCTGCCCTGCACCGCCTGCGTCTTCTGGTCCAGCAGGGCCTGCGCCCGGCTGCGGTCGAACTGCGCGCCGCCGATCAGTGCCTGGAGCTCGGTGCGCGGGTCGGTCTGCGTGCCGCGCATCGCGGTGCGCGCAGCCAGCAGCTGATCGGCCAGTAGCTCGAGCTTCTGCTTCTGCGTGCTGTCCAGCGCCAGCTTGTCGGTGATCTTGCCGACCACCTTGCCGCGCATCTCGGTGATGCGCTCGGCGCTCCATTCGCCGCCGTGGCGGCCGTGCCCGCTGCAGGCCGTCAGGCCGCCCGCGAGCAGGGTGACGCCCAGGGCGCCGATCAGGGTACGTTTGATCCAGGTTTTCATGGCAGCGGTCCTTTCGATGACCAGGTTGAACATGGCTGCCATGGTGCCGCCCGGGTGGGCCGGCCGGGTGTCGGTGCGGTGTCGTTGCTTGTCGTTTTGTATCAGCGGAAGCGTTGCGCCAGGTACTGCAGCAGCGTGCGCAGCGTCTGCCCCTCGCCGCCGACGGGGCGCCCCGGGCGCGCCGTGTCGTTCCAGGCGAACAGGTCGATGTGCAGCCAGTCCTGCTGCGGCGGCACGAAGTGCTCCAGGAACAGCGCCGCATTGATCGCGCCGGCCATCGGGCTGCGCCCGGTGTTGACGATGTCGCCGATGCTGCTCTCGATGCCGCTCTTGTACGGCGCCCACAGCGGCAGGTGCCACAGCGGGTCGTCCAGTGCCAGGCCCAGGTCCACCAGCTCGCGGGCGGTGTCCATGCTGCGGCAGAACAGCGCCGGCAGCTGCGGGCCCAGTGCCACGCGGGCCGCGCCGGTCAGCGTGGCCAGGTCGATGATCAGCTCCGGGTGGCCCTCGGCCGCATAGGCCAGCGCGTCGCACAGGATCACGCGGCCCTCGGCGTCGGTGTTGCCGATCTCGATGTGCAGGCCCTTGCGCGTCTTGAACACGTCGCCCGGCCGGTAGGCATTGCCGCTGATCGCGTTCTCGACGAGCGGCAGCAGCACCTGCAGGCGCACCGGCAGCTTCAGCGCCATCACCAGTGCGGCCAGGCCCAGCGCGTGCGCGGCGCCGCCCATGTCCTTCTTCATCTGGCGCATGCCCTCGGGCGGCTTGATGTCCAGGCCGCCGCTGTCGAAGCACACGCCCTTGCCGACCAGGCACAGCAGCGGGTCGCGCGGCTTGCCCCAGGTCAGCTCGACCAGGCGCGGCGGCCGGCTGCTGGCCCGGCCCACCGCATGGATGGCCGGAAAGTTCTTGGCCAGCAGCGCGTCGCCGACGGTCTCGCGGAAGCGCGCGCCATGCTGGCGGGCGATCAGGCGGGCCGCGTCGGACAGCTCCTGCGGACCCATGTGTTCGGCCGGCGTGTTGACCAGGTCGCGCGTGGCGGCGATCGCGGTGGCCTGGGCCAGACCGCGCTGGGCCGCGGGGCTGTCGGGCAGCGACAGCCGGGCGGGCGGGCGACGCCGCGGCCGGTACAGGTCGAACTCGTAGGCGCCGAGCTCCCAGGACAGCGCCGCGGCCTCCGGTGTCACGGCCAGGCCGTCGCTGGCCAGCCGGTATTCGCCCTCGGGCAGCGCGAGGGGCAGCGCCGCCAGTGCAAAGGGGTGATCGGCGCGCGCGACGCCGGCGAAGACCTGGCCGAGGCGGCCCCGGGCGTCCGGCACCAGCGCATGCGTGTCGGGCGCACCGCGAAAGCCCAGCGTCTGCAGCCAGTGGCGCGTCGGTGCCGGCAGGCTGGCCGCCAGTTCGGCGAAGCCGGTGGTGTCGATCGGGGTAATGGGGGTGGCGCCGGCCGGCGCCTTGGCTTGAAGATGAACGCTCATGCGCCCGATGGTAGCGCGGTGCAGCGGCTCAGGGCAGCGGTGTCGACTCGATGAACACGACGATCGCGGCGGCCACCTCCGGCCCCTTGTCCTCCTGCAGGAAGTGGCCGGCGTTGCGCGTCACCGCATGCGGCTGGCCCTGCGCACCGGGCACGCGCTGGTGCCAGATGCGGTGCCCGCCGCGGGTGATCGGGTCGCGGTTGCTGAACAGCGTCAGGAAGGGCTTCTGCCAGGTGCGGAACACTGCCCAGGCCTGCTCGTTGCGCGTGCGCTCCGGGTCCCGCGGGCTGGTCGGCACGAAGCCGGGGAACAGCCGGGCCGCGCGGGTGTAGCGGCGGGTGGGGAAGGGCGCGTCATAGGCGGCGCGTTCGCGCGGGCTGAGCCCGTGCACGCAGCCGGCCTGCACGATGCGCCCGATCGGAAACCAGGGGCTGTAGCGCGCGAAGGCGCGCCAGATCCGGAACGCGCGCGGCACCTTCTCCATGCCGGTGGGCAGCCCGCCATTGGCCAGCACGATGCGGTCGAAGCGCCCGGGCATCTCGGCCGCCAGCCGCAGGCCGATCAGCGAGCCCCAGTCCTGGCAGAACAGCGTGATGTGCTGCAGGTCAAGCTGCTCCAGCCAGGCGCGCATCCACAGCACATGGTTCAGGTAGGAGTAGTCGCGGCTGCGCGCGGGCTTGTCGGAGCGGCCGAAGCCGACCAGATCCGGCGCCACCACCCGCAGACCGGCGGCCAGCAGGATCGGGATCATCTTGCGGTACAGGAAGGACCAGGCCGGCTCGCCATGCATCAGCAGCACCACCGGCGCATCGCGCGGGCCCTCGTCAATGCAGGCAATGCGCAGCTCGGCCACCTGCGTGTAGCGCGGTGTCCACGGAAAGTCGGGCAGGTCGGCGAAACACTCCTCCGGCGTGCGCAGGATGTCGTGGATGATGGGCAGCTTGTACATGGGTGGCAGCGTTCAGAAGCGGTTGTCCAGTCGGACCTCGGTGGAGCCGGCCGGCAGGCTGACGAAGTCGCCGTCGGTGCCGACCCGGATCGGGCCGTCGAAGATGCCCGGCGCGTCGCCGAGGAACGCGGCCTCCATGCCGGGC
>JAEUOX010000163.1 GCA_016790475.1 Rhodoferax sp. | reverse complement strand
TTCATCGCGCTGCGCAACGAATTGCGCCTGACCTACCTGTTCATCAGCCACGACCTGGGCGTCGTGCGGCACCTGTCGGACCGCGTCGTCATCATGTACCTGGGCCGCGTCGTCGAGTCGGCCCCGGCGGACACGATCTTCTCGCGCCCGCGCCACCCCTACACACAGGCACTGCTGCAATCCGAGCCCCAGCTGGAGGTTGGCAAGCGGGTGTTCATCCCGATCAAGGGCGAGATCCCGTCGCCGCTGAATCCGCCGACGGGTTGCCATTTCCATCCGCGCTGCCCGAAGGCGATGGCGCAGTGTGCGCAGGAGAAGCCGCAGCTGCGCGAAGTGACCCCCGGGCAGTGGTCGGCCTGCCACCTGGAGGGCGCCGGAGCATGAGCCCGACGGACTCCTTGTCCTACAGCACCGCCCGCTGGTGCCCGGCACCCCCGGCGGCCGCGCTGGAGCACCTGAGCACCGCGGCCGGCATCGCACGCTGGAACCTCGGCCTGACGCACTGCCACGCAGCCGGCCCCGGGCTGCTGACCGGCATATCGCTGTTCGACGGCGTGCAGGCCTGGCTGCAGGTGCAGGTGGATGCGGCCCGCGGCCTGGTCGACTATGCCGTCGGCGCCGACCCGCAGGCGCTGTCGCCGCGCTTTCGCGCGTCGGTGCGAGCCGGCGAGCAACTGGGCTACGCGCAGGGCGGCTGTGTCGTCACGCTGGAGGCCTGGCGCACGGCGGACATGGCGCAGCCGCGCTGGCAGCAGCTGACCCGCACGCTGGACACCGAGATCGACCTGGTCGCTGCGCAGCTGACCGCGGCACCGGCGGCGCCGGCCGCGCCCGTGGAGCAGCCGGCCACGCGCCGCCGCATTTCCAGCGGCTCGCCCTGGGAGGCACTGGCTGGGTATTCCCGCGCGGTCGTCGACGGCGACTGGATCTTCGTCTCCGGCACCGTGGGCCAGGATTTCGCGACGCTCGTGATGCCGGACTCCGCCGCGGCGCAAACGCAGCTGGCGCTCGACACGATCGCGCGCGCGCTGCGCGAGGCCGACGCCAACCTGGACGATGTCGTCCAGGTCCGTGTGTACATCCCGCATCGCGAGGACGTGGCTGCCGTCAGCGGCGTCCTGAAGGAGCGGCTGGGCGCGGCCCGGCCCACCAATACCACCGTGTGCAGCCCGCTGGCCCTGGATGGCGCCAGGGTCGAGCTGGAAGTCACGGCCCGACGCATCCGTCCCTCCCCACCTCCCATTCCATGAATCCCTTTCCCTTCGAAGCGCAGCGCGCCCTGTTCCCGATCCTCGCCCGCAAGGCCCAGCTCTCCAGCTGCTCGCAGAGTGCGCTGTCCACGCCGGTGACCGACGCGATCGCGCGCTACATGCAGTCCTGGAGCGAGAAGGGCATGGACTGGATGGGCTGGCAGGTCGTGCTGGACCAGGCCAAGGCCGAGTTCGGCCGCCTGATCAATGCGCAGGCCGCCGACATCGCCGTCATGTCCTGCGTGTCGGACCTGTCCTCCTCGGTCGGCAACTGCCTGGCCTACGACAGTGAGCGCGACGGCATCGTGCTGGGCGAGATCGATTTCCCGTCGCTCGGCCATGTCTGGCTGGCGCAGCAGGCGCGCGGCGCACAGGTGCAATTCGCGCAGCCCGATGCGGGCGGCGAGATCGCGCTGGAGGACTACGCCCGCCTCATCAACGAACGCACCCGGCTGGTGTCGGTGTCGCAGGTGTCCTATTCCAACGGCTTCAAGCAGGACATCGCCGCCATTGCGCGGCTGGCCCGGGCCAGCGGTGCACTGTTCTTCGTCGACGCCTACCAGTCCGCCGGCGCGATGCAGATCGACGTGCAGCGCGACGGCATCGACATGCTGGTCTGCGGTGCGCAGAAGTACCTGATGGGCTGCCCCGGCATCGCGTTCATGTATGTGCGCCGC
>JAEUOX010000153.1 GCA_016790475.1 Rhodoferax sp. | reverse complement strand
CGCCGAGCAGCAGGCCATGCTCGAGCACTGCCGCCGCACCGGTACCTGGATCGTGGCCGACGAGGTCTACGAGCGCCTGTACTACGAGGCCGGCTGCGCACCCTCGTTCCTGGACATCGCCGGCCCGGAAGACCGCCTGATCGTCGCGCACAGCTTCAGCAAGAGCTTCCTGATGACGGGCTGGCGCCTGGGCTGGCTGGTGTTGCCGGCCTCGGTGCAGGCCACGGCGGGCAAACTGCTGGAGTTCAACAGCTCCTGCGCCCCGGTGTTCGTGCAGCGCGGCGGCCAGGCCGCGCTCGCGCTGGCCGACACCTTGGTGCCGCGGGTGGTGGCGCACATGAAGGCCTGCCGCGACCGCCTGCTGCCGGGCCTGCAGGCGCTACCCGGCGTGAGCGTAGCGCCGGCGCCGGGTGGCATGTACGCCTTCTTCCGCATCGAGGGCCAGGACGACTCGCTGGCCCTGGCCAAGCGCCTGGTGGCGGAGCATGGCCTGGGCCTGGCGCCGGGGGCGGCCTTCGGCGACGAGGGCGAGGGCTGGCTGCGCTGGTGCTTCGCCTCGCGCGATCCGGGGCGGCTGGACCAGGGGCTGCAGCGCCTGAAAGCAGCACTCGTGCCATAATCGCCGGCTTCCCGGGCTGCAAGGCTTGGGGAAACAAGCACGGCGCCGGTCGGTTTCACTGGTGTCCGCAAGTCCAACGGAAACCTCTCTCGGCGGCGCGCCTTCCCTGGCGCGCACCTGGGGCGGTTTCCGGCCATCACGGCATTCACACAGGAAATCGAGATGCCCCTCACCACCGCCAACACCGCCGAGATCGTCAAGGCCCACGCCCGTGGCGCCGCCGACACCGGCAGCCCCGAAGTGCAGGTTGCGCTGCTCACCGCACGCATCAACGAACTCACGCCGCACTTCAAGACCCACGCCAAAGACCACCACGGCCGCCGCGGCCTGCTGAAGATGGTCAACGCGCGCAAGCGCCTGCTGTCCTACCTGAAGGACAAGGACGCCGACCGCTACACCGCGCTGATCGCCAAGCTCGGCCTGCGCAAGTAAGCCGTGCAGGAGCGGGCCGCTGCGGGTGCAGCGGCCCTTTCACCAACGGGCCGCAAGAGCTGTGTCATTCCAACGGCATCCCTGCCAGGGGTCTCTCTGGAATGGCATTGCGCTGCCCACCTTCGATTGAGGAAGACAACGCATGAGCATGTTCAACAAGGTCACCAAGACGTTCCAGTGGGGCCAGCACACCGTCACGCTGGAGACGGGTGAGATCGCGCGCCAGAGCACCGGCGCCGTCGTCGTCAGCATGGACGACACCGTGGTGCTCGCCACGGTCGTCGCCAAGACCGAGGCCAAGGCGGGGCAGGACTTCTTCCCGCTCACCGTCGACTACATCGAGAAGACCTACGCCGCCGGCAAGATCCCCGGCAGCTTCTTCAAGCGTGAAGGCCGCCCGAGCGAGCTGGAGACGCTGACCAGCCGTCTGATCGACCGCCCGATCCGCCCGCTGTTCCCGGACGGCTTCTTCAACGAGGTGCATGTCGTCGTGCACACCCTGTCGCTGAACCCGGAAGTCGACGCGGACATCGCCGCGATGATTGCCGTCAGCGCGGCGCTGTGCGTCAGTGGCGTGCCGTTCAGCGGCCCGATCGGTGCGGCCCGCGTGGGCTACATCAACGGCGCCTATGTGCTGAACCCCGGCCAGACCGCCCGCAAGGAGTCGGCGATGGACCTGGTCGTTGCCGGTACCGAGGCGGCCGTGCTGATGGTCGAGTCCGAGGCCCAGCAACTGTCCGAAGACATCATGCTCGGCGCGGTCGTGTTCGGTCACGAGCAGGGCAACATCGCGATCAACGCGATCCATGAGCTGGTCCGCGATGCCGGCAAGCCGGTCTGGGACTGGAAGGCGCCCGCCAAGGACGAAGCCCTGATCGCGAAGGTGCAGGGCCTGGCCACCGACAAGCTGCGCGCAGCCTACCAGCTGCGCAACAAGCAGGCCCGTACGCAGGCCTGCCGGGCTGCCTACGCCGACGTCATGGCCGCCCTGAAGCAGGAAGGCGCCGCTTTCGACCCGGTGAAGGTCGAGGGCATGCTGTTCGACATCGAGGCCGGCCTCGTGCGCAGCCAGATCCTGGCTGGCGAGCCCCGTATCGACGGCCGCGACACCCGCACCGTGCGTGCCATCGAGATCCGCAACAGCGTGCTGCCGCGCACCCACGGCTCGGCGCTGTTCACGCGCGGCGAGACGCAGGCGCTGGTTGTCACGACGCTGGGCACCGAGCGCGACGCGCAGCGCATCGACGCCTTGTCGGGCGACTACGAAGACCGCTTCATGCTGCACTACAACATGCCTCCTTTCGCCACCGGCGAGACCGGCCGCGTCGGCAGCCCGAAGCGTCGCGAGATCGGCCACGGCCGTCTGGCCAAGCGGGCCCTGGTCGCCGTGCTGCCGACCAAGGAGGAATTCCCCTACACGATGCGCGTGGTCAGCGAGATCACCGAGTCCAACGGCTCCTCCAGCATGGCCTCCGTCTGCGGCGGCTGCCTGAGCCTGATGGACGCCGGCGTGCCGATGAAGGCCCATGTGGCCGGCATCGCGATGGGCCTGATCAAGGACGGCAACCGCTTCGCGGTGCTGACCGACATCCTGGGTGACGAGGACCACCTCGGCGACATGGACTTCAAGGTCGCCGGCACCACCGACGGCATCACCGCGCTGCAGATGGACATCAAGATCCAGGGCATCACGAAGGAGATCATGCAGGTCGCGCTGGCCCAGGCCAAGGAAGCCCGCATGCACATCCTGGGCAAGATGCAGGAAGCCATGGCCGAGGCCAAGACCGAGGTCTCCAACTTCGCGCCGCGCCTGTTCACGATGAAGATCAACCCGGAGAAGATCCGTGACGTGATCGGCAAGGGCGGCTCCGTCATCCGCGCGCTGACCGAGGAAACCGGCACCCAGATCAACATCGACGAGGACGGCACGATCACGATCGCGTCGACCGATCCGGAGAAGGCCGAGGAAGCCAAGCGCCGCATCGCGCAGATCACGGCCGAGGTCGAGATCGGCAAGGTCTACGAAGGCCCGGTCACCAAGATCCTGGACTTCGGCGCGCTGATCAACCTGCTGCCCGGCAAGGACGGCCTGCTGCACATCAGCCAGATCGCGCATGAGCGCGTCGAGAAGGTCACCGACTACCTGAGCGAAGGCCAGATCGTCAAGGTCAAGGTCCTGGAGACGGACGAGAAGGGCCGTGTCAAGCTGTCGATGAAGGCCTTGCTGGATCGCCAGGCACCTGCAGCGCCGCAAGGCGCCGAGCAGGCCTGACACCGGCACGGCCTGCAGCCGGAGGGTGGCCTGGAAGCTGCCTCCCGGTTGCGGCAGCGTCCAGCCCAGATGCCATGAAAGCCATCGAGATCGTCACATTCGGCGCCCCGGAGGTGCTGCAGGCGTGTGAACGCCCGTTGCCGCAGGCGGCCGCGGGGGAACTGCGCATCCGCGTGTCCGCCAGTGGCGTCAACCGGCCGGACGTGCTGCAGCGCAATGGCAGCTATCCGGTGCCACCGGGTGCTTCCGACATTCCGGGGCTGGAGGTGGCGGGTGTCATCGACCAGGGTGATCCGGCGGAGCTGGCGGCGGCGGGGCTGCAACTCGGCGCGCGTGTCTGTGCGCTGGTGGCGGGCGGTGGTTATGCAGAGTACTGCGTCGCGCCGATCGGTCAGTGCCTGCCGGTGCCGCGCGGCTGGACCGACATCGAGGCCGCCTCGCTGCCGGAGACGGTCTTCACGGTCTGGAGCAACCTGTTCGACCGGGTGCGCCTGCAGCCCGGCGAGTCCCTGCTGGTGCAGGGCGGCTCTAGCGGCATCGGTGTCACCGCGATCCAGATAGCCCGTGCGATGGGATGCACCGTGTACGCGACGGCAGGCAGCGACGAGAAGTGCGCGGCCTGTGTCGCCTTGGGTGCCGACCATGCCATCAACTACCGGACGGCCGACTTCGTGCAGGAGATCAAGTGCCTGACGGGTGGCCGGGGCGTCGACGTCGTGCTCGACATGGTGGCGGGCCCCTACATCCCGCGAGAAATCGACTGCCTGGCCGATGACGGACGCCTGGCGATCATTGCGGCGCAGGGCGGCGCGATGAGCGAGATTCCGGTCGGGCAGGTGCTGCGCCGCCGCCTGACGCTCACCGGCTCCACGCTGCGGCCGCGGCCGGTCGCGTTCAAGCAGGCGATCGCGCGCAACTGCCTGCAGCATGTCTGGCCGCTGATCGAGGCCGGCCGGATCCGCCCGGTGATCCATCGCGTGTTCGAAGCGGTGCCGGCCGAGGGGCCCAATGGCGCCGTGCAGGCGCACGGGCTGATGGAGTCGAACCAGCACATCGGCAAGCTTGTCCTGAACTGGAGGTTCGCATGAAACGCAGATTGATTGCAGGCAACTGGAAGCTTAACGGCTCGCTGGCCTTCAATGCCGCGCTGGTCGCGGAACTGCGGGCCGGCCTGCAGGCTGCTGCACCGGCCTGCCGGGTGGCGGTCTGCGTGCCGGCACCGTACCTGGCGCAGGTTGGTGGGCTGCTGGCCGGCAGCCCGATCGATCTGGGGGCGCAGGACGTTTCCAGCCAGGCCTCCGGCGCCTTCACCGGCGAAGTGTCGGCCGCGATGCTGCGGGATTTCGGTGTGCGCTACGCGATCGTCGGCCATTCGGAGCGCCGTCAGTACCATGGCGAGAGCGATGCCGTCGTGGCCGAGAAAGTCCGCCAGTCGCTGGCCGGCGGCGTGACGCCGATCGTCTGCGTCGGTGAGACGCTGGCCCAGCGTGAGGCCGGGCAGACCGAGGGCGTCGTCAAGCGCCAACTGGCCGCGGTGATCCATGCCAACGGCCACTGCATCAGCGAGATCGTCGTGGCCTACGAGCCGGTCTGGGCGATCGGCACCGGCCGCACCGCCACGCCGGAGCAGGCGCAGCAGGTCCATGCGCTGCTGCGTGCGCAGCTCAAGGCTGCGACCGAGCGTGCGCCGGCAATGACGATCCTCTATGGCGGCAGCATGAATGCGGCGAATGCGGCGAACCTGCTGAGCCAGCCCGACATCGACGGCGGCCTGATCGGCGGTGCGTCGCTGAAGGCCCCGGATTTCCTGGCGATCATTGCGGCGGCCAGCCGCGATGGCGCCTGATCGAACAGCTACAAGCGAGGAGTTTTGATGAATATCGTGTTGACCCTGGTGCTGGTGGTGCAGATGCTGTCCGCACTGGGAATGATCGGCCTGATCCTGGTCCAGCATGGCAAGGGTGCCGACATGGGGGCCGCATTCGGCAGCGGCAGTGCCGGCAGCCTGTTCGGCGCCAGCGGCAGTGCCAATTTCCTGTCGCGTACCACGGCCGTGCTGGCCACGGTGTTCTTCGTCTGCACGCTGGCCCTGGCCTACTTCGGCAACATCCGCCCGACAGCCAGCAGCGGCAGTGTGCTGGAAGGGGTGGCGGCACCGGCTCCTGCGGCCGCGCCAGCCGCTTCCGCGCCGGCGCAGCCGGCCTCCGGTGCGGCGCTGATTCCGTCCAAGTGAGCGGGGTGCGAATTGCCTTTTGCCGCATCTTTTGCGGTGCAAAATCAGGGTAAACTCTAATGGGTCCGGGGAGCCTGCAGCCGCAAGGTCCCTCACGCAATCCGGGCACGTGAAAAGCCGCCGTCGTGGTGAAATTGGTAGACACGCTATCTTGAGGGGGTAGTGGCGAAAGCTGTGCGAGTTCGAGTCTCGCCGACGGCACCAGAACAAGTACAACCGACCTTGCCCCCCCCAGCCTGTCGGTTGCCGTTATCGAAGCGCCCCATGAACCTCGACCAGTACCTTCCCGTCCTGCTGTTTATCCTGGTCGGTGTGGCGGTTGGCGTGATCCCCCAGGTGCTCGGTTACATCCTCGGCCCGAACCGTCCGGACGCCGAGAAGAACTCCCCCTACGAGTGCGGCTTCGAGGCCTTCGAGGACGCGCGCATGAA
Source organism: Rhodoferax sp. (assembly GCA_016790475.1). Classification (GTDB taxonomy): domain Bacteria; phylum Pseudomonadota; class Gammaproteobacteria; order Burkholderiales; family Burkholderiaceae_C; genus CAISIP01. The sequence goes on along the minus strand of JAEUOX010000153.1, from coordinate 25,348 downwards.
GTTCGATGTGCGCTACTACCTGGTCGCCATCCTGTTCATTCTTTTCGACCTCGAGATCGCCTTCCTGTTCCCCTGGGCCGTCGCCCTGAAGGAGATCGGCGCAGTCGGGTTCTGGTCGATGATGGTTTTCCTGGGCATTCTGGTCGTGGGCTTCGCCTACGAATGGAAAAAGGGCGCCCTGGACTGGGAGTGACACGATGATCGAAGGCGTTTTCAAGGAAGGCTTTGCCACCACCAGCTATGACTCGGTGGTGAACTGGGCCAAGACCGGTTCCCTGTGGCCGATGACCTTCGGCCTGGCCTGCTGTGCGGTCGAGATGATGCACGCGGGTGCTGCGCGCTACGACATGGAGCGCTTCAGCATGCTGTTCCGCCCGAGCCCGCGCCAGTCCGATCTGATGATCGTCGCCGGCACGCTGTGCAACAAGATGGCCCCGGCGCTGCGCAAGGTCTACGACCAGATGAGCGAGCCGCGCTGGGTGCTGTCGATGGGCTCCTGCGCCAACGGCGGCGGCTACTACCACTACAGCTACTCGGTGGTGCGCGGCTGCGACCGCATCGTGCCGGTGGATGTCTACGTGCCCGGTTGCCCGCCCACCGCCGAGGCGCTGCTGTACGGCATCATCCAGCTGCAGCAGAAGATCCGCCGCACCAACACGATCGCCCGCGCCTGAGAAAGCTGCCATGACCGGTTTCGCCGTCCATCCCGACACCCTCCGGGACACCGTCATCGCCGTGCTCGGCGACAAGATCCGCCACAGCGCCGTGCGCCTGGGCGAGCTCACCGTCGAGGTGCGTGCCGCCGACTACCTCGCTGCCGCCACGCTGCTGCGCGACGCGCCGGGCTGCCGCTTCGAGCAGCTGATCGACCTGTGCGGCGTCGACTACTCCGAATACAGCGGCGGCCAGCCCGACTCCGGCCGCTACTGCGTCGTGTCGCACCTGCTGTCTGTCAGCCTGAACCAGCGGATTCGCCTGAAGGTGTTCGCCACCGACGACGACGTGCCGGTCGTGCCCTCGCTGACCGCCATCTGGAACTCCGCGAACTGGTTCGAGCGCGAGGCCTTCGACCTCTTCGGCATCGTGTTCGACGGCCACAACGACCTGCGCCGCATCCTGACCGACTACGGCTTCATCGGGCATCCGTTCCGCAAGGACTTCCCGACCAGCGGCCATGTCGAGATGCGTTATGACGCCGAGCGGAAGCGCGTCATCTACCAGAGCGTCACGATCGAGCCGCGCGAGATCACGCCGCGCATCGTGCGCGAAGACAACTACGGAGGGCGGCATTGAGCCGCCCCGGCTGCGCCTGCCGCACGCGAGCACATAGCCATGGCTGAGATCAAGAACTACACCCTGAACTTCGGGCCGCAGCATCCTGCCGCACACGGCGTGCTACGCCTGGTGCTGGAGCTCGACGGCGAGGTGGTGCAACGCGCCGACCCGCACATCGGCCTGCTGCACCGCGCCACCGAGAAGCTGGCCGAGAGCAAGACCTACATCCAGTCGCTGCCCTACATGGACCGCCTGGACTACGTGTCGATGATGGCCAACGAGCAGGCCTACTGCCTGGCCATCGAGCGGCTGCTGCAGATCGACGTGCCGCTGCGGGCCCAGTACATCCGCGTGATGTTCGCCGAGATCACCCGGCTGCTGAACCACCTGATGTGGCTCGGTGCGCACGGCTTCGACTGCGGCGCGATGAACATCCTGATCTACTGCTTCCGCGAGCGCGAGGCCCTGTTCGACATGTACGAGGCGGTGTCCGGTGCGCGCATGCACGCGGCCTACTTCCGGCCGGGCGGCGTCTACCGGGATCTGCCGGACACCATGCCGCAGTACCAGGCGAGCAAGATCAAGAACGCCCGCGCGATCGCGCAGCTCAACGAAAACCGCCAGGGCAGCTTCCTGGATTTCGTCGCCGACTTCTGCAAGAACTTCCCCGGCCAGGTCGACGAATACGAGACCCTGCTGACCGACAACCGCATCTGGAAGCAGCGCACCGTCGGCATCGGCGTCGTGAGCCCCGAGCGTGCGCTGGCCATGGGTTTCACCGGCGCGATGCTGCGCGGGTCCGGTGTGGCCTGGGACCTGCGCAAGAAGCAGCCCTACGACGCCTATGCGCAGATGGACTTCGACATCCCGGTCGGCAAGACCGGCGACTGCTACGACCGCTATCTGGTGCGCGTGGCCGAGATGCGCCAGTCCAACCGGATCATCCAGCAGTGCGTCGACTGGCTCCGTGCCAACCCGGGGCCGGTGATTACCGACAACCACAAGGTGGCCGCGCCGCCGCGCGAGTCGATGAAGTCCAACATGGAAGAGCTGATCCACCACTTCAAGCTCTTCACCGAAGGTTTCCATGTGCCTCCGGGCGAGGCCTATGCGGCGGTCGAGCACCCGAAGGGCGAGTTCGGCATCTACCTGGTCAGCGATGGCGCCAACAAGCCCTACCGGCTGAAGATCCGGGCGCCGGGCTTTGCGCACCTGGCCGGCATGGACGAGCTGGCCCGCGGCCACATGATCGCCGACGCCGTCGCGATCATCGGCACCATGGACATTGTGTTTGGGGAGATTGATCGATGATCTCTGAAGCGACGCGCGCGCGTTTTGCCAGGGAAGTGGCCAAGTACCCGGCCGACCAGAAGCAGTCGGCCGTGATGGCCTGCCTGGCCATCGTGCAGCAGGAGCAGGGCTACCTGAATGCCGAGGGTGAGAACGACGTGGCGGACTACCTCGGCATGCCGCCGATGGCGGTGCATGAGGTGACCACGTTCTACAACATGTACAACCAGAAGCCGGTGGGCCGCTTCAAGCTCAACGTCTGCACCAACCTGCCGTGCCAGCTGCGCGACGGCGCCAGCGCGCTGCAGCACCTGGAGCGCAAACTGGGCATCGGCATGGGCGAGACCACGCCCGACGGCCTGTTCACGCTGCAGCAGAGCGAGTGCCTCGGCGCCTGTGCCGACTCCCCGGTGATGCTGGTGAACGACCGCACGATGTGCAGCTTCATGAGCGCCGAGAAGCTCGACCAGCTGGTCGATGCGCTGCGCGCCGCGGAGGCCCCATGATGACCGCTGACCAGGTACTGGCCCAGTTCCGCGCCACCGGCTTGGAAACCTGTTTCCATGGCCGCCACATCAATCCCCAGATCTACGCCGGCCTGAACGGCAGCAACTGGCGCCTGAAGGACTATGTCGCCCGCGGCGGCTACGAGGCCCTGCGCCGGATCCTGCTCGGTGCCGACGGCGCCGAGCCGATGACGCAGGACCAGGTCATCGCCACCGTCAAGGAGTCCGGCCTGCGCGGGCGCGGCGGTGCCGGTTTCCCGACCGGCCTGAAGTGGAGCTTCATGCCGCGCCAGTTCCCGGGCCAGAAGTACCTGGTCTGCAACTCCGACGAAGGCGAGCCCGGCACCTGCAAGGACCGCGACATCCTGCAGTACAACCCCCACATCGTCATCGAGGGCATGGCCATCGCCGCGTTCGCGATGGGCATCTCGGTCGGCTACAACTACATCCACGGCGAGATCTTCGGCTCCTACGAGCGCTTCGAGGAAGCCCTGGAAGAGGCCCGCGCCGCCGGCTTCCTCGGCGACAACATCCTGGGCAGCAAGTTCAGCTTCCAGCTGCATGCGGCGCACGGCTTCGGCGCCTACATCTGCGGTGAGGAGACCGCGCTGCTGGAGTCGCTGGAAGGCAAGAAGGGCCAGCCGCGCTTCAAGCCGCCGTTCCCGGCCAGCTTCGGCCTGTACGGCAAGCCGACGACGATCAACAACACCGAGACCTTCGCCGCGGTGCCCTGGATCATCCGCAACGGCGGCGCGGCCTACCTGGCCTGCGGCAAGCCGAACAATGGCGGCACCAAGATCTACTCCGTCAGCGGCGACGTCGAGCGCCCCGGCAACTACGAGGTGCCGCTGGGTACCCCGTTCCCGAAACTGCTGGAGCTTGCCGGCGGCGTGCGCGCCGGGCGCCAACTCAAGGCCGTGATCCCCGGCGGCTCTTCGGCGCCCGTGCTGCCGGCCTCGATCATGCTGGACTGCACGATGGACTACGACTCCATCTCCAAGGCCGGCTCGATGCTGGGTTCGGGCGCGGTGATCGTGCTCGACGACAGCCGCTGCATGGTCAAGTCGCTGCAGCGCCTGAGCTACTTCTACATGCACGAGTCCTGCGGGCAGTGCACGCCCTGCCGCGAGGGCACGGGCTGGCTGTCGCGCATGGTGGACCGCATCGAGAACGGCCAGGGCCGCGCCAGCGACATGGATCTTCTCAACTCGGTGGCCGACAACATCCAGGGTCGCACGATCTGCGCGCTGGGCGACGCCGCGGCCATGCCGGTGCGCGCAATGATCAAGCACTTCCGGCCCGAATTTGAGTACCACGTAGAACACAAGACCTGCATGGTCCCGGCCTACGTCTGAACGGGTATCCCACCATGGTTGAAATCGAACTCGACGGCAAGAAGGTCGGCATCGACGAAGGCAGCATGATCATGCATGCGGCCGAGCGTGCGGGCACCTACATTCCGCATTTCTGCTACCACAAGAAGCTCAGCATCGCGGCCAACTGCCGCATGTGCCTGGTCGACGTCGAGAAGATGCCCAAGCCGATGCCGGCCTGTGCCACGCCGGTGACCCAGGGCATGATCGTGCGCACCAAGAGCGACAAGGCGATCAAGGCGCAGCAGTCGGTCATGGAGTTCCTGCTGATCAACCATCCGCTGGATTGCCCGATCTGCGACCAGGGCGGCGAATGCCAGCTGCAGGACCTCGCCGTCGGCTACGGCGGCAGCAGCTCGCGCTACGAGGAAGAGAAGCGCGTCGTCCCCCACAAGGACGTCGGGCCGCTGATCTCGATGGAGGAGATGAGCCGCTGCATCCACTGCACCCGCTGCGTGCGCTTCGGCCAGGAAGTGGCCGGCGCGATGGAGCTGGGCATGTCGCACCGCGGCGAGCACGCCGAGATCGAGACCTTCGTCGGCCATTCGGTCGATTCCGAGCTCTCCGGCAACATGATCGACATCTGCCCGGTGGGCGCGCTGACCAGCAAGCCCTTCCGCTACAGCGCCCGCACCTGGGAGCTGTCGCGCCGCAAGTCCGTCAGCCCGCACGACTCGACCGGTGCGAACCTGGTCGTGCAGATCAAGAACCACAAGGTGATGCGCGTCGTTCCGTTCGAGAACGAGGCCGTCAACGAATGCTGGATCGCCGACCGTGATCGCTTCTCCTACGAGGCCCTGAACAGCCCCGACCGCCTGACCCGCCCGATGCTCAAGCAGGGCGGCCAGTGGCGCGAGGTCGAATGGCAGGCCGCGCTGGAATACGTGGCCAACGGCCTGCGCCAGATCAAGACCGACCACGGTGCGGCGGGTATCGGCGGCCTGCTGAGCCCGCACAGCACCGTCGAGGAGCTGCACCTGGCGACCGCACTGCTGCGCGGCCTCGGCTCGGACAATGTCGACCACCGCCTGCGCCACGCGGACTTCACGCCGCACGCTGGCGCGCACTGGCTGGGCCTGCCGATCGCCGGCCTGTCGCAGTTGCAGCGCGTGCTGGTCGTGGGCTCCAGCCTGCGCAAGGACCACCCGCTGTTCGCGCAGCGCATCCGCCAGGCCACCCGCATGGGCGGTGTCGTGCATGCGTTGCAGGCCGAGGCCCAGGACTGGGCGCTGCCGGTGGCCACCACGGTGCTGGCACCGGCCGCGACCTGGGTGCAGGCGCTGGCCAACATTGCCGCCGCCGTGGCGGCCGAGAAGGGCGTCGCGGCGCCTGCCGCCGGCGTGCCGGACGCAGCCAGCCAGGCGATTGCCCGCTCGCTGCTCGGCGGCGAGCGCAAGGCGGTGTTGCTGGGCAATGCGGCGGCCCACCACGCCAAGGCATCCAGCCTGCTGGCACTGGCGCAGTGGATCGGCGCGCAGACCGGCGCCAGCGTCGGTTTCCTGACCGAGGCCGCCAACACCGTGGGCGCCCAGCTCGTCGGCGCGATGCCGGCGCAGGGCGGCCTGCATGCCGGGCAGATGCTCGCCGGCGGCCTGAAGGCCGTGCTGCTGCTCAACACCGAGCCGCGCTTCGACGCCGCGTCGGGTGCCGCCGCCGTGAAGGCGCTGGGCAGCGCGCAAATGGTCATCAGCCTGAGCCCGTTCCGCGCGAACATGGACATCGCCGACGTGCTGCTGCCGATCGCACCGTTCACCGAGACCTCCGGCAGCTTCGTCAATGCCGAAGGACGCGTGCAGGGCTTCCATGCCGTCGTTCGCCCGGCTGGCGAGGCCCGGCCGGCCTGGAAGGTGCTGCGCGTGCTGGGCACGATGCTCGGCCTGGCCGGCTTCGATGCCGAGTCCACGCCGGACGTGCTGAACGCCACCGGTCTGCCCGCATCCGGTCTGGTCGATGCGGCCCGGCTGTCGAATGCCACCGATGCGGTGATCGATCTCGCGCCCGCATCCGGTGAGCCCGCGGTGGCCCCGATCTACCAGCTGGATTCCATCGTGCGTCGCGCGATGGCGCTGCAGCTGACGGCGGACGGCCGCGCCGGTGCCGCCCGCATGGCCGCACAGGAGGTGCAGGCATGATCGAGCAGTTCTACGCCGGAGGCCTGGGCCTGATCGGTTCGCCGTGGTGGACGGCGCTGGTCTGGCCGGTGCTGTGGTCGCTGATCAAGATCGTTGTCGTGCTGGCGCCGCTGATGGGCTGCGTGGCCTACCTGACGCTGTGGGAGCGCAAGGCGATCGCCTTCACGCAGCTGCGCCAGGGCCCGAACCGGGTCGGCCCGAAGGGCCTGCTGACCCCGATCGCGGATGCGCTGAAGCTGCTGACCAAGGAAATCATCATGCCCTCGGCGGCCAGCAAGGGCCTGTTCCTGCTGGGGCCGATCATGACCATCATGCCCGCGCTGGCGGCCTGGGCCGTGATCCCTTTCGGCCCGGAGGTGGCGCTGGCCAACGTGAACGCCGGCCTGCTGTTCCTGATGGCGATCACCTCGCTGGAGGTCTATGGCGTGATCATCGCCGGCTGGGCCTCGAACTCCAAGTACGCGTTCCTGGGTGCGCTGCGCGCCTCGGCCCAGATGGTCAGCTACGAGATCGCGATGGGCTTCTGCCTGGTCGTGGTGCTGATGGTCTCGGCCAGCATGAACCTCACCGACATCGTGATGGGGCAGGGCAAGGGGATGTTCGCCAACCAGGGTGTCGGTTTCCTGTCCTGGAACTGGCTCTCGCTGTTCCCGATCTTCCTGGTCTACTTCATCTCCGGCCTGGCCGAGACGAACCGCCACCCGTTCGACGTCGTCGAGGGCGAATCCGAGATCGTCGCCGGCCACATGGTCGAGTACTCGGGCATGTCGTTTGCGATGTTCTTCCTGGCGGAATACGCCAACATGATCCTGGTCTCGACGCTGTGCGTGCTGATGTTCCTCGGCGGCTGGCTGTCGCCGTTCGCCTTCCTTGACTGGATTCCCGGCTGGATCTGGCTGGCGGCCAAGACCTTCGTCGTCGTCACGATGTTCCTGTGGGTGCGTGCGACGTTCCCGCGCTACCGCTACGACCAGATCATGCGTCTGGGCTGGAAGATCTTCATCCCGGTGACGCTGGTCTGGCTGGTCGTCGTGGGCGCCTGGATGCAGACGCCGTTCAATATCTGGAACTAAGACCATGACTGCTGTTACCTCCTCCGGTGCGTCGTCTGTCTCGGCGCCCTTCAACCTGAAGGATTTCCTGTCCAGCTTCATGCTGCTGGAACTCTTCAAGGGCATGGCCGTGACCGGCCGCTACATGTTCCGGCGCAAGATCACGGTGCAGTTCCCCGAAGAGAAGACGCCGGCCAGCCCGCGCTTCCGCGGCCTGCATGCGCTGCGCCGCTACGAGAACGGTGAAGAACGCTGCATCGCCTGCAAGCTGTGCGAGGCGGTCTGCCCGGCGATGGCGATCACGATCGAGTCCGACGTGCGGGCCGACGGCTCGCGGCGCACGACCCGCTACGACATCGACCTCACCAAGTGCATCTTCTGCGGCTTCTGCGAGGAGAGTTGCCCGGTCGACTCCATCGTCGAGACCCATGTCTTCGAGTACCACGGCGAAAAGCGCGGTGACCTGTACTTCACGAAGGAGATGCTGCTGGCCGTCGGCGACCGCTACGAGAGCGAGATCGCCGCGCGCCGCGCCGCGGATGCCAAATACCGCTGACGCGGTGACTCCAAGAAAACAAGAACCATGGATCTCAAAGCCGGTCTGTTCTACCTCTTCTCCGCGGTGCTGCTGTTTGCCGCGTTCCGCGTGGTGACGGCACGCAACCCGGTGCATGCCGCGCTGTACCTGGTGCTGTCGTTCTTCCAGGCCGCGATGATCTGGATGCTGCTCAAGGCGGAGTTCCTGGCGATCGCGCTGGTGCTGGTCTATGTGGGCGCCGTCATGGTGCTGTTCCTGTTCGTCGTGATGATGCTCGACATCAACATCGACAGCGTGCGCAAGGGCTTCTGGCGGCACATGCCGCTGGCCGGCACGATCGGCGTGCTGGTCGCGCTGGAGATGGCCGCGGTGCTGATGGGCGGCTTCCGGCTCAGCGAGGCACCCAAGCCGGTCGTCGTGCTGGCGCATGCCGCGGGCCAGGCCTCCAACACCCGTGAGCTGGGCGTGATGCTGTACTCCGACTACGTGCTGCCGGTGCAGATCGCGGCGGTGATCCTGCTGGTGGCGATCATCGCGGCCATCGCGCTGACGCTGCGCGGCCGCAAGGACAGCAAGCACATCGGCGCCGGCGAACAGATCCGCGTGCGCGCCAGCGACCGCCTGCGAATGGTCCGTCTGGACCCGACGCGCCCCGCGGAACCCCCCGCGCCCGCACCCGCGGCCAGCCCGGAGACCAAAGCATGACCTTGACCCTGGGCCACTTCCTGTCGCTGGGCGCGATGCTGTTCGCGCTGTCGGTGATCGGCATCTTCCTGAACCGCAAGAACCTCATCATCCTGCTGATGGCCATCGAGCTGATGCTGCTGGCCGTCAACATGAACTTCGTCGCGTTCTCCTACTACCTGGGCGACATGCGCGGCCAGATCTTCGTGTTCTTCATCCTGACGGTCGCGGCGGCCGAGTCGGCCATCGGCCTGGCCATCCTGGTCCAGCTGTTCCGCAACAAGTCGAACATCAACGTGGATGAGCTCAACACGCTCAAGGGCTGAACAACAAGATGAGCCAAACCCTTTCTGCCTCCACCCTGATGACGGTCGCGTTCGCGCCGCTGGTCGGGGCCATCGTGACCGGCGTGTTCGGCACCGCGCTGGGCGGCAACCGCTTCGGGCGCACGCTGAGCCACAGCCTGACCATCGGCGGCGTGCTGCTGGCCTTCATCCTGTCGGCCCAGACGCTGTGGAGCGTCGCGATGCACGGCGCCCGATTCAACGAGACGATCTACACCTGGATGGTCGTCGGGGGCCTGAAGATGGAAGTCGGCTTCCTGGTCGACGGCCTTACCGCGATGATGATGTGTGTCGTGACCTTCGTGTCGCTGATGGTGCACATCTACACGATCGGCTACATGCATGACGACGACGGCTACAACCGCTTCTTCGCCTACATCTCGCTGTTCACGTTCTCGATGCTGATGCTCGTCATGAGCAACAACATGCTGCAGCTGTTCTTCGGCTGGGAGGCGGTGGGCCTGGTGTCCTACCTGCTGATCGGCTTCTGGTTCAACCGCCCGACCGCCATCTTCGCGAACATGAAGGCCTTCCTGGTGAACCGGGTCGGCGACTTCGGCTTCATCCTGGGCATCGGCCTGGTGGCGGCCTTTGCCGGCACGCTGAACTACGCCGAGCTGTTCGCGAAGGCGCCGGCGCTGGCCAAGCTCACGCTGCCCGGCACCGACTGGATGCTGGTCACCGTGATCTGCATCTGCCTGTTCATCGGTGCGATGGGCAAGTCGGCCCAATTCCCGCTGCACGTCTGGCTGCCGGACTCGATGGAAGGCCCCACGCCGATCTCTGCGCTGATCCATGCGGCGACGATGGTCACCGCCGGCATCTTCATGGTCGCGCGCATGTCGCCGGTGTTCGAACTCAGCGACACGGCGTTGAACTTCGTGCTGGTCATCGGTGCGATCACCGCGCTGTTCATGGGTTTCCTGGGCATCATCCAGAACGACATCAAGCGCGTGGTGGCCTACTCGACGCTGTCGCAGCTGGGCTACATGACGGTGGCGCTCGGCGCCTCGGCCTACTCGGTCGCAGTGTTCCACCTGATGACGCATGCGTTCTTCAAGGCGCTGCTGTTCCTGGCGGCCGGCTCGGTCATCATGGGTGTGCACCACAACCAGGACATCCGCTGGATGGGCGGCCTGCGCAAGTACATGCCGATCACCTGGATCACGTCGCTGCTGGGCTCGCTGGCGCTGATCGGCACGCCGTTCTTCGCCGGCTTCTACTCGAAGGACAGCATCATCGAGGCGGTGCATTTCAGCCACCTGCCGGGCGCCGGCTTCGCGCACTTCGCGGTGCTGGCCGGCGTGTTCATCACCGCGTTCTATTCCTTCCGGATGTACTTCCTGGTGTTCCACGGCAAGGAGCGCTTCGACCAGAACCCGGACGCCCACCACGACGACCACGACCATGACCATGGCCACCACGGCGCCGCACATGCGCCGCACGAGTCCCCGTGGGTCGTGACGGTGCCGCTGGTGCTGCTGGCCATCCCGTCGGTGGTGATCGGTTTCCTGACGATCGGCCCGATGCTGTTCGGCGACTTCTTCAAGGACGCGATCTTCGTCAATGCGCAGTTGCATCATGCGATGAAGGAACTCGCCGAGGACTTCCACGGCCCGGTCGCGATGGCGACCCATGCGCTGACCACCGCGCCGTTCTGGCTTGCGCTGGCCGGCGTGGCCTGCGCCTACTACATGTACATGGTCAACCCGGCGCTGCCGGCCGCGATCAAGAACCGCGTGCAGCCGATCTACACGCTGCTCGAGAACAAGTACTACATGGACTGGATCAACGAGAACGTCCTGGCCCGCGGTGCGCGCGCGCTGGGCACCGGCCTGTGGAAGGGCGGCGACCAGGTCCTCATCGACGGTGCCGTCGTCAACGGCTCCTGGAAGATCGTCGGGCTGGTGGCGGCCATCGTGCGCCACTTCCAGTCCGGGTTCCTGTACCACTATGCGCTGACGATGATTCTGGGCGTGTTGGTGTTGATGACGTATTTCGTCTGGCGCTAGGAGAACAAGAAAAATGGGATTGCTGAGCCTGGCTATCTGGATGCCGATTGCCTTCGGCGTCATCCTGCTGGCCCTGGGTCGGGACGAGCAGGCGGGCATGGTGCGCTGGGTGGCGCTGATCGGCGCGCTGGCCTCGTTCCTGGTCACGCTGCCGCTGTACGACGGCTTCAAGCTCGGGACGGCTGCGATGCAGTTCGTCGAGCGCGAGCCCTGGATCGGCCGCTTCAACGTCTTCTACCATGTCGGGCTGGACGGCATCTCGTTGTGGCTGGTGCTGCTGACCGCCTTCATCAATCTGGTGGTCGTGATCGCCGGCTGGGAGGTCATCACGCGCAAGGTAAACCAGTACATGGGCGCCTTCATGATCCTCAGCGGCCTGATGATCGGCGTGTTCAGCGCGCTCGACGGCCTGCTGTTCTATGTGTTCTTTGAGGCCACGCTGATCCCGATGTACCTGATCATCGGCATCTGGGGCGGCCCGAACAAGATCTACGCGGCCTTCAAGTTTTTCCTGTATACGCTGCTCGGCTCGCTGCTGATGCTGGTCGCGCTGATCTTCCTGTACACCAAGTCCGGTGGCAGCTTCGACCTGGCGACCTGGCACAAGCTGCCGCTCAGCGGCACCGCGCAGACGCTGCTGTTCTTCGCATTCCTGGCGGCCTTCGCGGTCAAGGTGCCGATGTGGCCGGTGCACACCTGGCTGCCGGACGTCCACGTCGAGGCGCCCACCGGCGGCTCGGCCGTGCTGGCCGCGATCATGCTGAAGCTGGGTGCCTACGGCTTCCTGCGCTTCTCGTTGCCGATCGCCCCGGACGCCTCGCGCGAATGGGCCGGGCTGATGATCACGCTGTCGCTGGTCGCCGTGATCTATGTCGGCCTGGTCGCAATGGTGCAGAAGGATATGAAGAAGCTGGTCGCCTATTCGTCGGTGGCGCACATGGGCTTCGTCACGCTGGGCTTCTTCATCTTCAGCGATCTGGGCGTGTCCGGCGCCATCGTGCAGATGATCGCGCACGGCTTCGTGTCGGCGGCGATGTTCCTGTGCATCGGCGTGCTCTATGACCGGGTGCACTCGCGCGAGATCGCCAGCTACGGTGGCGTCGTCAACACGATGCCGAAGTTCGCCGCGTTCGCGCTGCTGTTCTCGATGGCCAACTGCGGGCTGCCGGCCACCGCCGGCTTCGTCGGCGAATGGATGGTGATCCTGGCGGCCGTGAAATACAACTTCTGGCTGGGTCTCGGTGCCGCGACGGCGCTGATCTTCGGTGCGGCCTACACGCTGTGGATGTTCAAGCGTGTGTACCTCGGTGCCGTCGCCAACGACGACGTCCGCGGCCTGTCGGACATCAACCCGCGCGAGTTCCTGACACTGACGCTGCTGGCGGTCCCGGTGCTGTACATGGGCGTGTTCCCGAAGCCCTTCACCGACGTGATGAACAGCTCGGTGGCCGAACTGCTCCGGCACGTGGCGATTTCCAAGTTGAATTGAGAGACCCGGACAATGATTGACCAATACAGCTGGATCACGGTCTACCCCGAGATCACTCTGCTGGCGCTGGCCTGCCTGATCGCGCTGGTCGACCTGGGCGTCAAGACGGCCGGCCGCCAGACCACCTACTGGATGACGATCGCCACGCTGCTGCTGGTGGCCGGCATCCAGGCCGAGTACGCGCTCAGCGGCCTGAACCAGTACGGCTTTGGCAAGCTGATCGTCAGTGACCAGATGGGCAACTGGCTCAAGTGCTTTGCCACGGTGGCGGTGCTGGTGACGCTGGTCTATGGCCGCCCCTATGCGGAGCAGCGCGACATGCTGCGTGGCGGGGAGCTGTTCACGCTGTCGCTGTTCAGCCTGCTGGGCATCTTCCTGATGATCGGCGGCAACAACTTCCTGGTCATCTACATGGGGCTTGAGCTGCTGACGCTGTCCAGCTATGCGCTGGTCGCGCTGCGGCGCGACAACGTCGTCGCCACCGAGGCCGCGATGAAGTATTTCGTGCTTGGCGCGATGGCTTCCGGCTTCCTGCTGTACGGCATGTCGATGCTCTACGGTGCGACCGGCACGCTGGATGTCAACGAGGTGGCGCAGGTCATCGCGTCCGGCCGCATCCAGCACCAGGTGCTGGTGTTCGGTCTGGTGTTCGTCGTGGCCGGGCTGGCCTTCAAGCTCGGCGTCGTGCCCTTCCACATGTGGATCCCGGACGTCTACCAGGGTGCCCCGACCTCGATCACGCTGCTGATCGGCGGCGCACCCAAGCTGGCGGCCTTCGCGATCTTCATCCGGCTGCTGGTCGAAGGCATGCTGCCGCTGGCGCTGGACTGGCAGCAGATGCTGATGCTGCTGTCGATCGGCTCGTTGCTGATCGGCAACCTGGCGGCCATCGCGCAGACCAACCTGAAGCGCATGCTGGCCTTCTCGACGATCTCGCAGATGGGCTTCGTGCTGCTGGGGCTGATGTCCGGCGTCATCAACGGCAATTCGATGTCGTCCGCCGATGCCTACGGCTCCGCGATGTTCTACATCGTGACCTATGTGCTGACGACGCTGGCCACCTTCGGCGTGATCCTGCTGCTGTCGCGCAAGGGTTTCGAGAGCGAGGAGATCACCGACTTCGCCGGCCTGAACCAGCGCAGCCCGCTGTATGCCGCGGTGATGGCGGTGTGCCTGTTCTCGCTCGCCGGCATCCCGCCGATGGTCGGCTTCTATGCCAAGCTGTCGGTGCTGCAGGCGCTGGTGTCCTCCGGGCAGGCGATGCACATCGGGCTGGCGGTGTTCGCGGTGATGATGTCGCTGGTCGGCGCGTTCTACTACCTGCGCGTGATCAAGGTCATGTACTTCGACGCGCCGGCACAGACCGAGGCCATCCAGGCCAGCGGCGACGTGCGCGTGGTGCTGTCGCTCAACGGCGCGCTGGTGCTGGTGATCGGCCTGTTCCCGGGCGGGCTGATGGCGCTGTGCGCGCGCGCCGTCTCCAGCATGATGGCGGGTTGAGCCCGCCGGCCGCCGCGCCATGCCGCCCCCGGACGACCACCTGATCGAACACCTGGACGCGCGCCAGGACATCCTGCACGGCAACTTCCTGCATGCGCGCCGCGACACGGTGCGCCTGCCCAGCGGCCGCCACGCGACGCGCGAATACGTCGTGCATCCGGGGGCCGTGATGATCGTCCCGCTGCTCGACACGCCGGCCGGCGCGCCCTGGCAGGTCATCATGGAGCGGCAGTTCCGCTATCCGGTCGGCCAGGTGATCACCGAGTTCCCGGCCGGCAAGCGCGACCCGGGCGAGGACCTCTGGCTGTGCGCCCAGCGCGAACTGCGCGAGGAGACCGGCTACCGTGCGGCCGAGTGGGCCCATGCCGGCGTGCTGCATCCGCTGGTGGCCTACTCGACCGAGATCATCGATGTCTGGTTCGCCCGGGGCCTGCGGGCGGGCGAGCGTGCCCTGGACGAGGGCGAGTTCCTGGACGTGATCAGCGTCGGCCTGGACGACGTGCTGCTGTGGTGCCGCGACGGCCGCATCACCGACGGCAAGACGCTGGCGGCCGCGCTGTGGCTGCAAAACCTCGCCAGCGGCGCATGGTCTCTGGAATGGCAACCCGCCGCGGCCGGTCCGGCCGCCGGATAATCGCGCCGTGAAAGTCCTTGACCTCCAGTGCGGCAGTCAACACGTCTTCGAAGGCTGGTTTGCCTCCGAGGAGGACTTCACCGGCCAGCAGGCCCGCGGCCTGGTGTCCTGCCCGATGTGTGGGGACGCGCAGGTCACGAAGAAGCTCAGCGCCCCCCGCCTGAACCTGGCCCATGTGCGCGAGCCGGCCGACACGAAGCCCCAGGCCGTCGTTGCCGGCGCCGGCTCCGAGGACCTGCAGGCCGCCTGGATGGCACTGGCCCGCAAGGTGCTGGCCCAGACCGAGGATGTCGGCACCCGCTTCGCCGAGGAGGCGCGCCGCATCCACTACGGCGAGGCGGCCCAGCGCGGCATCCGCGGCCAGGCCACGCCGGAGCAGACCGAATCGCTGCTGGAGGAAGGCATCGCCGTGATGCCGCTGCCGCTGCCCGACGCCCTGAAGGGCCCGCTGCAATAATCCTGCCGCAACGCGGCGGCATCAGCCGTTGAACTGCAGCGACGCCAGGCGCGCGTAGACGCCGCCTTGCGCCACCAGCGTGGTGTGGGTGCCCTGTTCGACGACCACGCCCTGGTCCAGCACCAGAATTCGATCCGCCTTCTGCACCGTGGCCAGCCGGTGGGCAATGACCAGCGTCGTGCGGTTGCGCATCGCCGACTCGAGTGCGGCCTGCACCATGCGCTCGCTCTCGGCATCCAGCGCACTGGTGGCCTCGTCCAGCAGCAGCAGCGGCGGGTTCTTCAGCATCGCCCGTGCGATTGCGATGCGCTGGCGTTGCCCGCCGCTCAGGCGCACGCCACGCTCGCCGAGGAAGGTGTCGTAGCCCTCCGGCAGGCGCCGGATGAACTCGTCCGCGAAGGCGGCCTGTGCGGCCGCGTGCACCTGCGCATCCGTCGCGTCCGGCAGTCCATAACGGATGTTCTCGAGCGCGCTGGTCGAGAAGATCACCGCGTCCTGCGGCACGATGCCGATCTGCCGCCGCAAATCCTCCAGCGCCATGCTGCGGATCGGCGTGTCCCCCAGCAGGATGCTGCCCTGCTGCGGGTCGTAGAAGCGCAGCAGCAGTTGGAACACCGTGCTCTTGCCGGCGCCGCTGGGCCCGACCAGGGCCACCGTCTCGCCGGGCGCCACCTGCAGGCTGAAGCGGTCGAGCGCCTTCTGCGTCGGGCGCGAGGGGTAATGGAACTGCACGTCCGCAAAGCGCACCGCGGTGCCGGAGGAGGGCGGCAGCACCCGTACCGGGTGGGCTGGCGAATGGATCGGCGAGCGGGTGTCCAGCAGCTCCATCAGCCGCTCGGTGGCGCCGGCGGCGCGCAGCAGGTCGCCGTAGGTTTCGCCGAGCACCGCGAAGGCGCTGGCCAGGATGATCACGTACACCACCGTCTGCCCCAGGTGCCCGGCGGAGATGCGCCCGGCCATGACCGCCTGGGTGCCGGCGTACAGGCCCCACAGCAGCGCCGCGGAGGTGGCGATGATGATGAAGCCGACCAGCAGCGAGCGGGCCCGCGTGCGCCGGATCGCGACCTGGAACGCGTTCGCGGTGGAGGTGTCGAAGCGCTGCGCCTCCCGGCCCTCGGCGGTGTAGCTTTGCACCACCGGGATCGCATTGAGCACCTCGGCCGCGATCGCGCTGGAGTCGGCCACGCGGTCCTGGCTGGCGCGCGACAGGCGGCGTACCCGGCGCCCGAAATAGAGGCTCGGCACGACCACCAGCACCAGCACCCCGAGCACCTGCAGCATCACGTAGGGATTGGTCCATACCAGCATCACCAGCGCGCCGGTGCCCATCACGGCATTGCGCAGGCCCATGCTCAACGAGGACCCGACCACCGTCTGCACCAGCGTCGTGTCCACCGTCAGGCGGCTCAGCACCTCGCCGGTCTGCGTGGTCTCGAAGAACTCCGGGCTCTGGCGCAGCACATGCGCGTAGACCGCGTTGCGCAGGTCGGCGGTGACGCGCTCGCCGAGCCAGCTGACCATGTAGAAGCGGGCCGCCGAGAACAGGCCCAGCGCTACCGCCACCGCGAACAGCTCCATGAAATGCGAGCGCAGCGCCATCAGCTGCGCGCCCCGGTCGCCGCCGGCCAGGGCCGGGCTCACCAGCCCGCCGTCGATCAGGCCGCGCAGCGCGACCGGGAACAGCAGCGTGCTGACGGCCGCCAGCACCAGGAACACCACGGCCAGCAGAATGCGGCCGCGGTAGGGCCGCAGGAAGGGCAGCAGCCCCGACAGCGAGCGGGGGGTCTGGGCTTTGGCGCGTTCGGTGCTGGCAGAACTCATGGGGGAGGGGCAGACGAAAGTGCCAAGCCTAACAGGTAGGTGGCCGGCCCGGGGACCCGGCCAGGGCGCGGCGCATAATCGGCGCACGATGACGGTCTCCTCCGCAACCCGTGGCGCCAGCGGCAGCGCAGCCGCCGCGCCCCGCACGTCCTTCGGCGTCCTCGGTGCCATCAGCACCTCCCACATGATCAACGACATGATGCAGTCGCTGATCGTGGCGATCTACCCGATCCTGAAGGGGGACTTCCACCTGAGCTTCGGCCAGATCGGGCTGATCACGCTGACCTTCCAGCTCACGGCCTCGCTGCTGCAGCCGCTGATCGGCCTGGCCACCGACCGGCGGCCGCAACCCTATTCGCTGCCTTTCGGCATGGGCTGCACGCTGGTCGGCCTGCTGTTGCTGGCCCATGCGCCGAACTATGTGTCGGTGCTGGTGGCGGCGGCGCTGGTCGGCATGGGTTCGGCGATCTTCCATCCGGAGTCCTCCCGCATTGCACGCCTGGCTTCCGGCGGGCGGCACGGTCTGGCGCAGTCGCTGTTCCAGGTCGGCGGCAACACCGGCAGCGCGATCGGGCCGCTGATCGCCGCGGCGGTGGTCGTGCCCTTCGGGCAGCGCAGCGTGGCCTGGTTCGCCGGCGCCGCGCTGCTGGGTATCGTGCTGCTGCTGCAGGTCAGCCGCTGGTACGCGGCGCAGCGCCGTGCGGCCTTCGCCAGCGGCGCGGCAGGCCGCGCCCCGGCGCCGGTGGCGCCGTATCCGCGCCGGGTCGTCGTGGGTGCGATTGCGGTGCTGCTGGTGCTGATCTTCTCGAAGCACTTCTACACCGCCGGCCTCAGCAGCTTCTACACCTTCTACCTGATGGCCCGGTTCGGCCTCTCGGTGCAGAGCGCGCAGATGTACCTGTTCGTGTTCCTGCTCGCATCGGCCCTCGGCACGCTGCTGGGCGGGCCGATCGGCGACCGCTTCGGGCGCAAGCCGGTGATCTGGTTCTCGATCCTGGGCGTCGCGCCGTTCGCGCTGCTGCTGCCCCATGCCGACCTGTTCTGGACCACGACGCTGACGATCGTGATCGGCCTGATCATGTCCTCGGCGTTCTCCGCGATCCTGGTCTATGCGCAGGAACTGATGCCTGGCAAGGTCGGCACGGTCTCCGGCCTCTTCTTCGGCTTCGCCTTCGGCATGGGCGGGCTGGGCGCCGCGGTGCTGGGTCTGCTGGCGGACCGCAGCAGCATCGAGCTGGTCTACCAGGGCATCGCCTGGCTGCCGCTGCTCGGTGTGGTGGCGATCTGGCTGCCGAAGACCCGCTAGCGGCCGCTCAGCCGGCCGGCGCGCCGGTGCGGCGCATCCTGCCAGCCACCAGCTTCAGGATCCCGCGCAGCCACTGCTGGGCATCGTCGGCATGGCTGCGGCTGTGCCAGATCTGGTAGAAGCGCATCGGCGGGAAGTCGATCGGGCAGTCGACCACCTTCAGCGGCAGGAATCCGGCGTAGTGATCGGCAAAGTGCCGGCTGATCGTGAAGATCAGGTCCGAGCCCGGAAGCAGATGCGGGGCCATGCTGAAGAAGGGCACGATCACCCGCGCGTTGCGCGTGACCCGCAGGCTGGCCAGGTGCCGGTCGATGACGCCGCGGTGCGTCGAGGAGTACGGCAGCGGCACGATGTGCGGCGCGCGGAGGTACTGCTCGCGCGACAGGCCGGCCTGGGCCAGCGGGTGCCGGTGGTCCATCAGGCACACGATGTCGTCCTCCAGCAGGGGGGCCTGGTGCAGTTGCTCCGGCGGCTCCGGCCAGTTGCCGATCACGACATCCAGTTCGCCGTCGGCCAGGGCCCGCTCAAAATCGAAACCGGGTCCCAGCGGGTGCACCAGCAGCCGGGCCTGCGGGGCCTTGCGGCGCAGCTCCTGCGTCACGCCGGCCAGGAAGACCGTCGACAGGTAGTCGGGGCATCCGATCTTGAAGAGGGCCTGCGACTGCGCGGCCTCGAAGGGCTTGCCCGCGATGAACAGCCGGTCGATGCTCTGCAGTGCGCCGCGCGCGGTGTCCAGGATCTCCAGCGCCCGCGCGGTGGGCACCATCGCATTGCCATTGCGCACCAGCAGTTCGTCCTGGAACACCGTGCGCAGCTTGCGCAGCGCGGCGCTGATCGCCGGCTGTGTCTGGTTCATCCGGGTCGCCACCCGCGTCAGGTTCCGCTCGGTCAGCAGCGTGACCAGCACGCGCAGCAGATAGGTGTCCAGCGGATCGTTGGTGCGTGCCATGGAGCCCTCTGCTTCGTCCGTAGGTGCTGCGCGATGCCTTATGCCGGATATAAGAAAACCCGACGCGATGCCGCATTCTGCCCTCTAGACTTGCCGGCGCAGCGCGCGGAGCCGGGGCATGCTTCTTGCGGATGTTCCGACGACGCACTGCATCGCCTGCTGGGACCGCAGCGGGGCGTTCACCTTTGTCCTGTTCTCGGAGTAAGCGCATGTTCAAACGCCATTTCTCGTCCGCCCTGGCCCTGGTGCTCATGGCGCTGGCCTGCACCGCCCCGGTGCAGGCCCAACCGAAGTATCCGGATCAGCCGGTGAAGGTCATCGTCGCGCTGCCCGCAGGGGGCAGTGTGGACATGATCGCCCGCATGCTGGGCCAGAAGCTCAGCGCGTCGCTGGGGCAGCCCTTCGTCATCGACAACCGCGCCGGTGGCTCCGGCCAGATCGGCATGCCCGCCGTCGCCAAGGCGCCGGCCGACGGCTACACGCTGACGGTCTCGCCGGCGTCCTTCCTGACGACGAACAAGAGCATCTTCAAGACGTTGTCCTATGACCCGGAGGCGGACTTCATGCCGGTGTCCCGCCTGGTCAACCAGCCGATGGTGCTGATCGTCAAGGACAAGCAGAAGTACCCGACCGTCGCGGCGCTGCTGGCGGCCGTGAAGGCGGCCCCGGGCAAGCTCACCTATGCCTCCTCGGGCGACGGAAGCCCGCAGCACCTGGCCGGGCTGCTGTTCGAGTCCCGCACCCACACCAGGATGCTGCATGTGCCTTATCGCGGGGGCGCGCTGGCGATCAACGACATGCTGGCCGGCACGGTGGACGTGATGTTCGCCGTCATGCCGGAGGCGGTGCCCCATGTCCTGTCGGGCAAGCTGCACGCGCTGGGTGTCATGAGCCCGACGCGCTCACCGGTGTTCCCGCAGGTGCCGACGATGGCGGAGGCCGGCGTCAGCGATCTGCATCTGTCGGCCTGGATGGCGCTGCTGGCGCCGGCCCGCACGCCCCGGCCGATCATCGACCAACTGCAGCGCGCCGTGCAATCCGCGTTCGACGCCGACCAGAAGACCAAGCTGGCCGAGAGCGGCATCGAGGTGTCGTTCAGCACGCCGGAGGAAGTGCAGCGCCAGATCGCGCGCGAGATCAAGGAGCATGCGGAACTGGTCAAGGCGGCCGGGCTGGTGCCCCAGTAGTCCGGGCCACCGGACGCCGCCCGGGTGGCGTCAGCCCGCAGGCAGGGTCAGCCTGCGGGGGCCGTGCCCGGCGTCCCATTGCCACAGCACACCTTGCGCATCCAGAGCGATCGTCGCGCTGTCCCCGGCCGCGACGGCGCGCACCCGCTCCATCAGCCGGGCCGGCTGGATCGCGAAGCCGTCGCCCCAGGCCCACAGGCTGCCATCTGCCCGCAGTGCCAGCGTGTGCCGGGAGCCGGTCGCGATGGCCACCGCCTCCTGGAAGATCGGCCCCCAGCGGTCCGCCTTGTCGCCCAGGCCGTGGGCGGACAGGGGGCCGAAGCGGTTGCCACCGGTGCCCATCGCCGTGCCATCCCGCCGCAGCAGCACCGCATGGCCGGTGTGTGCGCGCACCGCCACCGCGTCGGTCGCGGTGGCCACATAGTCGGGCGTCGCGCGCAGCAGGCCGTCCCCGTACTGGCCACGGTGCGCCAGGCCGCGCACATGCACGCGCCCGTCGCGCGTGACCAGATAGTCCGCGCTGTCGCCGACGGCGGCATCCAGCACGTCGGCCATCACGCGCACCGCGACATCGTTGCTGCCGGCCTGCCAGGCGCTGCCGTCGCGGTCCAGCGCAATCCAGCCGGACGCGCCGGCAGCGACCCGCGCGACGCCGCGCTGCAGCACCACGGCGGCGGCCGGCTCGGGTGCGCTCCAGCGCGACAGCTCGCCGGCGGATGTCACCCCATACCAGGCATCCCGGGACACGGCCACCTGCAGGATGCCGCCGCGCAGCCTCCGCGGGTGGGCCGCTCCGTCCCAGCCGAACACGGTTCCGTCGATCAGCGCGGCATGGCGGTCGTAATAGGACGCCAGTTGCGCGTGGGAGGCATCGGCGCGGGAAGATCCGGAGGGCAGGGTCAGCATCGTGGCGAGGCCTGGCAAGGTGGTCAGAAGATCGCGCCGTCGCAAAGGGCGCGGCCCGGAGAGCTCGGGCGACGCAGCGACCATGCCAGCCCGTGACGGCTCAGGGCCGCACCCGCTCCAGCCGCCGGGTCTCGCCGATGCGCAGCACATCGAACTGGTCGGTAGACAGCCCCAGCTCCCGGCGCCGCTGGGCCAGCAGCTTCGGCGGCTCATCCATCGGCTCGTCGGTCAGGTTCTCGAAGGTGCCCCAGTGCATGCCGATCGCACGCTCGGCGCGCAGGTCCGTGCGGATCTGCACCGCTTCCGGCACGTTCACATGCATGACCTTCATGAACCAGCGCGGTGCATAGGCGCCGATCGGGATGAAGGCCATGTCGAACGGGCCCAGGCGCGCGCCGATGTCCTTGAAATCCTGCGAGTAGCCGGTGTCTCCGGTATGGATCATGCGCAGCCCGGCGCCGTCCACCACCCAGCCGCCCCACAGCGTCGCGTTGGTGTCGTCGAGCCGGCGCCGGCTCCAGTGCTGCACCGGCACGAAGGTGATGCGCAGGCCGTCTTCGGCGGTCTCCTGCCACCAGTCGTATTCGTCGAGGGGGGTGATGCCCAGCGCCGCGAACCAGGCCTTCAGGCCCTGGGGCACCAGGAAGCGCGGGCTGCCCTGCGGGTGGGCCGCCAGCTGCTGCACGGTGTCGGCGTCCAGGTGGTCGTAGTGGTTGTGCGACACCATCACCAGGTCGATCTTCGGCAGCTCCGCGATCGTGATCGGCAGCGGCACGATGCGCCGCGGGCCGGCGAAGCTCAGCGGCGAGGCCCGCTGTGTGAACACCGGGTCGAACAGCATCGTCTTGCCGCCCAGCCGCACCAGCATCGTGGCGTGCCCGATCCAGGTCACCGAAGGGTTGTTGTCCGGCGTGCGCAGCAGGGCCGGATCGGTCTTCTGCGCAGGAATCGGCCAGCCGCCCTCCGGCGCTTCCGGCAGGCCCTTGCGCAGGCGCTCCCACTGCCAGGCCCACAGGCTGCCCTTGCCCTCGTGCGGGTAGTTGTTGCGAAAGCCTTCCGGCCCGCGCGGCGCCCCCTCCGCGTGTACGCCACCGGCCGCCACGGCCAGCAGCAGCACGAGCAGGGCGCGCCAGGCCCCCAGGCAGGCCGGCATGGCCACAGGCTCAGCGCAGTTCGGACTGGCGCTCGATGGTGCGGGAGACGATGCCGTACTGGATCGCCTCCTCCGCGCTCATCCAGAAGTCGCGCTCGATGTCGGCCAGCACGGCCTCGTAGGCCTTGCCGGTCTGCGTCGCGATCGTGCGGGCGATGCGCTCCCGCGTCTTCAGGATCTCCTTGGCCTGGATCGCGATGTCGCTGGCCTGGCCACCGGCGCCACCAGCCGGCTGGTGGATCATGAAGCGGGTGTTGGGCAGGCACAGCCGGCGCTCCTTGGGTGGCGCCAGGTAGATGTGCACGCCGGCGCTGGCGACCCAGCCGCTGCCCACCGTCGTGACCGGTGCGCGCACGAAGCGGATCATGTCGTGGATCGCGTCGCCGGACTCCACATGCCCGCCGGGCGAGGAGATCAGCATCGTGATCGGTGCGTCGGAGGCCTCGGACAGCGCCAGCAGTCGCCGGCAGGTGGCCTGGGCCAGCTTGTCGTCGATCTCGCCGAAGACCAGCACGAAGCGCGACTGGAAGGACAGCTGTTCCTCCAGGCGGTCGGCCTTGTCGCCCTTCGCGGCGGGCTCCTTGTCGTTGTCCTTGGTGGCGGCGAATGTGTCGTGCATGGTGCGTGTTACTGGCGGTGGAAAGCTCGGATTATTGCGGACTGGCAATCCCCTTGCCGTGCGTTGCGCCGGACCGGGCCCGGATGGTGGCATGATCTCCATCCGGTCCGTCGACCCTGCCGCCCCTGCCATCCGCCTCAAGGAGACTTGCATGCAGACCACCCGTCGCCAGTTTCATTTCCGCGCCCTCGGCCTGGCCGCCGCCAGCCTGGGGATCCCGGCCATCGGCCGGGCACAGGCTGCCGCCTACCCGAGCCGTCCGATCCGGCTGATCGTGCCCTATGCCGCCGGCGGAGGCCCGGATGTCATGACGCGCAAGATGGCGCTGACGCTGGCCGACACGCTGGGCAAGGCCACTGTCGTCGTCGAGAACATCGTCGGTGCCGGAGGCATCCTGGCCGCCCAGGAGGTCGCCCGGATGGCCCCCGACGGCTACAACCTGATCACCGGCGCGTCGACCCATGTGGTGCAGAAGGCGATGCAGCCCAGCGTGAAGTTCGACCCGCTGAAGGACTTCACGCACATCACGCTGACCAGCTTCAGCCCGCTGATGCTGGTGGTCAGCGCCGCGTCGCCGTTCCGCACGATCGACGACCTGGTGGCTGCCATCCGGAAGGAGCCGGGCAAGTTCAACTACGCCTCTGGCGGTGTTGGCAGCGGGGCCCATCTGTGCGGCGCCTCCTTCGCGGTCGAGGCCAAGCTCGATGTGGTCCATGTTCCGTACAAGGGCTCTGTCGAGATCGTTCCGTCCCTGCTGTCCGGCGCCACGCACTTCGCGTTCCCGGTGGCCTCCACCGCGATCCCGCAGGTGCAGTCCGGCAAGGTGCGGGCGCTGGCGGTGACCAGCGCGAAGCGCATGCCGGCCTTCCCGAACGTGCCCACGCTGGTCGAGACCTTCAAGACCGACGACCTGGCGCTGGACGCCTGGGGCGGCGTCTGGGGCCCGGCCGGCATGGCGCCGGAGGTCGTGGACGTGCTGTTCAAGGCCTTCACCCGGGTCTACAACACGCCGTCGGTGCGTGCCGACGCCGATGCGGCGGGCGCGGTGATCCAGCTGAGCCAGTCGCCGGCGGAGTTCCGGCGCTTCATGGAGGTCGAGACCCGCAAGTTCGCCAAGATCGTCAAGGACGCCAATCTCACCACGATCGGCTGATCGACGGCACCCATCCACGCCTTTCATGGAGTTTCCGATGCAGCCCGCGCCTGTCCTGCCCCTGCAACGCCCCCCGCAGGCCCTGCGCGGCGTGAAGGTGATCGACTTCAGCCACGTGATCGCCGGCCCGTTCGCCACCTTCCATCTGGCACAGATGGGGGCCGAGGTCCTGAAGATCGAGAAGCCCGGCGGCGGTGACGTGATCCGCCGGTCGGCCTCGGGTGCCCATGCCTTCACGGCGCTCAATGCCGGCAAGGTCCAGCGGGCGATCGACATCCGCACCGAGGCCGGGCGCGCCGAGGTGCTGGCGCTGGTGCGTGACGCCGACGTGCTGGTGGACAACTACCGCCCTGGCGCGCTGCAGCGCCACGGCCTGGGCTACGACGCGGTGCGGGCCGTCAACCCGCGCATCATCTACTGCGCGATCTCCGGTTATGGCTACAGCGACCCGGCGCGCACCGGCCGCGGCGCCTACGACCATGTCATCCAGGCGCTGACCGGCATGACGATGCTGGCCGGCACCGAAGGCGGTCCGCCAGTCAAGACCGGTTTCCCGGTCATCGACGCGGCCACCGGCATCCTGGGCGCACTGGCGATCGTGACGGCACTGCGCGAGCGCGATCACAGCGGCGCGGGCAGTTTCCTGGACGTCAGCATGTGGGCCAGCGCCCTGCAGCTGATGTATCCGTTCGCCTGCGAGACGCTGGCCAACGACCGGGAGATACCACGGGTCGGCAACAAGGGCTTCTCCGGAAGCCCGGCGGCCGACACCTTCGAATGCCGGGACGGCTGGCTGGCGCTGGGGGCCAATACGCCGGCCCACATCGCGCGACTGTTGCAGGTTCTGGAGATTCCAGCGGAAGAGGCCGCGCCGCTGCTGGAGCCGGCTGCCCCGGGCGGTGCGGCCTTCGCCCGGGCCCGTGATCCGGAAGGCTTTCGCGCGCTGCTCGCGGCGCGGCTGGCCGGGC
>JAEUOX010000111.1 GCA_016790475.1 Rhodoferax sp. | reverse complement strand
GACATGGTGATGGCCGTGTGTGGCGGTGCGTTGCGCCACTACCTGCACCACCGGGGCCTGCTGCCGCGCAAGAGCCTGGTGGCGGCGGTGCCGATCTCGCTGCGCGCCGCGGGCGACGCCACCAGCAACAACCAGGCCTCGATGAGCCTGATCAGCCTGGGCACGAACATTGCAGACCCGGCCCGCCGGCTGGCCCATGTGAAGGCGGCCGGCGCCACGATGAAGACGGCCATGGGCAGCGTCAAGAACATCCTGCCCACCGACTTCCCGAGCCTGGGGCTGCCGTGGCTGCTCGAAGCCGCCACCGCGCTGGTCGGCAAGACGCGGGCGGCGGACCGCCTGGGGCAGGTGGCCAACGTGACCATCTCGAATGTGCCCGGCCCGCCGGTGCCGCTGTACATGGCTGGCGCGCGGATGCTAACCAACTACCCGACCTCGATCGTCGTGCACGGCATGGCGCTCAACATCACGGTGCAGAGTTACGACCAGTCGCTGGATTTCGGGCTGATGGCCGATGCAGCCGCCTTGCCGGATGTGAAGGCGCTGGCGGAGGCGATCGCGCAGGCGTTCGACGAATTGCGGGCCTTGCCGGTGCCGGTGCCGGTGGCGGAACAGCCCGTGCCACCGGTGAAGCGCAAGCCGAGAACTCCCCGCAAGAGGAGCGCCGCATGAGGCCCGGGGCAGGCCCGGTGTTGAACCGCCGGCACTGGGGTGCGCTGGTGGCTGCCGGCTGGTGGGGTGGCATCTCGGCCGCCCGCGCCGCCGACAACCTGCCGCTGTTCGACGCCCACATCCACTACAGCCATGATGCCTGGGAACTGGTGCCGCCGAAGCAGGCCGTGGCCATCCTGCGCAAGTCCGGCCTGAAGGGCGCGCTGGTGTCCTCGTCCAACGACGAGGGCACACAGAAGCTGATTGCCGAGGCGCCGGATCTGATCGTCGCCGAGCTGCGCCCCTACCGCACCCGCGCCGACATCGGCACCTGGGTGCGGGATCCGCTGGTGGCGCGCTACATGGAGGAGCGGCTGGCAAAGTACCGCTATGTCGGCATCGGCGAATTCCACCTGTACGGCGAGGAGGCCGAGCTGGCGGTGCCGCGCCGCATGGTGGCCCTGGCGCGCGAGCGCAATCTGGTGCTGCATGCCCATTCGGACGTCGACGCCATCGGGCGCCTGTTCCGCCAGTGGCCGGACGCCCGGGTGCTGTGGGCCCACTCCGGCTTCGACCGGCCGGAAGGCGTTCGCGACATGCTGCGTCGCCATCCGCGCCTGTGGAGCGATCTCGCCTTCCGCGGAGACCACGCCAGCCAGGGCAAGGTGGATCCGGCCTGGCGCGATGCCTTCCTGGAGTTCCCAGAGCGCTTCATGATCGGCACCGACACCTTCACGCCCGAGCGCTGGCACTACATCGAAGGGCACGCTGCGTATTCGCGGGCCTGGCTGGCCGATCTGCCACCGGCCGTGGCCGAGCGTATCGGTTGGCGCAACGCCGAGCAGCTGTTGCGCGCCGGGGGCGCCACCCGCACATGAGGGCCTGGCTGGCGCTGGTGGTGCTGGCGGCCGCGGGGCCGGTCTTCGGTGCGGACAGCGACTGCGGCAGCGCGCTGCCCGCCGCTGCGCGGCAGCAGGTGGCCGGCGCCGGATGGGTGGTGGCCTGGGCTCCGAGCCGCTGGCCCATTCCGGTCGGTCAGCATTTCAGCCTGCAGGTGCAACTCTGCGCCGACGCCGGCCGGGCCTTGCCGACGGTACTGCGGGTGGATGCCGACATGCCGGCCCATCGCCATGGCATGAACTACCGCACCACGGTCAAGGACCTGGGACAGGGCCGTTTCCAGGCCGAGGGACTGCTGTTCCACATGCCGGGGCGCTGGCGCCTGCGCTTCGACCTGGGCCAGGGCGCGCAGGCGGCGCGGCTGGATCAGGAGCTCGATGTGCGATGAGGGTCTGGCGTCCGCTGCCGGCCCCGGTGCTTGCGCTGCTGCTGGCTGGCCTGGCGCACGGGGCCCGCGCCGATTCCGGGTTGCTGGACTTCACGCCGGACGAACAGGCCCGCATCCAGCAGCATGGCCCCTGGCCGCCACCGCCGGCGACCGATCCGGGTAACCGCTGGTCCGGCCAGGCCCAGGCGGTCGCGCTGGGGCAACGCCTGTTCTTCGAGCGTCGGCTGTCGCCCGATGGACGTTTCGCCTGTGCTAGTTGCCACCAGCCCGGGCGGGCCTACACCGATGGCCGCGCGCGCTCGCAGGGGCGGGTGGCGCTGGACCGCAATGCGCCCTCGGTCTGGAACGCCGTCCACGAACGCTGGCAGGGCTGGGACGGTGCCGCCGACAGCCTCTGGTCGCAGGCCATCCGACCGCTGGTCGATCCGCGTGAGATGGCCAGCAGGCCGGCGCGGGTGGCGGCGGTGGTACGGCGGGACGCCGACCTGAGCTGCCGATGGACGGCGGTGTTCGGCGCGCCGCCCCGGTACGACGCCGAAGCCACCCTGGTGCAGGCGGCCAAGGCCCTGGGTGCGTTCAACGCCACGCTGGTGTCCGGGCGTACGCCCTTCGATGATTTCCGTGACGCGCTGGCCCGCGGGGACCGCCAGGCCGCAGCGCGCTATCCCCTGGCGGCGCAGCGGGGCTTGCGTCTGTTTGTCGGGCGTGGCCAGTGCCACCTGTGCCACGTCGGACCGATGTTCAGCAATGGCGAGTTTGCCGACATCGGCGTGCCGTTCTTCGTGCGCCCCGGGGTGGTCGATCCGGGCCGGCACGGCGGCATCCAGGCGCTGCAGGCGAGCGCCCACAACCTGCTGTCGTCCTGGAGCGATGGTCCGCCGGAGGCCGCGCTCAAGACCCGCCATGTCGACCTGCAGCATCGCAACTTTGGCGAGTTCAAGGTGCCCAGCCTGCGCAATGTGGCGCGCACCGCGCCCTACATGCATGACGGCCAGCTGCCCACGTTGGACGCGGTGCTGCAGCACTATTCCCGGCTGAACATGGACCGACTGCATGCGGACGGGGAAGCCATCCTGCAGCCGCTGCGCCTCACCACCGACGAGACGCGAGATCTGCGGGCCTTCCTGCACAGTCTGTCGGATCCGGCCGCGCATCGCTGGCGCCCGCCGAAGCTTCCGCCCTGCGCCGGGTCGGGCTGACAACTCGGCGCAGGGCGCCTGCCCGCCGCATCAACGCCGTGGCGCCAGGCCACGCTGCCGCAGCCAGCCCGCCGCGGCGGCGAAGGGCAGCGCACTGCGCGGCAGGTAGGGGCAGCGCCACAGGCCGCCATGGCAGGCCTGCTCCATGAAGTGCGCCAGCGGATGGGCCAGCCGCGTGGCCGGGTGGGCCGGTGCACCGGAGTGGCGCAGGTCGTGCACCCACAGTGCGGCCATCAGCGCGTTCGTCGTGGCCGGCGCGAACACCTCGACGCCGAACAGGTCCGCCCCGGCAAATCCGGCCGCCAGCGCCGGATTGCCGAGGACCGATGCGGTGGTGGTGCTCGGCGCGACATTCAGCGAAACGCGGTGGCCGGCCGCGCGCGCGACGATCGCGCGCCACTGCTGCAGGCGCTTGGCCAGTGCGTAGTTGGGGCCCTGCTGCAGCACCAGGCTGTCGGCGACACCATAGGCGCCCTCCGGCGGCGCGTTGGCGGAGGAATACGGCGGCTGGAAGAAGCGCCGCCCTGCAACGAGCGCCAGCGCACCCTGGGCGATCCGGCTGGCCAGCGGGCGCTGCGCGTAGCGGGACTGCGCGGCGTCCTGCACCGCGCGCGGCACGACGAACACATCGGTCGGCGTCGCCAGAAACGCCAGGCCGGTGTCGGGCCGGGCGGCGCACAGCGCGGCCTGCACCATGTCCATCGCCAGCACCAGGCGCACATGGCGTTCGCCATCCAGGTAGGCCAGCGCCGCGATGTCCAGCGTGCCGCGCCAGGTGGCCAGCCAGGCGGCCAGGGCCGGCGCGTCCCGCAGCAGGTCCACGCCGGGGACGCTGCCGCCGGCGTCGCCGCGCAAGGGGGCATGCAGCACGCCGTTGCCGGTGCGAGCCAGCGCCGCCAGCCGCTGCCAGACCGCTGGCCGGTCCCGATCCACCGCCACCAGGTTAGCGCGCCAGCGCAGCAGCCAGGCCAGCGGGCCGGCCTCGCTGGCCGCACCCAGCAGCACCAGCGTGCGGTCGCGCAGGTCGAACCATTCCGGATGGGCGACGCAGCGGGCCAGCGCCTCTGCCGCGCCGGGCTCGATGATGCCGCGCTGGCACCAGTCGTCGATCTGGCGCAGCAGCGCATCGCCCTGCAGCAGGCGGTCGCCCAACGGCACGGACCAGGGTTGCGGCGCCGGGTCGCCCTCGCCCTGCAGCGTCACCGTCCGCCAGCCGGAGGCGTCTGCACCGTCCAGCGCCGCCGCCAGGCTGCAGGTACCGGCAGCCGTGCGCCATTCCATCGACTGCCATGCCGCCTGCAGACCGGCCTGTGCACCGGCGACCACCGCGCCGGGGGCGGCCAGACTGTCCTCGACCAGGTGCCGCCAGTGCCGGGGATAGCCCTGCCGCCAGTCGCGCTCGGCCAGCGCCTGCGCCGCATGGTCGGCGTGCAGCGGCTCCAGCGCTGCCGCCAGGATGCGCCGGCCGGCGGCCTGCGTGCTGCGCGAACCACTGGCGTCGGGTGCAAAGCCGATTCCGGGCTCGGTCGGAGGGAGTTCGGCGGGGGTGGCGGCCATGGGTGTGGCAAGAGGGTGCCGGCGGATTGTTGCAGACCGGCACGTTCAGGTGCGCCGCACGCCGAGCGCGGTTCGCACCGCATGTCCGAGTGGTTCCGAAGGACTTAGGGTTACTACCGAGGTCGTGCGATCATTCGGCCCAGATAATGCCAATTTTAGAAATCACAGTTCCATTTTTCGGCACAAATGTCCGCCCTCGAAGCCGCCGTCAGTGTTTTGCGCTGTTACTCCAGCACCCGCACGGAGCTGACGGTGACCGAGGTCGCGCAGATGCTCAGCCTGCCGAAGAGCAATGTCTCGCGGCTGCTGCGCTCGATGCGCGACGTGGGCCTGCTCGACAGCGCGCGCGACGGCCGGGGCTACAGCCCGGGCGTCATGCTGCTGGGTTTCGGCGAGGTGGCCAGTGCCGGGCGCAGCCTGGGCCTGCGCGCGCATGCCGCCGTGACGCGGTTGTCGGAGCAGTCTGGCCATGCCGGCTTCGTCTCGGCGCGGGTGGGTGCTTACATGGTCGGGCTGACGCACCATGCCGGGCGCAATCCG